>JBBQKF010000149.1:0-5746 GCA_038326615.1 Saccharofermentanales bacterium | reverse complement strand
CAAATCCAGTGTCGGATGTAATTTTTGCTATTACTGAAATCTTGCCATTTGCAAATGCAATGTTATTAGTTCGCTGTTCTAACTCTGGGCTAACAGATCTTGTTAACTCTTTTAATTTAGCACTATCATTTGCTAATAAGGCGGAATACGCCATTTCTACACCTGAGTAGGCTAAATAAAAAGCTTCCATTTTATCTTGCTGAAATTGTGCTTGTTTTATATTGCTGCCAAGTAATGAAAGAATTGAAATTGCAAGAATGCTAACTGCCAACAATACGACAAAAACATAGATTAAGGCACTTCCATTTCTATTAGATTCGTTATGTATAATTGTAGAATATCTAACATTAACCAATAGAAGCATCCCCCTCCCAATAACTAAGCAATTACAAGTAAAAATATTATGGAAACTCACAATTTTGAGTTAATCACTTTATGCGCTTAGGCAATAGGTTATAATTAATATGATATAGTATCTCAACCATATTATACTTTCATAAATGCGATTTGTAAATATATTTATTAAATTCAAGAAAATCTTCAAATTTAGCATTTGATCTTATATAAATCACGCTTCTAGGAAAGTAGTAAATATATTTAATATTTCTTCTTTCGTATTAGATGATGTAAGGGTCCAGAATTCATGCGGAGCATCAGCAGCAGGTGAACTATACTTATACTTGAAAAAATAGAACACATCCTTCAGAAGAATTGTTTCTTCCGAAGATAACTTTCTTAATATGTTGTTAAGAATTTTTGCTTGATTTTTTATATTCGATCTCATTAGTACAATTATTAAGCGTTCACTGCCTATTTCAATATACTCTTGTGCTGAACAAAATAGAAAGAATATCCCCATAACATCCATTGCAATAACAGACTCTCTGCTTATCTTATGATAATTCAAGAACTCCCTAAGATCCATCTGTTCAAATCTTGCTTGTTCCATAAACTTGTTTTCTATTTGTCTTGCTAAAACAAGTCCACGTAAGGTCTCCACTGTAAAATTTACTTCCTGAACATAATTTTGTGATTTCGGGTGATTTAATACATACAAAAACAAATTAGAAAATCTGGGTTTATCATAATAGTCTTGCCATAATAAGTATAAAATCCGAAACACATATTTACGATATCGAAGTTTTATTATTGGTGTTAGCTTCGTTTCGCTAAAAATTTCAATTAGTTTTGGAATTTCATATAACAATTCTTCTAGTTGCTTTTTTGATAAAGATAAAAGTCTTTCTCTTTGTATTGATTCATCGGCATTTCCGAATATTAGCATATAGCTCGCTGAGTCAATCTTTCTATCATGCTTAATAATTTTACGGAGATCATATTCAACATTTTTGTTGGTTATATGTTTTATTGCTTCAGTAAAATAAGGGTACTGATTAATTGTGCTTCCTGTATCACTTATTGTGGACTCATCTTGTATCATTTGAACTCTCCTGACGAATTCTACTTAGGTAATTTCAATATCTTTTTCATTTTTCAATGATATTCTTTTAAGAATTTCAGGAAGTTCGTCAATTGCATCCTGAAGGTCATTTATCGACTGACTAAGATGGATTGAAATTGTTGCCAGATTTTGTTCAAATGCCAGGAAAACCTTGTTTACATCAATAGTAATATTTTCTGTCATTTCGGTATATGATCCTCTAAGAATTTCACCTGCCGCTAAAATATCTGCCGAAGTTGCTCTAAGAGAAATAATCGAAGATGAATATTGATCATTGAATTCGTCGAAGAATATTTTCATTGCACTTGTCGATTTATCAGAAACATCAAGCAAATCCTGTTGAAATTTTGTAATGTTTTCAATTGTAAAGTTCTGGTTTCGAGAATTATTCCGTATATAATTCACAAGATCTTCGAGTTGTAATACACTTTGTGTAAGAGATTCATTAATTGCATTGACGGGAACAAGATATGCCTCATTTCGTTCAAGTAATTTCCCAGACACTGTACTGATTTTTTCGATACAGTCCTTAGATTCTGTGTATATCGTTGTTACCGTTCCTAATGACTGAGTCGTTAGTGCCTGTACATCTACCATCTTTGCCGTTATGTCTGAAAGTTTATCCATCTGGTCAATATAAAGTTGAGTAGTATTTTTTACAAAAAGTTCAGCTAAGTTTCCCATGGATTCAACTTGTCTTTCAGTTGAAGCGGAAACGAATGCTTCAATAATGGAAGTCGTATTCTCCAAGAACGGCTCAACTATTTTTGTTGTGCTGTCAGCTATATGATCAGTTAGTTTTGCATAAAACTCCAGTTGCTCATTTTGGTAGGAATGCAATGTGTATCTTATATCGGCAATCTGTTCATTAAGCGATGGCATTGAACCATTTTGTAATGAAATCCATTTTGCAAATTCGCCTATCAGGATATTTGTTCTGAAGACAAGACTTTTGAAATATATTGAAGCCACCAAAGAAATTATAGAAATTAATAACATTATTGCTGCTGATTTATATAAAATTAATTCTGTCAATTCTGATTTGTAGCCAAAATATCCAACAGTTAAAAGATTTATTATTAGTGAACCGATAAACAATATAACGGGCATAAAAGCGGCTAAACTAGTATTCACAAGTAATTTCAGCGTCGTTTGAACCGAAAAATATTCGCCAACATCAGAAAAATGAAACTCTCCTTTTTCACCAAAAGCAGAACTTAAATACTCATTCCAGATTTTTTTTAACCTTTTATTTGAAAAAACAACGTACTCTTCTTTCAAGAAAAAAGTAGCATCGCCTTGCACTTTCAATTCTCTTTTCAAAGAATTGAGTGATTTCTTAAGTGACTTTTCAATATTCACAATGGAATTAAAATTTACAGCCCATAATAATATAGCAAATATAACACAAATTCCTAAAACCACGTAAAATAAATCAAAAGGCATAATTGTCTCCTTCACACCATTTATAATATAACATTATATATCCTAATTTGCCGTTTGACCACAATTAATTTTTATACACTCAAATTACAAATACTACTCTCGAATCCTTTTATGAATAATTGAACACTGTATTTGTAGGGGTTACTGTCTTTGCAAGTATTTCAATCGAGATTTTTCCTTCCCAACCATTCGTATCACTGACATTTAAAGATGACACAACAACACGGTTAATGTATTGTGCATTTTTAAGATTATCGAGAATCTTGTTGAACCCGTCTTGTGTGCATGTAAACGATATGTCAACAGTTGTAATATAGCTGCTCTTGAGGTCTTGGTAACTTGAAGAAAATCCAATGTTTGTCTCTTTTGCCTCTGGTGGAAGTGTTTTTCCAAGCATCACAATAATTGCTGCATTATCAATACTTCCAAGAACGTGCTCTAATCCCTGTCCAATTGTTTTATTGATATCTGCAATTTTTTTATCAACCATTGTGATTGATGCCTTTTTTAGTTTAAGATCATTTAGTTTTGACCTAGCATCTGTAATTTTAAGATCGATATCTGCAGAAGAATTGAAATATGGAGTTAACACAAAATTATAATAAACACCTCCGCAGATAGCGAGGATAAGCACGACCAATAACCCAATTTCTCTTTTTGATAAATTTGTCATTTGCTTGCACTCCCTTCTGATGTTGTAATATCTTTTTTGTATGTTAATGTAAATGAGAAATTCCTTTGCCCATCAGCGCCATCAATTGTTCCAAGTGATATCTCAGGGAAAAGTGCGAGCTTACGAATAGCTACTTCAAATTTTGCAATATCCAAGTCACTTAAAGCACTCCCTGATATAGCAACACTATCATAGCCGAATGTATAATTTTGTATTGTTATACTATTAGCTTTTGCAGACAATATTTTATTAAGTACGTCAATAGTCAGCTTATCCGATTTAGTAAAATCATCATAATTTTTTTGTTGTGCTTGAAGTTTTGAATATTCGGCAAGCTTTTGAACATAATCGCTATCTACATTTACATAATTTGTAAGTTGCTGCTCGAGCTCACTCAACTTGCTCTTTTGATTATTTAGAGCAATCTTTGGAAGAATGATTCCTATTGCAGCAATTAGAATTAGCAATATAATTCCTAAAGGTATCCCTAAAGTAACAGAAACGGGGAGGCTTTTCTTTTTGGGTAATAGATTTATATCTGTCTTTTTCATACTGCACTCTCCTCTCGTAATGTTATTGCAATAGCGGTAGTATAGTCAATTCCATTGTTTTTTACTGGAGAAATGTTGAAATCAGATTCGAGATATTTGGAAACTGGAATTACTGGTATTCCGAGCGCTTCTTCGAAGTAATTAGTTATTCCTTTAACATGAGAAAATCCACCTGATAGATAAATTGCACCAAGAGTTGTATTCTTGTTTCTGCTCTTAAAATATTCAACAACTCTAGTAATCTCGAAACAAACATCTTTTGCATAATTTTCGACGATGCTCTTTTCAACTACGAATGTTTCCCCGAAAGTTAGGACATCGTTCGTATAAAGAAGCTTTTTGACAACCTCATCAGATTTTCCTGTCTTTTCCGCAATGTCCTCAACAACTTTGTTAACTCCTGCATCAATGATTTTGTTGATAAAGAATTTTCCATTACCGTATAAGCTTACAGATGCTTTTGAATTATCTATGTAAAGACATCCAAAATTTTGTTCTTTTGTTAAATTATTTTTATTAAACATTTTAAATAGTTTCTCAAATGCATTTTCCATAATATCAACATATTTGACTTTAAATCCAGCGGCTTTAAGACAATCTATATATGCCTGAACAATTTCACTAGGTAGTGCATATACAAGAATATGAATCATCTTCGTCTCTTCAGTTTCTACTAAATCAGTAATTATATAATCAACTACATATTTATCAGGACTCATCGGAAGAAACCCAGATAGTTCCATCAATACATTCTTAAAAATGTATTGTTCCTCCATTTGCGGAATGGAAATCTGCCTAATAATACCGTCGGGGCAGTTAAAACAGAGGACACAATCCGAAAAGGAAGTTCCGAGCTTCTTCTTTGCTAATTTAAGTGTCTCAATTAACATCTGCTTTGATTCAATCCGACCATTTGTTATTATTTTCTCTGGTAAATCAACATAGGTACAATTTGTAACCTTACCCTTAGAATTCACTTTGACAATTTTGATGTTTTTCGTTCCGATATCAATTCCAACTAAATTCTTTTGAACAATAGCCATTATTTTCCTCCCATCTCATTCTTTTATAATAAAAGGATGCATAAAATTAGTGCTTTCAATTAAAACTGTTGATTACAAAGTAAATCTATATTAAAATATAGCACATAAACTTTTCAACTACATTGTACTCTCAAATAATAACTTTATCAACATATTACTACAATTTGTTTTATCGTACAATTACATTAAAAATTTGAATTAAATTTGTTTAATGCTCAAACGGCAAGTCGTTATTGTGAATTTACGAAAACTCCTATTTAAACAAAGTAAAATACCATCTGAAAATTGCTTCGCCAAAAAATATCGAAAATATACATCCAGCAGCCAAAAACGGTCCAAATGGCATGTAATGATCCTCATTCTCATCATCTACGTTTTCATATTCACTTTCTTCAGCTATGTTTTCATCTTCACTTTCTTCAACTAAATTTTCATTCTTATTTTTGACTATATTCTCTTCATTATCTTTGTGTTTGTGTTTGTTTCGCATTCTTAAAATAATAATGCCAGCGATAGCGCCTATCCATATTGAAAACAAAAGTGCAACAATAGTTTTTTGAAGTCCCAGAAA
>JBBQKF010000148.1:0-5786 GCA_038326615.1 Saccharofermentanales bacterium | reverse complement strand
TCGTATATACAATAAAATAAGGTATTACAGGTTTTAGTAACTGCTATAATTATACCAAAAATAACGCAATATTTCAATTGGAAATCATTCATTATTTTTCATTATTGGAATGTTTACAGATGCTTAATATTTTGCTTGATTATTGCTTTGATTATTGCTTTGATTATTGTTTCCCTAGTATTTTTCGATTTCGATTTTCTTGGCGCAATCAATCTTCATGTCAAGAAATGCACTGCCAAGCATTTTAAATTTTTCTTCGCTATCGCTAGTATAAAATAGCCTTGATGTTTCGAAGGAGGTTGTGATTGTGGTTGCGTTGTTGTTGGATGTGGCGGTTGTGGTGTTATTATTATTATTATTATTGTGGTGGTGGTGTTTGATGGTGCTGTTCTTGTTATTGTTGTCGCAATTTTCACTAACCAAATCGCTTTCAAACTGCCGAGTGTTTTCTAAACAATTTTCTTTTAAAACTTCACCAATTCTCTTAGCAACTTCACTTGCTGAGTTAATCAATTTTACACCAGGTCCCATAACTTTTGCAATAGTTTTTTCTAGCAAGGGATAATGTGTGCAACCAAGCACAAGCGTATCAATACCTTTTTCTATGAGAGGTGCAAGATAAGTCTTTGCCGTCAGATAAGCAATTTCATTGTCCCACCAGCCTTCTTCCGCAAGACTTACAAACAAAGGACACGCTTGTCCGAAAACTTCTATCTCCGTCCAATTTATAATTTTATTACGGTTTTTACTTTCGTTATTACTATTATTACTATTATTACTATTACTATTATTACTATTAAACAAACTATTACTATTACTATTATTACTATTGAACAAACTATTACTATTATTACTATTATTACTATTATTACTATTGAACAAACTATCATTTTCACTTATACTATTATTTGTATTATTAATTTTCAAATTTTCTGTATTATCTTCTTCAAATTCATTCTCAATTCTAATAATATTAGCTGCTTCAAGAATTGCTTCATCATAAACTTTGCTTTCCACGGTTGCCGATGTTCCAATTACGCCAATACGGCCATTTTTTGTTGCCTTTACAGCAGCCATTGCACCTGGGCGAATTACTTCAACAACTGGGATTTTTACTTGGGCAGCAATTTCCTTATAAGCATGCGCACTTGCGGTATTGCATGCGATTACTATTATTTTTACATTTTGTTCAAGTAAAAATCTCGTATCCTGCCTGGCAAAATTAAGTATTGTCTCCTTGGATTTTGTTCCGTATGGAGCACGCCCACTGTCACCAAAATAAACCGTATCTTCCATAGGCAACTGAGCGATAACTTCTTTTTGAACTGTAAGCCCACCAAGTCCTGAGTCAAAAATGCCTATCGGACAAGATGAGTCAACAATAATGTTGCGATATTTTTTCATTACAAAATCTCCAGTCTGGCCTTGCTTTTTTTCTCTAAAATTGCAAGCTCACATAAACTCTTAAGAAGCTTGTTTAACGGAACCCCTGAAGTATCCCACGCCTTCGGGAAAAGACTGATAGGTGTAAATCCTGGCAAAGTATTTATTTCATTTAAATATATTCGATCATTTCTTTGGTCTATGAAAAAATCCACTCTTGAAAGGCCTGCGCAACTAAGCGCAAGATATGCCTTTTTTGCATAACGTGATATTGTATTTGAAACTTTCGGCGAGACATTTGCAGGTATACAGACTTGTGCACCATCAGGATCAAAATATTTCGTTTTATAATCATAATATTCAATATCACCTGCTGTAAGAACTTCCCCAAGCATTGCCACCTTAGGACGGTCATTCCCCAAAACTGCTGCTTCAATTTCTCTGCAGGGTATGAATTCCTCAACAAGAACTATGCGGTCATATTTTGCTACTTCTACGAGAGCTAAATAAAGGCCTTCACGGTCTTTAGCGCTTTGTGTACCAACCGATGAGCCTCCGTTATTTGGTTTTAAAAAGCAAGGGTATGCTATTTTTCTCTCAATTTTTAGGACGACTTTTTCGATATCTTTTTCTATATCACTTCTTTGAACCGCCAGGTATTTACACTGTGGAATTTTGGCAGCCTGAAAAACCCTTTTGGCATGCACTTTATCCATGCCAGCAGCCGAAGCCAATACACCGCATCCAACGTATGGAATTCCTGAAAGTTCAAGCAAGCCTTGCAACGTGCCATCTTCACAGTTTATTCCGTGTACCGCAGGAAAAATAACATCTGGTATACAACCGATTATCATATACAGGAAATCTTTAACCGAAACGCCTATAGATCCTTGTTCAGAAGTAAGATGACTAATTGATGCAACAAGATTATCTTCCCAGTCGCCCAATCTTATCTGTTCTAAATCTCCATCATACCGGATCCACTTACCACTTTTAGTAATACCAACGTTTATAACCTTGAATCCCGCTGATTTTAGGCCATTAATTATATTATATGCAGAACGCCCAGAAATCAGGTGTTCTGTTGATACACCACCGAAAAGCACACAAACCGTACTGATTTTATTACTCATTAATTCCTCCATGATTTATTCATCACAATATATAATGGATAAATAATCCTCCTGTTATAAAATTTTCGTTACCACCGCAAACAAGTAATCTTTGCAGAATCTGAATTCACTAAGATTCTACCTTTTCTCCTTGCTAAATTAATTTATTGTTATTAACCTCGAAAAATTAATTTCAGTTAGCCTCAATTCTTCGCTCTATTATAAACTTCAAAACATAAAAATTCAATGTTGAAATTTTTTATCAAATTCTTCTTATTTCAATTTAAAATCATCCTCTTTATAACTTCTTTATAACTTCTTTATAACTTCTTTATAGATTCCATTTATATCCTGTTTAACAGTTATATGATTATCGTGTTAACTCAGTAAAGGTTGAAAAACTACGTAGAATCATGCTAAAATTAAGCAATTACAAATCGAACTGTTGAAAAATTAATTGAAGCCACTTTCCTTGTTAGTATTTGTAAAAAACAATTTAGTCCTACTGAGTAAACGCTATAGTCTTATTTAGTTATATTTAGTTATATTCAGTTATATTTAGTTATATGTTCATATGCTTATTTACAATACTTATACCTAAATATCAAAATTCGCTTTTCGATTCCATATTAATAAATCGCCTGCAAAGTTTAAAATCTTCTTCTTATTTTAATTTTAAATCATATTCATCAACACGAATTTTGGATTGAAATTCTTTTACCTGCTCAAGATCAATAAACCCTACTTGCTCGAACAAAGCGTTTGACGATGCACATGCAACAGATAATTCCAGAGCTTTCTTCCATGTAAATCCATTAGCAATTGAATAAGCCATTCCAGCTGTAAAACAATCCCCTGAACCTATTGTATTCACAGCTTTAAGTTCAACAGGGTGTGCATATAAAAGGATGTTTTCAACACATAGCAGCGCTCCTGCGCCTCCTAAAGTCACCGCAATTAGCGGAATCTCTAATCTTCTTGTTTTGGCAAAAATATCGCGCATATAGTCGCTATTAATCTCACTATTAATATCAATCATATAATCTGTAATATATGCAAGCTCTCTTCTGTTTGGTTTAATCATAAAAGGTTTTGCTTTCACTCCGTTTGCTAAAGCATCACCCGAAGAATCAAGTATACAATCCGCTTTATATCCTTTTGCCAGAGATATTAATTCATTATAAAATGATGGATCAAGGCCGACTGGTATTCCTCCTGAAAAAATAACAATGGGTGGTAATGTTTCATGAGCTAAAATCAGCTTAAACCGCTCAATAAAACAATCCTTGTCATTTTGATACACAACAGGCCCAGCTTCAAGGATTTCAGTTTCTTTACCCGATGAAGTGTCAAGAATATTTAATGAACTTCTTGTTTCTCCTTTAAGTAAAATCGCATCAACAAGAACATTATGCTGCTGAAGATTACGAACAATAAATTGACCGTTTTGACCAGCAAAAAATCCTATGCACCGAGCCGTTGCTCCTAAAAGAGACAAAATTCTGGCAACATTAACTCCCTTACCTCCGGGACTCAAAACAGGATTGTCACATCTATGAAGACTACCAGCGACCAATTCAGGCAATATATAGTTTCTGTCAATTGCAGGACTTAAACAAACAACAATTATTGATCTCATTTCAAAACGCCTCCCATCTAAACCATAAGCGAACACTAATTTTCAAAAAGCTTTGAACGCTGTTTCGCGGCTCACACCTATAATTAAATTATATCCTATTTTGCTTAACTTTCCAATGAAATTTGGATATTGAAATATTGAAATATTGAGATTTTGAGATGTTGAGATGTTGAGATTTTGAGATGTTGAGATGTTGAGATGTTGAGATAATTTAGATTTGTTTTAATTTTAAAAATCCTTATGCTAAGTTTGAAATTTTGCCTTCTGATGAACTTGAAATTTTGCCTTCTGATGAACTTGAATTTTTGCTGTCTGAATTAACACTAATTATAACTAACGATTTTTCTCTTGACATTTGACTCCTCCCTATAATACAATGGTGACAGTCTTTTCCAAAAGACACAAACTAGCAAGCATAAACAACAAGCCTTGGGGTATTGGCGCAGCTGGAAGCGCGAACTGTTCGGTATCACACCCCCGAACTTACCCCAGCATAATGGCAGTAAAAAACTGGTAATTTGACAAAACATAACTACAAGGGGTATTGGCGCAGCTGGAAGCGCGAACTGTCCGGTATCACACCCCCGAATTTACCTCGGTGCAATGGCATTAAAAAATTGGTAATCTGGCAAAACATAACTACAAGGGGTATTGGCGCAGCTGGAAGCGTACCACACTGGCAGTGTGGGGGTCACGGGTTCGAGTCCCGTATACTCCACCACGAAACCGTTGAAACCATTGCGTTTCAGCGGTTTTTGTTTTTTATAATACAATTCCTAACTGTTCACAATTCAAAGAAAAATCAATTTCAAGCTCATAATCACGATGCACTTTGACCTTCTTCATGATTTGACTTACTATCATTTTTCGAGCTTCAAGTTCGCATCCATCATACATATCCGCCCAAGAAGTCAAGGTCTCATATTGGCGTATCAGTTCATTACTTTTTTGTTTACTGCTGTCCAATTCTTCTTCCAGTATCTTTATATGTTTTCTATCCGTTTCAACTTTCCCCTTAGCTTCGAGATAAAGCTTGTTTAAAAGTTCTGCATTAAGATTACTAACTCCTCTTATCACTTTCAATGTTTCTGCCTCATATTCTTGCATCTCGGTTTCATGTGCTTTAATGGAAACTCTAGCTTTTACTAAATTGGATTTGCATTCTTCCATCTGGCCTTTAAGCTGTGTATCAATTATTTCTTCTTTAGGAAAGTCATTTATTTTAGCAAAAAGTTTTCTAATCAGAATTTCGATTATTTCATCAAGCTTTCTTGCTGTATAGCCTGTCTGGCCCAGCACTTTAGCTTCTAGTTCTTATTTTACTGTTTTCGCTAAATAATTACAATAGTTATTAAATTTTTACTTCAAAAATATTTTTGTTTTTCTTAAAATTGATAGGTCTCCCCTTTCCCCAACAATTCAACTTCTCTATTCACTTGTGTTTTTACCTATGAACTGCTAAAAATCAGTTTACTGTCATATTTTAGTAAATATAGCCCTTTCAGCATAAGCCTGACTATTTCCTTCTGTGTTTCATAACGTTTCTTAAGTCGCCGGAATAAAAACAATTGCATAATATTTGCTGCGATAAATAGGGCTTGTTTGCGCAACTTGCAATTCTTTTATCATAGCAAAATTTCAAGTTGCTTTAA
>JBBQKF010000147.1:0-5838 GCA_038326615.1 Saccharofermentanales bacterium | reverse complement strand
CATAAACACCTCACACCGTTTTTTTATCAAGTATAATTTTACTTTGATTTTACATTATTTACAAGTAATATTATAAGAAAATAATTATTTCTTATGCATTAATTTTGAAATCAAAGTTTCCTTCTGATTTTTTCTGATACTTCTGATTTTTTCTGATACTTCTGATACTTTTCTATGCTTTCTTAATATACAAATCATCTTTGTTAAGTCTTTTGGTTGTCTTTTGGTTGTCTTTTGGTTGTCTTTTGGTTTGTCTTTTGGTTGTCTTTTGGTTGTTTTTTGGGTTGTCTTTTCTCTATATTATCTTTGCTGTTTCTCGTTACTATATTTTCTATATAAAATTAACATCACAAGAAAGCTCCGTCAAAAGTTTATTTGACGGGTCATTTTAACATATTTTCAGTGGTATATCAATGCCTACATTTCATAATTTCAGAATTACAAATTGTAAATTACTAAATTACATTTAAATTGAAAAACTAAATTCTTCCTTTTTCAAAAAATATGTTAAGCGACTAAAAGCTTCTGTTCCACCATATTTGCGGATAAACCACCGAGTATTTTTCTTGGATAATTATTGATCAAGTTTTGGATTCTTTTCTTCAATAACTTGCTCTGGTTGACTAATGGTTCGAACCAACAACTTGCGATAAGTTTTTTTAATAAAAACAGTGCCAAGGGGAGATGTTATTAGGACTGCGATTACTGCTACTGTTAGTATGACATTTCCGGCCGGGATTCCTGCCGCCAAAGGCAAGGCGCCTATCGCCGCCTGAACAGTAGCTTTTGGCAAATAGGCAATTATACAAAACAATTTTTCTTTGAATGGAATTCTGACTCCGCTCACACTAAGGAATACTCCAATTGTTCGGAAAGCTAGTGCTGCGAATATCAATACAACTAGGGACAAACCAGCTCCGGTAACATAGCGAAGGTCGACGATGGAACCTAGTAAAACAAAAAGAACTAGCTCAGATGCAATCCAAATTTTAGAAAATTTGCCAGAGATGCGTTTTGCTAATATTTCATACGACTTCATTATTGTTGCACCTAATGCCATGACAGAGAGAAGCCCTGAAAACGGGATAAGCCGACTTATGTTATCTTCCAGTCCAACCAAACAAAATGAGGCACCAAGCACAATTAAGACTTTCACAGTATCACGTATATGGATTAACTTGAAAATTCTGACAAGCATATATCCAACCGAAATGCCAACCACCAATCCTACAATCATTGAAACTGGCAATTTGATAATAGCAACCGGACTAAAATTTTGACTTGCATAAACTCCCATTAATACAGTAAAAAGAGCAATATTGTAAATATTGTCCACTGAGGCTCCAGCCAAAACCAGCTGAGGAATACTGTGCTTTTTTCCATAGCCCGCTTCCATCAATTGAAGCATTTTAGGAACAACTATAGCAGGAGAAACAGCCCCAAGAATTGTGCCAAGAATGGCGGCTTCGAGATAGGTAATATGCAATAAAGGTGGCGCTAATAAAATAACTCCGATTATTTCAAATGTAGCTGGAATAAAACACATTAATAGTACTGGTCTGCCAACTTTTTTGAGATCTTTTAAATCAATCGATAATCCGGCTCTGATTAAGATCACAATCAAAGCAATCTTACGCAAATCACCAGAAATTGCAATAATATTTGGAGAAATAAGGTCAAGCACATGGGGACCTAATATAATACCACATAACAACATGCCCAAAAGACCTGGCAAGTTCAGTTTTTCAAAGATACCCGTCAACGCAAATCCTAAAATAATAATTAGTGAAAGACTTAATAGCATTCAAAACCCTCCAATCTAAAAACCAAAAAAGCCAATGATTTCTATGATTTTACCTCATAGAAGTCATCAGCCATTCAGCGGTTCGGTTTTCACCAGGGAGAACTTCATTCCCTTATTGTTTATCATGATAAAGAAAACAGCATTATTTGTCAAGGAGAAGGAAAAAGATATTGAACTATATCAATATACCTTTTTCTTTAGCATAATCCAATGCTGTTTTCCCATTATTATCTTTCAAATTTTTATCAGCATTTTTTTGGACCAGCACCTTTACATTCTCAAGCTTTTTATTAGAAGCTGCAAACTTTAATGCAGTTTGACCATTTTTATTCTGATAATTAATATCAGCACCTATTTTCAAAAAGTAACTCATAATTTCAACGTTACCTATCTCTGAAGCTAAAACTAATGCACTATTTTTCCCTGTCCATCAAAAACATAGCCATCTGATAATATTAATTGTATAAGCTTAATATTCTCCGTTTGAATCGCCGCTCTCAAAACATCCGTTGAATCAGTAAACTTCAATGCTGACTTTAGTTTAGTACCTTTTTTTATTAAATATTCGACTGTGTCATATTGATAATTCTCTATAGCAAAATCCACTGCTGTCTTATTGCCAAAATAATCAGTAGTCATTTCTCCAGCGACTTTATTTCACTAAAGTTTAACACTTATAGTCTTAAATGAAAATAGTATTATATGGTTGCACTATTCAAAACTAATTTGCAATATTAAATGCTTCTGTCTATCAAAACAGCTCTCACAGGAGACGCGTCCAGCCCTTTTAATTTAAGAGGGAGAGCCACTAATTCGTATGCACCAGCATCGATATCCTTCAACTCCAAACCTTCTAGAATATATATTCCGGCTCCGAATAAAATATGATGTGTCTTATGCCTCGATTGACTTCGTTCTATGCCCAGCCCATCGATACCAACTCCTTTTATCCCCTTTTGAGCGAGATATTCAGCCCCACTTTCCGCCAAATAGATAAATTCAAAATTAAAAACTTCATCCGTAGAATTTTGGGTTTTGAATAATAAAATATCTCCACCTTCGATACTTTGATCAATCAAATCCTCCCGACTTATTGCGTCTTTTACAAGACTCAAATCAATGACTTTGCAATAGCCAATCAAAGGTTCCAAACTCATCTCATCTATCGTAATGCCTCCCGCTATCATATGGAGTGGTGCATCTAAATGCGTGCCCGTGTGCACATTCATGGTTATAGTTGTTTCCCGTACGCCTCCATTTACATGATCTCGAGTGATGTGGAATAGTGGTCTTTTTTCGTCTAAATTCTTATAAACAACCATCTTTTCTTCAATAGTTTTACTAATGTCGTATATTTTCATATTGTCCTCCTTTTTATTATTACTTACCGCTCAACCATTGCCTACCATCTCTTAACATCAAAGCCTCTGCACCAATCGGTCCATCTCCTCCTGCTGGATAAAACTCCAATGGGGCTCTTAGTTTCATGCATTGTCCCAGGATTTTCTCAATAAAGGTCCATTCATATTTCACTTCATCCCACCTTGCGTATAGGTCATGATTTCCCTGTATCGCTTCGTAAATCAAATTTTCATAAGCCTCCGGTATCTTATAATCCCCTAAGCAACTCTGACAAAATGTCATTTCCCGGGTAATGAGCTGTTTTGTCGTCTGGGGTTCCTTCATATTAAACTGTAATGTCATCCCTTCCTGTGGAAATATTTGAATTGTTAAGACATTAGGCGGTGCATCCTGCCCAATTGCCCCGCTAGGTTTTTTATAAACAATCACAATTTCTGAATGCTTTTCTCTAAGTCGTTTGCCTGTCCTTAAATAAAAATCTACACCCTGCCATCGCGGGAGATCCACCTTGACCTTAATCGCTGTATAGGTTTCAGTATTTGATTGAGGAGGAACACCCTGTTCATCCCGGTAACCGATGAAGCTCTCCCCTTTTGAATACTGACCGAGTACAACATCCTTTTGAACATCATTAAACTGCAGATTCTTAAGCACCTCTACTTTTGCATCACATATATCTGCCGGACTTCTTTCTCCCTTTGGTGTCATAGCAAGCAATGCAAGAATTTGAAGCAAATGACTTTGTATCATGTCTTTGATAGCTCCTGATTTGTCATAATACCCTGCTCGTTCAAAGACGCCTATAGACTCAGCTACTGTTATTTGAATATGATCGATACAGTCATTGTTCCATCCTGCTTCGATGAGAGCGTTGCTGAATCGAAGCAACATAATATTTTGAATCATTTCTTTACCCAGATAGTGGTCCACACGAAATATTTGAAATTCCGCTAAATATTTCTCTAAATGTCTGGTAATCTGTATGGCACTTTCGAGATCCTTGCCAAAGGGTTTTTC
Source organism: Saccharofermentanales bacterium (assembly GCA_038326615.1). Classification (GTDB taxonomy): domain Bacteria; phylum Bacillota; class Clostridia; order Saccharofermentanales; family UBA5734; genus JBBQKF01. The sequence continues at coordinate 1,655 of JBBQKF010000147.1, read as the reverse complement.
AATAAGCAACCTGTGGTCTTTGTTCTGAATCTCAAGAAGCCCACTCTGGGATAGGTGTTCAATGATAGTCTCAAAATATTCAGGTGCAGTTGCTAAATAGAACAAGCGAACTGCTTTTTTGTCCGACAAATGAGATTTTTCCATCGTGTCATAATCCTCGACACTTTCAAAGGTCATTTTCTGATAGTGCAGATGCTTCAAAAACGAAGTCCATTTTAATTTGTCATCGAGCTCTTTTATATGCTCTTCAAGATAAGTATAAAAATTTTCTTGTGAAAATTCTCGTCTGCCTATACAAATCATTTCAAATGATTCATCAAGGATTCGTCTTTCATACAAAGCAAATAAGGCGGGAAATATTTTTTTAAGGCTCAAATCTCCTGTTGCTCCAAACAAATAAAACTGCATCATACCTATTCACCGACCTTATGTATAGCGTGACCACCGAACTCATTGCGCATTGCTGCTAGTAATTTATTTGAAAAACGATCTGTTTGCCTGGATTCATAGCGTTTAAACAAAGAGGCAGTAATTACATACGCTGGTAGTTTAAGTGCCAAAGCTTCCTCTACCGTCCACAATCCTTCACCACTTGAGTCAACAACATCTTTGATAGACTCTAACTCTGGGCTTTTAGCCAATGCATCCGCTGCCTTTTCAACCAAGTAACTGGATATAATCGAACCATTCTGCCACACTTTAGCTATAGTTGAAAGATCTAAATCAAATGCCGAATGCTCTAATATTTCAAACCCCTCGGCGATGGCTTGCATCATTCCATATTCAATGCCGTTATGAATCATCTTTACATAGTGGCCAGTGCCATTTTCGCCCATATAGTTAACCCCATTAGGCACACAAATAGCCTTTAATGAAGATTCAATCAAATCATAATCTATCCTACTCCCACCAGCCATCATGCAAGCTCCGTATCTGGCACCCATCTGCCCTCCACTAGTTCCGATATCCATATAGCGAAACCCCTTTTGTACAATCAACGTCGCCCGCCTTATAGTATCTTTATAATTCGAATTACCTCCATCTATAATCAGCGAGTTGGGCTGTGCAATATCTATAATATCCAAAATCATCTGATCAACCGAAGGGCCTGCGGGAATCATCATCCAATATATCCCTTCATCTCCTAAACGTTTTGCTAGTTCAATCAGTGTAAAAGCGCCTTCAAAACCCTCTGTTACCATTTCATTCACTTTGTCTGGAGTATGATCATACACTACTACCCCTATTCCTTTGTTCTTCATATTGTACGCAAGATTGCCTCCCATTTTACCAAGTCCAATCATTCCAAATTTCATTAGTTATCCCTTTCTGATCATCTCTCTGTGATCCTTTTGCCTAAATTCTTGCGTCAACATTAAAAAATCTTTATTCTCGCCTAGTTATGAAGAATTCAAGTAATGTTATCTACATTTTAACACTAAATGCAACTCATCTTCAATGAGAACTTTTTGATGGTTTCCATTTGACTCAGTTTTCAAAAGGCTACCTCTATACTCCATTGGACCAAGTATCGAAAATGTTTTATTTGTAATAATGGTTCGGGTGTCAAAAGCATGATTTTCATTTATTGTAATTAGTCAGATTTTGCTCGACGATGACTTAAGAAGATTTCAAATGCCAGATTGCTTGTAATG
>JBBQKF010000146.1:0-5862 GCA_038326615.1 Saccharofermentanales bacterium | reverse complement strand
GCTAAAAGGATGAGCATAATATACCTTTGTCCTTGAACTCTTGTTCAAAATTGATCTTTCAATCCCCTCAAAGTCTAAATTCTCGCACCCATTGTCGCATGTTATTGTTTTAAATGTTTTTGAGAACGATTTCCCCATTTTCCTCTCTAATTTATCTAAAACTTTTACAACAGCTGCCTGAGATTTGGATGGTATTATACTTTATCTAATATCTATCGCAGAAAAAATTATGTAATTATTTTTGTTTCGGCGACTTAAAAAACGTTGCGAAGCACATGAGAAAATCGTCAGCCTTATGTTGAAGGGGATATATTTATTAAAATATGACAGTAAACCTATTTTTAGAAGTTAATCAGTAAAAATATAATTAAATAGGAAAGTTGAATTAACAGGGGTTCTTTCTCAGATTTGGATATATTGCTTTTCTCAATTCTCTGGAATATTCTTTTATATCCAGAAAATCAGAAGAGCCGCACATAACAAATATCCTAACTTGAGTAAGAACCTTAAAAGGGAGGGGAGGGTTTATTAATTTTCAGGGAACAACAATAAAGGTTTTTGAAGCGAAAATGGAATAAAAAGCATGAAACAATGACAGGATATACGGCAGAGGAACTGCTTCATATGACTCTTGCAAAATGGTTTGATCAAGAGGATATATTAAAGGTAAACGCCGCAGTTAATGATATTTTTGAAAAAGGATATGGCGAAGTGGAAGCACAACTGATTTTAAAAAGCGGGGAAAAGATGATGACCCGTTCAAGTGGTGTTCCTCTCATTTTGGACGGTCATAAATACTTTGCAGGTATTGGTTTGGATATTACAGAACGCAAGAAGCTTGAAATACAGCTTCAGCAGAATATGAACGATTTATTGGAATCACAGCGTATTGCCCATTTAGGAACATGGAGACTGGACTTAGTGACGAATCAGGTTGTGTGGTCGTATGAACTTTACAGAATGTATGGATTCGATCCAACAATTCCACCCCCACCCTATACTGAACATATGAAGTTATTCACTCCGGCAAGCTGGGAGAAACTATCGACATCCCTTGAGCAAACAAGAACATCTGGAATCCCTTGCGAACTGGAACTGGAAACTGTAAAAAGAGACGGATTAAAAGGATGGATGTGGGTGCGAGGTGAAGCTGTAAAGGATTCGAATGGCAACATTACTGATCTCCGGGGAGTTGCTCAGGACATCACGGAACGCAAGCAGTCAAAGAATTATCTGGAAGAAACCCGTGCGTTCATGGAATCCATTGTCAATAGCACTTCGGATGCGATTTATGTTAAAAATCCAAACGGTCAATACTTGTTATTCAATAATGCTGCGGAAAAAATTACCGGGAAAAGTGTTTCAGATGTCATAGGTAAAGATGATCGTTTTCTGGTTCCTGAAAACGATGCATTGATTGTTATGGATGGTGATAAAAAAGTTATACAAAAAAGAGAAATTTTAACATACGAAGAAACAGTGACCGATTCTTTCGGAAAAACTCGTACTTTTCTAAGTACAAAGGGTCCAATATATAATAAAGATCAAGAAACAATTGGTTTATTTGGCGTTGCTCGTGATATTACAGAACGCAAGCAGATGGAAGAAGAACTGCGACAAAGCGAGGAAAGATTTCAGATGCTTTTCGAAAAGGCACCGCTTGGGTATCAATCTCTGGATTCTGATGGACGTTTTATTTAAGTCAACCAGCAGTGGTTGAAAACACTTGGTTATAGCCGTGAAGAAGTTGTCGGAAGTTGGTTTGGCGATTTTCTTTGCTCCGGATATAGGGATGCATTTAGAGAACGTTTCCCTCTTTTTAAAAAGCAGGGATATATACATAGTGAGTTTGAAATGCTTCATAAAAGCGGAGATCGGCTATTCATGGCCTTTGAAGGGAAAATTGCATATAGTGCAGATGGAAAAAAACAGAAAGTGAACTGATTTATCTCAATAATCACGACCACCTCACGGGTCTGCATAACCGCAGATATTTTGAAGAAGCAATAAAGAGGCTTGATTTAGAAAGAAAGCTTCCATTATCCATCATTATGGCAGATATTAACGGATTAAAAATCGTTAATGATTCTTTTGGACATGATAAGGGCGATGAATTGTTAAAAAAAGCCGCGAGTACGATCAACCTAGCCTGCCGTGCGAAGAATGTAATTGTAAGATATGGTGGGGATGAATTTGTTGCTTTGTTGCCTAATACAAATCATGATGAAGCAACACGAATTGCGAATTCTATCAAAGAGTTATCAGCAAAAGAAAAAGTTGCAAACATTGAACTATCCATTTCTTATGGCTATGATACGAAAGATTCAATGAACAAGTCGATTATGGAAGTATTTGCGAATGCCGAAAACCATATGTATACTCACAAGCTGTCTGAACGTTCAAGTATGAGAAGTAAAACAATTGATATTATCATGAACACGCTATTTGAGAAAAGCAACAGATAGGCTAATCACTCAAAAAGAGTGAGTCAAATTTGTAAAGAGATTGCCGTTCAAATGAAATTTGAGAAGCAAGAAGTTAATCAGATGAGAATTGCCGGATTAGTTCATGATATCGGCAAAATTGGTATGGACGAAAAAATTCTCAATAAACCCGGGCGCCTGGACAACAATGAAATGAAAGAGATAAAAAGACATCCTGAGTCTGGTTGGCGAATATTAAGTTCAAGTACCGAATTTGCAAATATAGCTAAATTAGTTCTTCAACACCATGAACGATGGGACGGGAATGGATATCCTAATAAGCTTATTGGCGAGAAAATTCAAATCGAGGCAAGAATCATCGCTGTGGCTGACGCATACGACGCGATGACCAGTGAAAGAAGTTATAGAGCTGCAATGAACCAAGAAGAAGCCATTAAAGAGCTGACTAGATGTTCAGGAACGCAGTTTGATCCCAAGATAGTAGAAATATTTGTAAATGAAGTATTAACGGCTGACAATGATTTCCATTTAGGGAGCAAACCATAGATTTTATTATTGAAAGAATATCTAGCTACACTGGTAGAGAAAACCTGTTGTTGTCGCTTGCTGTGGTTTATAAACCTAGAAAAGATGGAACGCTTATGAACACTCCAGTTGTGTGGTCTATCAATTTTAAGAAATACAAGAAAGTTTTTGACGTTAAAACTGAATAACTATTGTAATCTAAGAATAAAAACAGTAAAATAAGAACCAGAAACGAAAGTGCTGTGTTTAGGGGCATTGACGTATTTATTCAGTTCGACATCGTGTTAAATCAGAAAAAGGAGAAAGTTATCATGGAAAATAATCTTAAGAAAAGTGCTCAGATAATCCAAGATGCCCTAAATCAATTTGGACTAGACATCAATATCAAAGAATTTGCCGATTCAACTCGCACAGCTCAAGAAGCTGCTGATTCAATTGGTTGCAAAGTTGAACAAATAGCCAAATCAATAATTTTCAAATGTAGAGACTCAAAGGAACCTTTATTAATAATAGCCAGTGGGTCTAATAGAATAGATGAAAAAAAGATAAGAGAAATAGTTGGGCAGAAACTTGAAAAAGCTGATGCTTATTTTGTTTTGGAAAGTACCGGATTTGCAATTGGAGGAATTCCACCTATTGGACACAAAAAAGCAATAAAAACGCTAATTGATGAGGATCTATTTAAACATGAAGAAATATGGGCGGCTGCCGGAACACCAAACGCAGTATTTAAACTAACTCCAGCTGCCTTATTAAGTATTACAGATGGCACTTTAGTTGCTGTAAAATAATTTTTACAGCTGAGTCATATGAATTTCGTTCAGATAGGAAAGCAGGCTTATTCCTGTTTTGAGTGAGGAGGCCATCAGTGCGTGCTCGATAATCGAGCAAAACTTCAAGTATCTTGAAGTGGTGGTGACTGATACAACTTGTTTGAACCAATTTATGAATCTGTAGCCGTTTTCTACAATTATCTCAATAGAAGTAAAAAAGGAGAGTTGATGCTGTAACCTCAACTCTCAGAAATAATAATATTGAAAGTTTTGCTAAGAAGGATTTTCAAATTATGGAGCAGGATGTCAGATCAAATCAACCCATTATTGGCTTGCTGAATCAACAGTTAAAAGATTATTGTGAATGCGGATAAAACTAAAATTGCTGAGAAAATCTATAAAACACCGAAAAAATTACGATAAAACACCGAAAAAACCTTGTGGAATAGTAAGATTTGATATTTTAAAAGTTGATGGAGTTAAACGGAATCCGTTTAGAGTAAAACTTTTAATGCGTTCTTATTCAAGATATATTGCATCAGATGCCAAAGTTTCTAATTTCAGAGCAGATATGGCAGCTAACGACCTTGATACAGTAGATGATGATACTATTTTTTCGTATTTTAATGCTTTAAAGCGCAATTTTGTGGTAGAGGACCTGCCGGCCTGGAGTCCTAATTTTGAGATCAAAAACAGCAATCAGGACATCTGACACACGACACTTTGTTGATCCTTCAATTGCGGTTGCGGCATTAGGTATAGCTCCTAATGACCTATTAAATGATTTAAATACTATGGGATTGTTCTTTGAATCAATGTGTATTCGCGATCTGCGCGTGTTCGCAGAAGCTCTAGATGGTTAAGTATATCATTATCGTGATGCTTCTGGCCTTGAATGTGACGCCGTAGTTCATTTGCGAAATGGCACAAATGCTTTGATTGAATTTAAACTTGGTGGTGAAATAGAAAGCGCTGCCAAAAATTTACTTACATTGAACAGATACCAGTCGTATGAAATCGCCTTCTTTCATGATGATATTGACAGGTACAGAATTTGGATACAGACGTGAAGACGGGGTTTATGTTTTGCCAATAGGCTGCCTCAAGGATTGAAGCAAATTTTCTCTTCTGAGAAATAAAAACATCAAATGAAACCACCTCATATATCATTGGATTTAAAGGTATATTCAAATATGTCCGGCAATGTTGGGCAGGTGAAAAAAAGATTGTGTATTCGTTTTATTTGGCAATGTTTATGTGATGTAAAATTGTAATTCAGCTATTAGATGTTATAAGTGCGTGGGCAAAAAATAATCACTAAATTTAAATTTAAGTGAAGCAGTAAGAATAATTCTTAAAAATTTACTTGACGGAAGTGAAACGTTAGAAAAAATGCAAAAATGCAAAAAAAGAAAATATAATCTAAATACTTTTTTTCAAACAAGATATAAAATGTTAGTAGTGTTTAATTATAATATTTTTATTTAAAGACAAATTAGAATTATTATATTTTAGGAGAACTACTAATGAAATTTTTTATTAAATCGATTTCTATCGTAACCATTGTAGCCATCATGCTAAATTTCGAGATGTTAGTATCTTCAAGATCTGCACTTTATAATGGTATTTATGATAATGTGAGAGACTGGGACTGGTTCACTGACAATCAGAAGGAGGCAACCTGGCTACCGACTACATCTCCTAAAAATTTCAATGTAGCTATGTGCTTTAGAACAGGTGTTACAAACTCCCCTGAAGCACCATGTATTCAATTGACTCCAACTGCTGTAACAGGAACTCACGGTTCTGTTCTGACTGGTGCTGTTTCAAACAATCCAAATGGAGTAGTTGGTGTTTCGTTTTGGTTTAAAGTGCCAGCAGGTAAAACTAGCAATGTGAATGTTGTTCTTGAAGAGACAGACGGTGGAAATGAATATTGGTCACTTAAACCTATCGGAAGTGTAGTTTATATTATCACTCCAGGTGTAACAGGTTCTACAACCGTATTAACTTTAACTAGCAGATATATTCCGTTCCCAGCTGGTTTTGCTGGCTATGTTCTTATTGCAAAAGATCAGTTCGTGAAGTACACGGATAATTCACTTCTTGTCAATAATGGC
>JBBQKF010000145.1:0-5971 GCA_038326615.1 Saccharofermentanales bacterium | reverse complement strand
ATACTTGCCTATAGTAAATGTTTTAGTGTCCTCAGGCAAAGCTAAATCAGGAATTAAATAATCACCAACTAAAGAATAAGTGCCACCATTTTGTTCAAATAATGATTTCATTAAGAAGTCCTCCAGTTAAAATAATATTCTACAAATACCATATCTTAACTGTTAAAACCGTTTTCTTAAATACTTCCTTATGTGAGTTCAGTCTTGTTCCACCCTTTTTAATAAAAGTAAAAACTATTTTTATATCATGTTCTTGCGCTTAAGCCACCAAACTGTAAGTCTGGTAATTAAAGCCGCTCCCCCGCTTTCATAGAACAAAGTTGTATATTGGAATATAACATAATGAAGTATGGAAAAAATCTCTTTTACATCATGTTCTTGCGCTTAAGCCACCAAACTGTAAGCCCGGTAATTAAAGCCGCACCGCCACATACCGCAATGAATGGCCATGGCACTTGAGTAAAACTAGCACTATTGTTCCAAGGCATTGGAAAATTTTGTCCAAAAAAGCTAAATATCATAGTAGGAACTGCCAATGCAATAGTCATCGCTGTCATAAATTTCATTACAACGTTAAGATTGTTTGAAATGATAGAAGCGTATGCATCCATAGTTCCATTGATAATGGAAGCATAAATATTAGCCATTTCGTGAGCTTGTCTGTATTCAATGAGCACATCTTCTAGCAAATCCGAGTCATCTTCGTATTGCTTAATAAATTTGCCTCTCATCAGTTTCTCAAGAACGCTTTCATTAGATTTAAGTGATGTTGAGAAATAAACAAGTGATTTACCAAGTTCCATGAGCTTAAACAATTCTTTGTTACTGATAGATTTAGTAAGCTGTCTTTCGGCAGCATCGATTGTCTTATCCATGAAACGCAAGAACTTAAGATAATCTTTAGCTCCTGCAAACATAATCTGAAATGTAAAACGGGTTCTGAACCCTGTCCTGAAATCACGTACACGATTAGTCTTGAATTGGTCAAGTGTGCTCGATTCTCTCAAAGATATCGTAACAAGACATTTATCGACTAAAATAATACCAAGCGGCTGTGTCTCATATTTTGCGTTAAGACCTTCTCTTCTTACATACGGTAAGTCAGCTATAATAAGCATCTGGTCATCATCGTCACCTAAGTCAATACGAGGTCTTTCTTCTTCGTCAAGAGGATATCTTAAAAATTCCGACGGAATCTTAAGCTCCATTTCAACATATTCAAGTTCGTCTTCTGTAGGCGCAGATAAATTGACCCAGCAGTCAGGTTCGATCTTGTCGATCTGATCAAGAGTAGTAACAGTTCTCCCGTTGATTTCCGAGGTTTTAGATAGAAATATTTCAAGCATATTTTCATCCCCCTTCCTAATTGAGTTTTGGCACTATATGGCATAGGTATTAAAACCAGCTACATTAGGTAAAGCCTTAATCCGGCAAAACCTGCTGACCCATTGGCGTCTCTCGACGTTTCCGGGTAGTAGCATATATCCATATAGGAGCCTCACCTAATAATGGGTGCGTCCATTAAACAGCAAATAGAATTATATTCTCTATTTGGACTACTGTCAAGCATGTAAAAATCCCAAAAAAACTCTGTTAATTCCCATTTAATTGAAAAAGCAAATTCCACCCCTAGAATAATAGATATAGAACTTACTATTGCAAAGTTAAAGGTGGACGTTACTCTTTCAAATAGTATATGATGGTTATGGTGGTACCTCTTGAAGGAGGTACATATGAATAAACATAAGCATCTTGCTCAGGAAGAAAGAATCGTCATCGAGCAAAAGTTAATGCAAAAAGAATCTTTTAAAAGCATAGCCCGCGAACTATGCAAAGACCCAACAACGATTGCAAAAGAAGTTCGGAGTCATATCCAGTTTAGAAAGACAGGAAGCTACGGAAAAACCTTTAACGACTGTCTCATACGCGCAGATTGTACCGTCCAGCATCTTTGTGGTAACTTGAGGTGTAAACGTCTCTGTTGCTTCTGTATTTCACATCCTTGCTTAACTCTATGTTCTTACTATAAACAGCAAATATGCCTAAAACTGTCAAAACCTCCCTATGCTTGCAATGGTTGTCCAGTCAAAAGAAGTTGCACACTAAAGAAAAGAGTCTACTCTGCAACACATGCACAAAAAGAGTACGAGGCAACTCGTTCCGAAGTCCGCCAAGGCATACAAATTACCGAAGAAGAGGCCTTGAGGATTGACTCCATTATCAGCCCCTTGCTTATGAAAGGTCAGTCACTCCACCACATATGTATCAATCATGCAGATGAAATAATGATGGATGAACGTTCCCTTTACAATTATGTGGACAATGGCCTTTTTACAGCAAAAAATCTAGATATGCCTCGTGTTGTTCGAATGGGAAGACGAAAAAAGAAGAAGGATCGATTCAAGGTGGATAAAAAATGTCGGATTGGACGCACTTATCAGGATTACCTTAAATTTAACGCAGAGCACCCAGGTCTTACTCTTGTAGAAATGGATTCAGTAGAGGGAAAGAAAGGTGGTAAAGTGCTCCTTACGCTCCATTTTGTCATACCTCAGTTAATGCTTGCATTTATCAGGGATGCCAATACATCTCAGTCCGTAATTGATGCCTATAATCAACTTTATACGGATCTTACCCCTGATAGCTTTTGCAAATTACTACAAATATCACTGGGGGATAATGGATCCGAGTTTTCCAATCCAGACGCAATTGAGACTGCTCTTTCGGGAGAGCAAAGAACACGTGTTTTTTATTGCGACCCACAGGCCTCATACCAGAAAGGCGCTGCAGAGAACAACCACACCATGATCCGACGTGTAATCCCCAAGGGAACCTCACTAGACGATTTCAACCAGAAGGATATAGCCCTTATGATGAACCACATTAATTCCTATGGAAGACCGAATCTGGGAGATAAAACACCTTATGCAGTATTTTCATCGCTTTATGGTGAAAACATTTTAAGAAGGATGGGAGTAGAACTTATCCCACCAGACAAGATTATACTTCGCCCATCCCTTCTTAAAAAATAGAAATTTTCTAAAGAGGCACCACCAACTACAACTTAAATAAATACCAATAATCGGGGTGGAATTTACTCTTGCAAAAAGTTAGCTAAATTTTAACTCCTGTTTCCTATGTTCAAAATCAGGTTGGTTTTACTTCTTTTGTTATATTTTACTACATTTTGCCTTAAAAATCACCTAAAACAAACTTTTTGAAATAATGAAAACACCGATTCAATTTTTAAAAACAAAATCTATGGATTTTACTTTTTCAAAGTGGAAGTTACCTTTTCAATTAACTATTATTTTTTTTATGTAATATTCCAAAATATCAATTACTATTATCATGCATTCCATCACTGATAATATTTCATCATCTTCAAATTTATCATTTTTACAATAATGAACCCTGTTTATAAATTTATTTATAAACAGTTTATCATAGCCATGTTGTTCTAACAATTCTTCAACACTTTGATATGGTTTGTAGTCAATTGTTTTTCTTGCCATAATTCATTTGACTAGTCTGTCATAGATTGCCAAGTAGCATTCGTCGCCAATACCATAAATGTTTTTCTCTATTTCCTTTGTTAAATAGTATTCAAGTCTATTAATTATAATAAATAAATGCTCGTTTTTATACATAATTTTATCATCTCCTACCGTATAAATTTATTGTTGCGAAAATTCAGTTCTTATTTCATCTTTAAAAGTTATTCTAAACTCATAGAGGTAATTAAGTGATTGCCAATTTAATATTTATTTTAACACCTGTTGCCTGTTTCATATAAAATGAACGTATAAAAGTCCGCTTGGTCCTTTAATAATCTGATATAAAATCGATGTCCATAATTCCTCTGTTTTGTTAGGAGTTAAGCTGCTATTCAATTAAAATTTTCAACTGAATTTGTCATGTGATTGTAAATCTTGTCCTACCATCATTTGATTTGGTGATATATTCAATATTATTAAATCCATAGTTATAACAATTGGTTTTAATAGTTTCCAGAGTTAATTTGTCTTTAACATAGACTTCATAAAAATTGACATCAGTGCAAAAAATATTGATTACGCAATCACTTTTGTTAAATTCTTCGTAATTATCAAACTCTTCAACATAACCCGCATTAAAACTGGCTCTCATATTAGCAGATATTGCCTGATATTCTTTTTCATTAATTAAGTTATTAAATTTCTTTCCGCTAGTATATTTGGTATCAAACAATGATAAATTATTACCTCTCAAATATATCTCGTCTTCAGAAATGCTCCAATTAAAATTGATAATATTAACATTTTCTAATATTTTGGAAATGGGTTTATATTCGAAATTACAAATTTTAAATGATATTCCTCTCATATATTACCCTTTCATTTTTCCCTACTAGAATTCACTTTTAACTGACCAATTCCATCTTCACCAGCTTACCCATCTGGACCATACCATCTTTCTTTTGATAATTCTCTGTCTTTGCCGAATTCTTTCCCGGTATCGTAGCGATAACCCCTGTAACAGCAAGGATTTGCCGCGCCGATTGTAATTGCCAAGATGCTTATTGTGGAAATCAATTTTCACTAATTGTCATGGGTGTAGGATACCAATTTTGTTCCGGTAGGTGAAGAATTGCGATGATGTTGAATATGTCAACTTGTTATCAAGTTACTGTTGAAGCCCTAACCCAAAATAATCAGCAGCAAGATTATCTGTTTTAATAGAATTTACAAAAAGCCTACAATATACTGGTATTATTTGGTTTTATACGATTCTATTATACCACGTTCAGATTCCACTACCAGTGGAAAAGTTGAGTCATAGATTATAATATGATTTTTCTACTTTTTTAATTACATCGGAAAGGTCAATTTTATCAGTGTTAAATAAAATGAAAAACATTCCCGAATCAGCATGTAAAAAAATCAAATCAGTATAACTATTTCTAATTAAATATTCTGCTTTTATTAATGGATTTGATTGATATGCTAATTTAAATTCCTCCCATCCTTTCTTTGGTTCAAAAAAAATTGTTTCCAAGTAATAATTACAAATAATTGGAATCACTTTAATTGTTTTTTCATTAACAGGTAGTCTTCCAACTGCCGAAATACGATTGTCAAAATTATTTTTATTTCTAAATTTATTTAGTGTTAAATCGATAAATTCACCATTTGTTTTAAACAATAATGGAATTTCGAATCTATATTTTTCAATATCATTTCTATCATTGAAATTACCGTCTTCTCTATATAGTCCAAAATAATATTCATTATTAATAGTGCAATTTTTAATAATATTTTGACAAATTTCAATTGATTTTGCTTCATTTAAATTAATATCCGTGAAATATAACTCAACAATATTTTTATCTATAATTCTTTGTTTAAAATTCATATTTACTCCCCAAAACTATTTATTCCTTATATCCAAAAAGTCCCCTATGTATTCTTCCAACAGCACCAAATCCATTATGGTAATGGAATGTGTGCACTGGATCCCAACTACCTCTCCATTTCATAGTAGGACTTTTATATGATATAAAAGTTCCGCCGTTAACATTTGGTTCTCTATAAAGAAACTCTAAATTTCGCACTTTAATTCCATTTCCTTCATTAATACTAAATATTTTACATTTAAGTACTTTAGGCATTGCTTTATTAGCAAGTGAGTTTACTCCTTTTCCAACTCCGACTGTTGTTATAAGTGCAGTTACTTCGCCCACTTTTCCACCTGTAAAATTACCAAATGAATATGCATCCTTATCACGTATGGAAGCTCCCAAACTGTAAGCATTTCGCCATATACCTGTTGGATCGGCTATATTTAATGGTGCTGACTTAATAACTGATTTTGTTGCTTGTAAAGGATGTGTCAAAGCATCAACAATATTAGTAAATGTTCCAACAAACCCATCAACGAGACCTTTTCCAAATTCTTTCCAAAAGCTTCCACTCTCATCCGTTCTCATAAT
>JBBQKF010000144.1:0-6018 GCA_038326615.1 Saccharofermentanales bacterium | reverse complement strand
AATTGAAGATAACTTTAAAGTTGCAAAAACCGATTTGGACATCCGCCCGGTTTATGTCTCACGCGAAGATCGAATCAATGCACATGTACTTACCTGCTTTATTTCCTTAGTAATTATTCGTCTTATCCAAAAGAAAACCGGATATCTCTTTACGCCGGAGCAAATCGCAACTTAGATATTTTATTCACCATCTATAAATTTTAAAATACTCATTTTGTCCAAATCAATTTATTGTGCCTTGTTAATAAAAACCTCCCGCCCTCAAATGCTCCTTCAAAAGAACACGTAGGGGGGCTTAGATTTTAACAAAAATCGTGGCTCGATAAAAACACTGAATTTCTCCGAATTTGATACATATATGAATATAAATGAATCTACGGGATGAGGGTTTGAGAATTTTAGGGATGACATGATACTAAACTCTTGTCGTATATTATGTACATAAAAAGAACCGTCGGGCTGACGGGAATCGCTTGGTAATAATGCGAACATTAGTTTGTATTTCCCAAGAAACTCCCACCTCTACAGGTGGTGAGAGTAGGTCACGACTTCTAGATTTTGTTATACACAATTTATTCTCCTTTAAGCACCCGCCTACTCCCCCTTAAGTACCCGCATTGAGTTAATAACAGCAATAATAGTAACCCCAACATCTGCAAAAACAGCTTCCCACATGTTAGCAATACCGAAAGCACCGAGCAAAAGTACGATAGCTTTAATTCCGATTGCAAATATGATATTCTGCCAGACAATTCGTCTGGTTTTTTTTGCAATCAAAATAGCTGTGACAATCTTCGAAGGCTCATCATTCATTATTACAATATCTGCTGCTTCAATTGCAGCATCTGACCCAAGTCCTCCCATTGCAATCCCAACGTCGGCTCTTGTCAAAACGGGAGCATCGTTCACACCATCTCCAACAAATAAAAGTGCGCCTTTAGATTTCTTTTGCATAAAAAGCATCTCAAGTTTTTCAACTTTTTGACCGGGTAAAAGATCTGAATAAACAGCATCAAGCCCTATCATTTTACCAATCTTGTCACCAACTGATTTCCTGTCACCAGTAAGCATTGCAAGATTTCTTATCCCTATATTCTTTAATTCTTTTATCGCACTAACAGAATCATCTTTAAGCTCATCAGAAATCACAATATACCCTGCATAAGTTCCATCAATGGCAATATGAACAACAGTTCCTGCATCCTCGGTGTTGTCAAAAGCAATATTTTCGCGATACATTAATTTGGTATTGCCAGCGAGAATTTCTTTGCCCTCAACAACAGCTTTAATCCCATGACCTGCGGTTTCACTGTAATTATTTATCGATTCTTGATTTACATCTTCCCCATATGCCTTCATAATTGAAATGGCTATTGGGTGGTTTGAATAGCTTTCAACAAAAGCTGCGTACTTCAAAATATCTTCCTTGCTGTATCCATCTGAACTATTAATTCTGGTTACATTAAAAACGCCTTTTGTAAGAGTTCCTGTTTTGTCAAATACAATAGTGTCAACATTGTTCAAGGCTTCAAGAAAATTGCCCCCCTTAACGAGTATGCCATTTTTTGAAGCTTTACCTATTCCTCCGAAAAACCCCAGCGGAATTGAAATAACCAACGCACATGGGCAAGACACAACAAGAAATACAAGCGCTCTGTTAATCCAGTCAGCAAAACTTGCTTCTGGTATTAAAAGTGGTGGAATTACGGCTAAGCCCAATGCTGCGAAAACAACAAAAGGTGTATAGTATTTTGCAAATTTTGTAATAAAACTTTCAGTCGGAGCCTTTTTGCTGCTTGCATTTTGAACAAGATCAAGAATTTTAGAAACTGCAGATTCACCAAATTCTTTTGAAACTTTCATAGTAAAAAGCCCGTGTTTATTAATTGATCCGGACAATACGTCATCCCCTTCAAAAATTTCTCTCGGCACCGATTCTCCAGTTAGCGCTGATGTATCAACCATAGAATTCCCGGATATGACCGTGCCATCAAGTGGAATTTTTTCACCTGGCTTAACGACAACAATATCGTCGATTTTCACATCCAATGGAGAAACCTTAACTAAATCATCTCCAACTTTAATATTTGCATATTCAGGTCGGATATCCATAAGAGCAGCGATTGACTTTCGTGAATGATGTACTGCTATTGACTCAAAAATCATACCAACTTGATAAAAAAGCATAACCGCTACGCCTTCTGGAAATTGTCTTATCGCAAAAGCTCCAATAGTCGCTATGCTCATGAGAAAACTTTCGTCAAACACTCGCCCTTTCAAAATGTTCTTAGCCGCTCTTAAAACAACTTCGCTGCCAACTAATATGTAACTTATAATGTAAAATCCTATCGATAATCCTATCGGCATTTTGAATAATAATGCAGCTAGAAATAGTAATGTACCGATACTTATTTTAATTATCTTAGATTTTTCTATTGCCTCATAACTCTCATCGCCGTCGTCATTGCAACTTGGATTTTCAGTTTCAATTTTTGTAGCACAACTTGCGCAATCAAGTCCAGTTAAATTTAGTTCTTTTTTATTGTTTTTCATTTTTATCTTTCGTATTCAAATCTGCAACTTCCTTTGAGTCAAATTCTAATTTTTCTAATTCTCGACTATCGATTAAATCCTTTTCTCTCAAAGTTTCATCATCTTCAGAAATATTTCCGGTTTTTAAAATTTTGATTCTATTTTTCTGTTTTTCTATCTCTGATTCATTTTCTGATTGACTTTTTGATTCATTTTTAGAATCACTTTTCAAGGCTTTTTCGGCTTTCAAATCAATTGAATCATTTTTTTCAAACTCTTCATTTTTTTCAAACTCTTCATTTTTATCCGATTCGCCCGTTAACTTATTTGCATTTTCGGCAGAAACAACTTCATCAGCATTTTTGTTTTCGGTAGAAACAACTTCATCAGTATTTTTGTTTTCGACAGAAACAACTTCATCAGCATTTTTGTTTTCGGCAGAAACAACTTCATCAGTATTTTGATTTCCAGAAGAATCTTCATAAGTATCATCTTCGTTCTCAACACTATACTCGCCAGAAACAACCCCATTTCTATTTGAAATGTTGTCGGTTATTAGTCCGTTTTCTTCAATATCATTGCTAATATTTTCTTCGTTTGATAATTCTATTTCTGTAATCATTCTGACTGCAGCTTTCGTTCTTTTAGGAAAAATGACACTGAGTCTCGATTTAAATTCCATATAGGATTTTGTCTTAAAAAGTCGTGGCAGTAAAAACAAATATGATAGTAAGAGCAACAAGGATGCAAAGAATATCATAATTCCAGGAATCAATCCAGGTGTCATATAGTTGAATCTGATAACATTATCGCCAGGTTTTACGACAACTGCCATAAATCCAGCATTGGCCCTTATAATTTCAGCCTTTTTACCATTAACATTAGCACTCCAGCCAGGTTCAAACGGAACACTATAAAAAACCAAAGTCTCTTTAGGTGATGTTATTTTTGAATCAAATCCAAGATTATCTCTTTTAAAATAATTAGTAGAGACTGCTTTCCTGTTTGCACAATCGAGTGCAAGCCCTTCAGCTGTTGTATCTACATAATTAGTAGAATCATACTTGCTAAACAGATGTGCATATTTCTTTTCGTCTTTAGTATCAAGAACAATGGCTTTCAGAAGAATTCTTTCACGTGTATCTGTGGATGTCTCTTCCCATGCCTTTCTCGATATATACTCGTCGTAAGTAAATCCATATGGCAGATAATTTTGATTCTCCCAAATTCCAAATCCATTCTGAACGGATATTTTATTAAATCCATCAGCTTCAACTTTATCACCATTTTTACCATCAAAAAGGTACTTTACTGATGCGAAAGAACGCAGCGCAATGTGTTCAAGTTTCGGACGTGACGCAACATTTCTTTCGACGCCTATAAGTGGATAAAACTCCATTAATGACCCGGGAACAACGCTATGAAATGCCTGAATAGTGGGTATTTGCCAGAACATTCCCGAATTTTCTTCACCTTCCATAACATCAATTCGAATATTATCCAAATTAGGAAGATTAAATTTTGCTCTTCCTTTAATATTTCTTTCGGTATATTTAACAGGATCACCAATGCCACTAAAACGACCAAGTATTATATTAAGGTTGGCATATCCAACAATGACTGTACAAAGAACAACAAGAGTTGTTATAGCAAAGTATTTCGAATCGCGTTTGAGGATGAAAATAAGAAAATAAACTAATGCAAAGCACAATAGTGTTATGCCAAAATAAGCCCACAATCTGTCAGGAATTGCTGCGAGTGGCTTTTTATTATCCGGGTTTTGAATTAAATTCATAGGAAGCGCTATAGCAGATGTAATTAATGCCGTCCAAAATAACCCTGACCTGAATTCAGATTCCGTACAATCGTCAAGTGCTTTAGCTGTTGCAAGCGATAGCATCATAACTAGCATGTAAAACCAGCGGGTATAAAAACTATTACTGAGTAGCTGGAACGACGCATTAAGTGGTGGAATAAATGCCATAATTATTAACGCGATTATGATTCTTCCAAGCCAGTCTTTCTTTGGTTTTTTAATCCATGCAAAAACTCCAGCCATACCAAACAAGGGAAGCCATGAAGTAACTGAAGACCATTTAGCACCAGCATCCGGGAAAATTGTTAGCTGAGATGGAATATCCGGCGGGAAGAAGAATGCCTGTAATATCTGTGGTGGCCTTTGAATTTCAAAATATGTAATCAATGCCCATCCGGAAAGTTTAGACCCTGCCCTGGGCAATTGAATCGTTGTAAGAACAGCCGGAAGGACAATAAATGCCGCAAGACCAAACCCCATAATTGACTCGAAAGCTAGCCCAATTAATTTCTTGAGACTGAAATTTGGCCATGCTCCATTATAAAGTCTTACATAAAAATAGATTATAAGAAAAACAACTTCTGCAACAAAGAAATAGTAATTGCAAAGTGCATTGATAAAAACAGTTACGGCGAAAACGCCCTTGCGGTCATTCTCGAGATATTCTTCAAGTCCAATCAGTAATAATGGGAATAAAGCGATTGCATCGTTGAAATGATTGAAAAATATATTGTAGACTGAGAAGCTTGAAAAGGCGTACATTAATGCGCCAAACAATGCATAATTCTTATTTTTTACGAATCTCGTGAGCAGCCCGTACGCGGTAATTCCTGAAACGGCAAATTTCAGACAAAGTATCCAAGGAATTGCCATTGGTACTATTTGGCTCGGAAGAGTTAGCATAAGCCAGAAAAAAGGGCTTCCAAGCATATAAAACGCATAGGATCCGATAAAATTAGCCCCAAGGTCCGTGTTCCAGTTCCAAAAAATATTTCCACTCTTTACAGCATCATTCGCCATCATATTAAACGGTATTTGTTGACAGTTAAAATCCCCTAAATAGAAAAAATAACCCTTATCAAATATAATATAGGGTAGAAAAAAAGCAACTGCAAGAATAAATGAAAGAATGAAAACAAAGGAGTATGCTTTTTTGGCATTATAGTTATTCATGTCAAAGGCTTGTAATTTCATTGCAAATTATCCCTTCAAAAAATATATACACATGAGTAGAATTTTATTACATTTAAACTCAATCTCATCTTAAATGATTTTATCAAATATTGCCAATTATAGCAAGAAAAGCATCAATCAAAAAAATGTTTTTTATCGTTTATTATGGTTTTATTTCACCCCACAAATTGTATCAAAGATTGTACGTAAAAAGGGCGGAATTTGACTCTCTTCACTTAAGGAAGTATTGCTTATGTAATGCGGTGCAGTTTTGAATAACTGTGCCGCATTGTGATTTTATGCCGTTTTTTGCTGTTGTGCTTGTTTTCTTCGTTTGCGCTCTTGCAGAGCAATTATCATTTCTTCTGCATCGGGCAAATCCAATACACCAACTGAGTTATAAAAGATTTCTACCACTTGTGTTCGTTTGCCATCTGTCTTAACAGGTGCGTGAACGACAATCTTTTCAATAAACTCATTAAGAATTGTGGGGGTCA
>JBBQKF010000143.1:0-6018 GCA_038326615.1 Saccharofermentanales bacterium | reverse complement strand
TTGCCAAATTCGGCTAAGGATTTAGTGAAATTTGGCATCCGAAAACAAATTATCATAGAATGTTTATTTTCCTTAAAATTTTCAAATATTTCATTAGCAAAATATATAGTCTGAATTAAAAACCCTCCGCAAAGTAATGCTTTTGCAGAGGGCTATTTTGAATTGATTATTATTTTCTCACAATTAATATTAAGTTATTTAAGCTTGAATTTTTTTAGGTTTTGCTTTTATAAACTTGCTATTTTTAATTACTTATTTTTAATAATGTAGCTTTACATCTTTGAGTTTTTCGAGCTCGGCATCAATTTTTGCAAGATCAAGTGGGTAGTTGCCATACTCTCTCAGATACTTGATTGCAAGTGCGTAACTTTCAGGTTCCACATCACTGCTGACCGAATGATCTGATTGGAAAACCCATCCGCCACCAACTCCAGCCTTTAATTTGTAAAGGACTTCCTTCTTAATTAGTTCAGGATCACCACTTTCCATTGTTCTTACATCAATATTGCCAACAAAAGAGAGTCTGCCAACAAAATCTTTTTTAATTTCAACAACGTCAAGATCTGCTTTTACCTCTAATGGATTATAGGCATCAAGTCCGATTTCTACAAAATCTTCATATATTGGAGTTGCATTTCCGCATCCGTGATAAACAACCATCAAATTATTTTCGTGACAGATATCTATCATTTTCTTAACGGTTGGTTTGAAAACATCGCGCCATGTCTGTGGATTAAAAAGCATTCCATTTCTATATGCAACATCTCCCCAGATATACATTCCGGACAATCTACCTTTTCCAGCCTCTATCTGTGCTTTAAGGAACGATGTTAAAAAATCTCCAATTCTGTCAACAAATGTTTTGTACATTTCTGGTTCTTCGAGCATCCAGTACATTGCATTCTCTGTACCTATGCATCTCCACAAATATTCATAGCATTCACACACTGATCCAAAAACGGCAAAATCCTCTACATATTCATTGACTCTTGAATCCCACGATGGGATGTTCCTCGAAAGAGCGTCCCCAACACCATTTAGTTGATCATCTCCAGCTTCAAAAAATCTTCTTGGGTCAGCAGGGTTATCGAATTTAAAAAATTCCATTTCTTCGGGACTATTTACAGAAAAACTATCGAAATGCGGCATAGGAGCCGTTCTCGATCTTTTTATTGTTGCACCAAATCCGGTTTTCAGATGAATATCCTCACCATTTTCGTCGATTATCTCGAAAGATTGAATTTTGGGGTCCATATTTGGTGTTATGACAATATAATCAAGGTCATATGCTCTGTATGGACTAAAATCCTCTCCGAACTTTTTCTTTGCTTTTAACATATGCCCTGTCCAGAAAAAATCTCCAACAGGAACTCTATCTCCCTCTTTATTTGCTAGTGCAGTCCTCATTCTCATGATTTTCTCATTTGCTTTTCCCATTCTAATCTCCGAAATTTATTCTTAATATAATTTGTCGAATAAATTTTAATCCTTTCTTTTAAAAATTTCTTTTGATTTTTTTTAATTGCTTTTAATTGTTGGTTCGGGTGTCAAAAGCAATAAAGTTGTGATAGGTGATAAATGTCGATGAAATCGCCAAATATTGGCTATTACAAGCAATCTGGCATTTGAAATCTTCTTAAGTCATCGTCGAGCAAAATCTGTCTAATCACAATAAATAAAAATCATGCTTTTGACACTCGAACCATTGTTTTTAATTTCTTTTTTTATTAATCCAAATGGAAGACTTCTTCCATATCGGCCCACCATTCGCCCTCTTTTATGGTTTCAACTGGAATCTGACAAGGCTTGCATAAATCCCACCACTTCTGGGTCATTGGGTCTGCTGCCATCTTGTCCATATCACTGTCATAATCCTCCCCAATGTATTCAAAGTAACTAAAAAGAAATCCATCCCTATAATAAATCGAGTAATTCCTAATATTGCAGTCGATTATCTTTGCATTGATCTCAGGCCAAGGGTTTGCATGAAGCCATTTATACTCTTCTAGCTTCTCCATATTAACTTTAATAACTGATCCGTATCTTTTCATATTCTTTTTCCTCCATCTTGCTTTTTCTCAATTTTTTATTTTGGTTTTTAATAAATTTGGATTTGCTGGATAAATGATATCCAATTTAAACTATAAATTAACTTCGAAGATTTAAAAGTTTAAAACTTCCTAATATTCATTTTAATAATGTTATAATCTCATTTAACCGTGGATCTGAGTCCCCGTGATGAAATTACCACTGGGCGGGGAGGTATTTTTGGACATCGTCTTTTGTTATAAGGCGTTTTGGTAAATATGCAATCGTTGGAATTTGTTTTCCGTTAAACCAATCGGCAGCAAGTTTTACCGGAGTTGCACCATCGGCTTCTGCTGACTGATAAGTGCTTGCATAAATATCTCCGACATTTATTGCATTCATTCCAATTTTAGAATTACCTGCAGCCACAATAATTATATCGCTTCTGTTTGCACTCTTGCAAGCATCTATTGCCCCCAATATCTGTGATGAATCGTCTGCACAAACAATTCCTTTTAAATTTTTGCCAAATCTGGTAATCCAGTCTGAAACCACTTGTTTAGCTTTGACTGCATCAAACCCAGGAGATTGTATGTCAAGTGTTTCAATTAGTGGAGCATAACTTGTAAGTTCTGTTATTGGACCCATCATTCTGGAGAAATATGGAGATCCTCCGGGAATATGTGTAAGATATGCAACTCCCCCTTTCTTACCAAGTCTATCTGCAAATATTCTTGCAAGTAATCTGAATTGTCCCCAGTCATCTGGCCCTGTAAATGCAAGTGAATATTGAAAAGCCTCTGTGGCAGGTATTGTATTGAACATTATTAATGGAATTCCTGCGTCATTAATCTTTTTGGCTTGTTGAACGGATGCCTTTGCATCAATTGCTACAAGCAAAATCATTTCAGGTCTCTCGTTAATAGTTCTTTCTATTATCTGATTTTGTATGTTAAGATCATAGTTTGCAGACAGTACTTTAAAATTCATATTGTAAACATCTGCAATCTTTTTGGCTCCTATTCCTGTCGCTGTCCAGTATGGGTGGTCGCCAGCTACTATCATGACTATTTTTCTTCCTATAGCACCATTTCTAGGCGAAATCGGTAGATTTATTTTCGTGACATCCCATGCCACATATTCCGAATCAAACCAATGAAGAGGATTGTTTTCGGGGAGGGACAGAGGGTTGTCTGGTCTTTTAGGGATTGCTTTCGTTTCGAGGGGCAAAATTAGTGGTTGCCCGTCGTTTGATTTTAGTCCTGAAACATCAATTTCCAGCGATGCTGCAAGGTTTTCTTGTGCGCTAATGCTATTTGAAATGTTATCAGATAATAAATCTGATTTATTTGAATTGCTAACATTCGAGGAGGGGCTAAATTTACATCCAGTTAATATTGTTAAAAATACGAATAATGTAAATATTTTTATAATCGATTTATTCATTATAACCTCCAGGGTCCAACTTTAGCGCAGGATACAAAGGTTTTTTCACACTAAACAGTTATGCCAAAATATACTTTCACAGTTTGATGCTTTCACAGTTTGTTACTTTCACAGTTTGTTACTTTCACAGTTTTATACTTTAATAGTTTAATCATAAACCTAATATTAAATTTTCCATCAATAAGCTATCGCATTAATAACAATTATACTACTTTGTCATTTAATTTTATACGAGAATTCATATTGTTTGGAAATTGGTTTTTACTCTGCAATTTTTTAGATAGGTATGTGAAAATTATTTTCTGGGGCATGAGGCATGAGGGGCATAAAGATAATTAAGGTTACTGGTTTAAAATATTAATTTAAGCCAGTAACCTTTAAAATCATTTACTCAGTAATTTCCATAATTCAAATGATTTTTATTTTTGGAAATTACCACTTAATAAATTACCATTGTGCAGGCATAAAGCTTGCTACGTTGTCTTTTGTTATTATAGCTTGTGGAAGGTAGAATGCTGCATTTGGTCCAAGGTCTACGCCGTTAAAATAGTCTGCTGCAATTTTAATTGGGATAGCGCCATCGGCTTCAGCTGATTGATATGTGATTGCATACAATTTGCCTGCAGCAACAAGGTCCATACCAACTTTTGAGTTTCCAGCGGCTACAACTTTAATGTCTGTTCTTTTTGCTTCTTCAAGAGCCTGTGAAACGCCTAGTGCTTGTGCTGAGTCATCAGCGCAAACGATACATGTGAGATCTTTTCCGAATCTTGTAATCCAGTCTGCAACAACTTGTTTACATTTTGGAGCATCAAATCCAGGAGATTGGATGTCAAGTTTTTTCATGTCAGGATATTTTTCTGCAAAGAATTGAACAACACTAGTTGTACGTGCAAAGAATGGAGATCCACCTGGGATATGTGTGATGTAAGCAACTCCGCCTTTACCATTAACTGATTTTGCAAGAGTGTCAGCAAGTAATCTGAACTGACCGAAGTCGTCTGGTGCAGATATTGCTATAGCATATTTCATTGCTTCATCTGTTGGGATCATGTTGAAAGGCATTGCAGGTATTTTTGCATCATAGAGTTTTTTGAACTGTTGTACACCAGCTTTTGCATCGAGAGGAGCAAGTAATACAAAGTCCCATTTTTCTGCGATTGCTTTGTCAACAAATTGATTTTGTTGATTTAAGTCGCCGTTTGGATTCCATATTGCTAATTCTACTTTGTAGGCTGCAGCTGCGATTTTTGCGCCGTTACTTATTGCTGTAAAGTAAGGATGTTCTGACTGTTGAATCATAACAATTCTTTTTCCTATGATTCCATCTTTTGGAGAAGGTAACATTGTGTCTTTGACGGTTTGTCTGCCAGCATATTCGATATTCCACATATCGAGTGCTTCTTTAGCTGTTGGCTTTGCAGGTACGTCTCTTGTTACACCATACTTGATAAGAAGTTGACCGTCACTACCTTTAATCTGTGATACATCAATCTTAAGTGATTCTTCGAGATTTGTGGCACCCATTGAAGTTGCTTTTGATGCATCTGAAGATTTAGCTGGGGTAGTTGTTGCGCATCCAGAAAATGTTAGCATGATCATTGATGCAAGTGCAATTGTTGTTACTACGACAAGGTTCTTTTTCATGGTTTTTTCCTCCTTTTATTTAAACAGCTTTTGCTGTTTATTTCGCTTGTTTTCTGCAAAATGCAGATTTTGTGATTTCTAAATTTAGTACTATTTTTTTTACATTCTCGCGTTAGAATATTCATAACAAGATTAGCATCACCCGAGTATTTAGTCTATTATTAGTAATTAATCATGCTTTGCTAACCACTCCGATAAAATAACTTAAATACTAAATCTTCAAACTTTATACTTTATACTTTATACTTTATACTTTATTCTTTATTCTTTATTCTTTATTCTTTATTCTTTATTCTTTATTCTCTATTCTTTATTCTTTATTCTTTATGCTTTTTGTTTCTTGCTTGCTTTCATTTCCGCTGCTTCTTTTAGTAGGGCTACGCGTTCGCCTTTTTTCAATGCCTGTTTGTATAATGAATACGATTCATAAAGAACAACTGCGGCAAGCAATACTCCTGCGGCAAGAACCTGTGCATCGAAGCCAAGGCCAAGAATTATCAAGCCATTAAATATTGCTTGAATTGTAATAACTGCAAATGCGGTCTTAACAACACTTCCGTTGCCTCCAGTCATAACGGTTCCACCTATAATTGTTGCTGCTAAAACCAGCATAAGTGGGTTAATTCCTCTTTCACCGTAATTTGGAACAGCCGCATTCATTGAAATTGCGAAAAGTGCGCCTGCTAATGCTGCTGTAAATCCTGAAAATATAAAGCTCCAGATTATCTTGTTGTCTGTTGTTATTCCTGCGTGCCATGCTGCTTCCTTATTGCTTCCAACCATCAAGAAATCTCTACCCCATCTGGTTTTTAAAAGCAATACTTCGAAGAATATAAGAACTACAAGGACAATTACAAAACGAACTGTGAAAACCTGTAGGTACGGAACATTCAAGAA
>JBBQKF010000142.1:0-6150 GCA_038326615.1 Saccharofermentanales bacterium | reverse complement strand
CATAAATAGAATCAATTACTTTTTATTGTCAATTCATCATCTCAATCTCTTACAAATCCCAACTGTCAATAATTATACCAATAATCCCTTCTGCTGTATCTTTTATTAGGTATTGCAAATGTAGAATTTCAAGTAGTATGTATGTGGTTATTGTCGGTTTTTGTAGGTTTTTTGTGATATATAATATTGACATCTATTTATTTTTACAATTACATGTTTTTGTGATATACAATATTGCAGTAATGGTCATTAACGTGGTAATTTTATTCGAAGATTTATTTTTAATAAACCGTTTACACACGTATTGGCACGTGTTATAATAATGTAGAAAGTGAGCTTGAAAATGAAATATAGCGAACTTGAGAAACTCCTTAAGAAAAGCGGTTGCGAAATTTATCGGGAAGGAAGCAATCATTCTATCTGGGTATGCATTGCAACAACTAAGAAATTTCCAGTTAGTAGGCACAAATCTCAGGAAGTTCCTTTGGGAACATTGAAATCAATATTAAGAGATGCAGGGATCAAATTTAACAATTGATATAATAATGCTAAAACGAGGTGAAATTAAATGACAAAATATATTTATCCAGCAGTTTTTACTAAAGAAGGGGAAAGTTACAATGTAAACTTCCCGGATTTTGATAGTTGTTATACTTCTGGTGAGAATTTGCAAAATGCACTTGATATGGCTAATGACGTTTTATGTCTTACTTTATATGATCTTGAGGAGAATACGAAACCAGCTCCTACAGTTTCTGCTATTAAGAGTATTGCTGTAAACAATAATAGTTTTGTTACACTGATTACTTGTGACACAATGGAGTACAGACGTTTTTACGATAAAAAGGCGGTTAAAAAGACATTAACAATTCCTGCCTGGTTAAATGCTATGGCCGAGAGGGAAAATATCAATTTTTCTGCAGTATTGCAAAAGGCTTTGAAGGAACAATTACATTGTTGAAAATGCATTTGCCCACCCTCTTTCTTTTATAGAAATACAATTTATTTTATTTTTTCAATAATACCCCTTCCTATTCCCAAGACTCTGCTGATTCTTCGGCTGCTTGCTTTTGTACTACCTTTTATAACTTTTATTAACTCATTCCTTTTATCTTTATCCAAGCGATGTATTAAATTAGTATCCGGATAGATTTCCCCTATTTTTTTCTTAAGCTCTGCGTCAGATATTGTCTTTCTATTTTCATCTAAACAATCATCTTCATTTATGAATGTCATGAAATTTTCAAACTCGGCGACATCGGTAAAGTAATCCATTATTCTTTGTGTTTCAATAATATTTGAATCAGAGTTTATGTAGTCTTTATAACTGCTCCATTTGTAATCATATAAATTATTTACTATTTTCGCCTTTATTGGATTTTGATGTATATACCTTATCACGGAAAGCAAATATTTATCCGTTTCGACAGGTTCACTCGAAAATCTGTTTTGTAGCAGATGTCCGGACATTCCATATTTTTTGTTATACCATTGAACATATCTGACAGTTATTCTTTTCATAATCTGTCCAATTGTTTCTTTGCTCTCTTTGATAATTAAATGCACATGATTATCCATAAAACAGTACGCATATATTTCAAATTCACCTAAAACTTTTGCCTTTTTAATACAAAATATAAAAAAGTATTTATCTTCATCTTCTTCATATA
This sequence comes from Saccharofermentanales bacterium, assembly GCA_038326615.1. GTDB lineage: Bacteria > Bacillota > Clostridia > Saccharofermentanales > UBA5734 > JBBQKF01. The sequence continues at coordinate 4,480 of JBBQKF010000142.1, read as the reverse complement.
TGTATCTTTTATCAATACCTCTTATCACTACATGGTATATGCCTGTTGCGCTTTGTACTCTCTTTTCTCTCGGCATCTCGAATCCCCCCTGCAAAAATTATCTTTTGAGATAGTAAAACATGCATTTATGGTTAAGGTGTCAAAAGCAAAAGAGATGCTAACAGCTGTTAGTTCAGTCACATTTTTACATATAAAAGATTTAGCAGCAGCCTGACAAATCAAATATTATGTAATCATTAGTGAGTAACATTCATAACGCTAAATTTACAAAATTGAACACTTTTGACGCTCGAGGCATTTATTTGTTTTTTCAAAATTTCATATGCGGCAAACGAAACGTCCCCAAACCACCCGTTCTAATATTAACCTTTATGAAGCGATAATTCACCTCACTAAAAATCTACAAAATCCTACAAAACAATCTAAAAATATACAATTAGCGCCTAAAATGCAATTGTGACAGCAGTTTTAACAAAAAAAATTAGGCCTAATAAGCGCCTCATTCGCCTTACACCAATTTTTCGTGGCAAACGAAACGTCCCCTATCTAAACACCAAATATTTTCAAGGTGTCTTTGTCGCTTATAATTCGTGAGGATTTTTTGTCTGCGTTTTTCAACATGTTTTGCATTTTTTGATCAACAGACTTTTTAAGAAGTATTTCAAAGTCGATGTCCCGCAATTTGAATAACAATGTCGGGTCTTCATCAAATCTTGCTCCAATCGCGTAAAGCACTGCGGCTACATGCTTGCACATGTCTGCCCAGTCAGGGCATGAGCAATCAAAATGTATTTCTTTGGGTGACGGAAACAGTCCGCTGCCTTTTGATGTAAACATATCTGCCATTTCCATAGGAAATTTGCCTGATGCAAGACTTTCAATGTTTTGGATTTTGTTTGCACACGAGGCCACGATGCCATCCCATATTTTCTTGTCGAGTGGGTTGATTTTAATCGTAATTTCGTATGGTTTGGCTCTACTGCCTTGCACTAGCGCCTCAACAACGCCTGTTCCGATTTTTAAATCAAGAACAGCACCGCTTCTTACATAGCTTCTTCCGCGTGCAATTCTATTAGAATAGTCCGCGTAAGCTTCTAGGTTTGCATTCCAGGCAATCCCCCACCAGGTTGTTGCAATTTTCTTGCCCGTAATAATTACAGGACTAATGTTCGGATTTTTCTTTGAAAGCTTTGCAATTTGTTTGTTTATGTCGGGTTTTGTCTTCTTTTTGGGTTTATAGCTATAGTAATCCCACATTTGTTTTCCTCGTTATCTTTCCTTACTTCGCAGATAATGTAAACAGCTTCATAAGATCATCGGTGCTCATTTCTGTTATCCAATTTTCGCCAGAGCTTTCAACAATATCGCCGGCAAGTTTTTGTTTGTCTTCAATCATACTGTCGATTTTCTCTTCAATTGAACCTGTTGTTATAAATTTGTGTACCATAACATTTTTGGTTTGTCCGATTCGAAAAGCCCTATCCGTAGCTTGGTTTTCGACCGCAGGATTCCACCATCTGTCAAAATGTATGACGTGATTAGCACCGGTCAGGTTAAGACCGACGCCTCCGGCTTTCAGCGAAAGAACCATGTACGGCACATATTCTTCGCCACAAAGCTTTTCGACAAGCTCGGTACGTTTCTTAACAGGTGTTCCGCCGTGCAAAACAAGACCTTTACGACCAAATACGCCTTCAAGAAAATCTGAAAGCGGCTCTGTCATTTCTCTAAATTGTGTGAACACGAGAACTCTTTCTCGTTTTTCGCGTATTGTTTCACAAAGCTCCGCGAGCTTTTCAAATTTTCCACTATGCGAACCATCAAATTCAGTTTGTCCAAGATACTGGTCTGGGTGATTGCAAATTTGCTTGAATTTCATAATGCTTGCAAGAACAAGCCCTTTGCGTTCAATGCCTTCGGCTGTTTCGAGCTTTTCTCTCAATTCGTTTATGAGGCCGGTGTAAAGAACAATTTGCTTTTTTGACAAACCAGCATATTCTTTGATTTCGATTTTGTCGGGCAAATCAGATATTACGCTTTTGTCGGTTTTTAGACGGCGCAAAATAAACGGATTTACTACATTGCGAATTTTCGTGTAACTCCCTGCCGACTGCATTTCTTTAATTATATCTGAAAATTCTTTGGCATTGCCCAAAAGTCCGCTGTTGAGAAAATCGAACAACGACCACAAGTCCGACAGACGATTCTCGATCGGTGTTCCTGTCATTGCAATTCTAAAGTTCGCCTTAATTTGCTTAACTGCCCTTGTTTGTTTGGTTCCAGGATTTTTGACAGCTTGCGCTTCGTCGATTATCAAAAGGTCCCATTTATGTTCTTTCAATGATTCAATTCGCGTTGCCATTCCATAGGTTGTAATTATTAGATCATTTTCTTCGAAATTAAAACTTGTGTTTTTCGCATGCAAAATGCTGTAAGTCAGTTTTGGAGCAAACTTTACGATTTCCTTTTCCCAGTTGCCAATAAGCGATGCAGGAATTATAAGCAATGTCCTAAAAGGTCCTTTTGTCCTGAAATACTCAAGAAGGGCTAGGATCTGAACGGTTTTACCAAGACCCATATCGTCTGCCAACAATGCGCCAAATCCTAGAGTTTTCATTGCAACCATCCAGTCAAGTCCGGTTTGTTGATAGTGACGGAGGGTTCCTAGGAAATTCTTGCCTGCTGAAATATTGTTCATTTCTTGCGGATTCTGGAGTTTATATCTTATTTCGTTCAGCCACTGTCCGTTGCTTATTTGTACATCTGTAGTTTTATCATTCAGATTAAGATTAATTCCAAGCGATTCGTCAATTTTCGATGTAACACTCATCCTCAAGGCATCCGCAAGTGTCAGCGCACCGCTACCTGCTTTTCTTTTAGCTTGTTCGTATGCTTCAAGAGTTGCCTTCAATTTGTCGTGATCCACCTCTACCCATTTTCCCTTTATGAACGAAAGCCCGCTTGTTTTTAGCAAAAGCTCTTTAATTTCTTCTTCAGATAAATTCTGATCACCGAGCGACATACTTGGTTCATATGATAAAAGTGCATCGAGACCTACCTTCGACGGTGTTTTATCTCCTATTGTTATTGTCAGTTTGATTGCATTGTTCTTTCTCTTCCACCACCCCGGAATTCGACACATTATTTTACATTCTTCGTAAAGTGGGATTTCTTTCAAAAATGTGTACGCGTCTTCAGCTGTGAATTTTAAAGGTGAAAATAGCTCGCCGCTTTCGACAAGTTCTGATATAAAATCGCTTTTGTCCGCAGCCGAGCTAACTGTAGAAAGCAACTGCAAAAGCAATTCTGTCTGATCTTTAAACTCTTCTAATGCGCTTCTTAGCGGAAGATGGACGACTTTTATGCTACTCGTTTTTGCTGGCAACTTGGTGCTTTTCTTAACGATTATTGCTTCTTTATTGTCAATTTTATTTGCGCTTGTGTTCGTATTTTTAGGTTTTACAGCGTTACGTTTTGTTCCCTTTGACATCTCCGGGCTTGTCTCTTGGTTTGAATCAGATTGACTTTCCCTTTCGGAACCCGCTGCATTCGGGTTATTTAAAGCAGGCAAACTTTCTTTCCCAGCACCAGTAACAGAATCTTTTTCTAATCTTTTTTCTGTACTGTATGTTGCTAAAAAAGCAAATGGATACTTCTCGTCCTTGTTTTCTACCAAGTGAAAAAATATTCTACCAGAAACATTTATTTTCGAACTATGCAAGTTTATATATTCTTCAACCGTTCCCTTGTTTTCTGCCATTTCTTTTGCAAAAACATCAGACAATTGCCCCCAGATATTTCGTATCCAGACGCTGTTGATATGTTCGCTACCAATTGCAAAGGGCGCATTTTCAAGAATTTCGCTTTCGTCATCTTCGGTAATCGGCGAGGCTGCTCGTGTAAATTCTATGTCGGGACTTTTCGTTAATGAAAGAATAAATCTGTATGAAATATTGTGTACAAACGCAATTGAAGGCGACATTTCAGGAATAATATCGTCAAATCCAAAAAATAAAATCGCCTTGTACTTAACTGCCTTAAATGATTCAAGCAAATTATCGTTACAATAAGTTTTCTTAGCATCAGTATTATCGTAATCTAATACTAAGCCAGTTTCGCTATAAATAGCAATTAATTCCTGATTCATCTTGTTTTGCATTTCAGTTTTCAAATTCACAATCTCGCTTTCTAAACAACACAGCGGGGACGGTTCTCTTCTGTGTTTTACCTTAATTCAGTTTGTCATTTTCTTGCTTCCTTTTATTTTTTATAAGCAAAATCGATACAATAATTCCAGCTCCCAGTAATAAAAATAATAATAAAGGAATCAGGATAACCGCAAAAATATTAATAACAAAATTCCCAGATGACTTAGCAATAGTATTTTTTGTGGTGTTTTCTTTAATGTTCCCAGAATATACGGAGGTTTCACTACTTACTAATTCACTACTATTATCATTTGGAGAAACAGATTCACTCT
>JBBQKF010000141.1:0-6174 GCA_038326615.1 Saccharofermentanales bacterium | reverse complement strand
AATGACGTTGACCAAAAAGAGTTTTTCAGCATTAGAAATGCAACGGCTCATCGGTCTCAAAAGATATGAGCCGATATGGTATATGATGCACAAGATTAGGCTTGTCATGGGCAAAAGAGACATGGAATACCAATTAAGTGGCTACATAGAAATGGATGAGGGCTTCTTTGAAAGGGTTGATAATAAAGATGTTATTGATATGAAAAAAGAGAGTGGAACAACAAATCCAGAAAAGAATTAGCGTGGGAGAGGCAGTGAAAGGCAAACAAAGGTGTTAGTAATGGTTGAGTCCAAGCCAATTCAAAAAGAATGTGCGAACGGCAAACCAGATAGAAAAGTCGGATATTTAAAAATGAAAGTAATGGAAGACTTAAAAGGAGAATCTATTCTCAATGAAGTGAAAGCGAGTGTTGACGAAAAAGCGATTGCATTAACAGATGGGTACAGTGGGTATTCAAAATTAAAAAACGTAATCAGCGAGCATCAAGTGATAATAGAACCAGATAAATCAAAGGCGTCAAAGCTATTTCCTTGGGCAAACAGAGCCATTAGCAATGCAAAGAAGATGTTGTTGGGCATACACCATAACTGTATTAATGATAAATATGTCCAAAACTACCTAGATGAATTCTGTTACAAGTTTAACCGACGATATTTTGGGGACAAATTAACTGACAGGCTGATTTTGGCTTCAATAAAAAACACTTGGTATTAATAACGGACAGTCATATAATATAAATGAAAAAATAATTTATGGAAAATATTAAAAAACAACCATTTAACATGCAATCCGATGTTTTTTTAAAAGAATATGAGACGAATATTGAAATTGGATTATCATCCTCTGAAGTGCTTCGGCGGCAGAATCTTTATGGCTTAAATGAAATAAAGCAGAAAAGGGGCACTCATCCTCTAATTTTGTTCCTGGGTCAATTTAATCAACCTTTGATATATATTCTTATTGGAGCTTCAATAATTACTGGTTTTTTAAAAGAGTGGGCTGATTCTCTGGTAATCTTTGGGGTCGTTTTGGTAAACGCTACAATTAGCTTTACACAGGAAGCTAAGGCCAGAAAAGCTATCGAATCATTAGGCAAATCCATATCAAAAGAGGCAAATGTAATTCGTGATGGGAAAAGACAAAGAATATCCGCCTCGCAATTAACCATTGGGGATATAGTTCTTTTAAAATCGGGTGATAAAGCCCCGGCTGATATCAGACTTATTCATGTGCGTGAATTACAAATTGACGAATCGGCATTAACTGGCGAATCTGTGCCTGTTATCAAAAATTTGAACGTGCTGGAAGAAAATACAACCCTTGCCGAACGCTCAAATATGGTTTACTCATCAACATTAGCAACATATGGTATTGGCACAGGTGTTGTTGTTTCTATAGGAAATGCAACAGAAATTGGCAAAATAAATCAGATGATTGCCACTGCAGATATTCTTGAGACCCCTTTAACCAAACTAATAGCCGGTTTCAGTAAATTACTTTTGTACATTATTTTAACTCTTGCCGCGATTACGTTTGTATTTGGAGTTGTACGAGGCGAGAACCTGCTTGAAATGTTTATGGCCGCAGTAGCACTTGCTGTTGGAGCCATACCCGAAGGATTGCCAGCAGCGCTCACAATCACTCTTGCTATTGGCGTATCAAAAATGGCAAAAAGGAATGCCATTATCAGAAAACTGCCCGCAATTGAAACCCTTGGGAGCACGAATGTTATTTGTTCTGATAAAACCGGCACGCTTACTAAAAATCAGATGACCGTTCAGCATATTTTTACATCCACTAATTCATTTGAAATTACAGGGATTGGTTATGAACCCAAAGGAGAATTTCTATCCAACATACAGAATGTCAATCCACTTGATGACATTTTATTAAAAGAGTGTTTGATTGCGGGTATGCTATGCAACGACTCCAATTTGGTTTCAATTGATAACAATTGGCGTATTGAGGGCGATCCAACCGAAGGTTCTCTGCTTGTATCTGCAAGTAAATACGGACTCTCCCGCGAATATGCGCAAAAAGAAAAACCTCGTATTGATAGCATCCCTTTTGAATCTGAATATCAATATATGGCTACCCTTCATAAGAATCCTAATAAGCAAAATAATATTATTTATATTAAAGGTTCGGTTGAGAGTATAATTTCCCGTAGTTCAAAAATGCTACTTCCATCTGGAGGGATTGAAAATATTGATGTAAACAAGATTTTAGATTCCACTCATGAATTAGCAAAAAAAGGCTTGCGTGTACTTGCATTTGCTTCTTTGCTGGTTGATAAATCAAAAACAGAAATTAGTCATTCAGATATATCTGAGAATTTAGTCTTTTTGGGTCTTCAAGCAATGATTGACCCTCCTCGACCTGAGGCTATAAGTGCCATTCAGATTTGTCATAACGCAGGGATAAAAGTTAAAATGATTACCGGCGACCATGAAATAACGGCACTTTCTATTGCTTACCAAATAGGAATTATTAATGAACATGTCAGTAAATCAGTATCTCAGGTGCTTAATGGCAAACGCATTGCCGAATTATCCGACAATGAGCTTATTGATATAGTAAAACACGTGAATGTGTTTGCTAGGGTTACTCCTGAACACAAACTCAGGTTGGTAAAAGCCCTGCAGCATAATGGCGATGTGGTTGCCATGACCGGTGATGGAGTTAATGATGCTCCTTCACTGCGGCAGGCCAATATTGGTATTGCTATGGGAATTACAGGTACTGATGTAGCAAAAGAGACTGCTGACATGATACTCACAGACGATAATTTTTCAACAATTGAAGCAGCAGTGGAAGAAGGACGTGGTGTTTTTGATAATCTTAAAAAGTTTATTACCTGGACACTGCCTACAAATTTTGGCGAAGGCCTGGTTATTTTATTGGCAGTTGCGTCGGGAGTTGCATTGCCTATACTTCCCGTTCAAATTCTTTGGATAAATATGACAACAGCCATTCTACTGGGGTTAATGCTCGCTTTTGAAAAAATTGAACCAGATGTAATGACCCGTCCACCGCGTAAGAGCAATCAACCCATTTTAACATCTGCTCTAATCATCCGTATTGTTATTGTAGGCATCTTGTTATGCGCGGGTGCATTTGGATTTTTTGCATATGCCATACAGCAAGGCCGAAGTATAGAATTAGCCCGTACCATAGCTGTTAACATATTTGTATTCGGGGAACTGTTTTATTTGTTTAATTGCCGCTCATTACAATATTCTATGTTTAAAATTGGCGTTTTCAGCAATCCTTTTTTATGGTTTGGTGTTGTATCAATGATTCTGTTGCAGCTTCTTTTTACCTATGCTCCTTTTATGAATCTGGCTTTTCACACAACCCCCATTGATCTAACGGATTGGTTGTTTATAATAGCAACGGGATTAATAATTTATTCAATCATTGCAGTTGAGAAATATCTGCGCAATAAATTGAAAGTGCAATGGAAATTAACAAATTAACGTATATACATCCGCTAACAATTCAAAGAAAAACTTAGATAAAAATGTAATAAATATAGTTTAGAGAACACCTGCTCGCGTAGGGAGCGGAACTTAGTGGAGCTACCGAAGCGAGCAGGTGTTCTCTAAAACAAGAGACGTTCTTATATTTTTTTAATCAAAACTGGCGAAAAGCAATTGCGAAAAACTGGTGAAAATAAATTTGCTAATTACACCCTCCACCAGTAAAGCCAGATAAAAACCCTGACCCTACCACACCTAAGCCCGGAGGAAATTAACCAGAAAAAAATGATCCTACTCGCATAGATGATCCTCCACCGATATTCCAGTGATACTGAAAAAACAAAAAAATAATGATAAAAAACATTAAATAAAATATTGGGCAACTGACATGAAACATTGCAAAGTATGTGCAGAAGCTTGTCGCAAATGTGCTACTGAATGCAAAGCTATGCTTGCCTAGTTGCATAATTAAATTAGGCAGTAATGAATACTCTTGCAAAGAGTGATTTTTTTTTTTTCGCAAGAGAATAAAAAATGCCTGTAAGTGCTAATGCGTTTACAAGCATTTTTTATAGTTTAATTCTATGAGTTGCTGTCTATCTATCTATGTGAATTCTATGTGGTTGAATCTTTTTCAGGGAATACTAAATAACACAATTTCAATAACTTATTTCATCTGGATTTATAAAATAAGAACTTCTTTCTTGCATCCCTGAGTATCCAGAATATCACCAAACTTATAGTTGCTGCAAAAAAACACCACACGGATGTGAGGAATTGAGTAAAAAATATCAAGGTTACTAAACAAGAAAAACTCATTAATATGCCCAACAAATAGACTCTTTTCACTGTTGAAATAAAAAGTGGTGCAATGGAAGTAATCAAATATATTGAGAATGCTGTGAATTGCAATGTCTTAGGCATTATTTCTACATATTCAATATGATAGCCGCTGATTTCGGGATTTACAGGAATTAAAATTAAACAGACGATATAATACAATGACAATATTATTCCAGATCCCACTAAAACTCTCAATAACTTTTTTCTCTTCTCCTTTTCCTCCATTAATAAAACTGCAAGTGGAATCATCACGGGCCAAAAAACCTGAGCCATAATTAGAAACGCATAAGTTGCAATTCTTTCAATCCCCTCAAAATAGGGATGTTGTAACGATAACCATACAAAACCTTCAACAATTTGTTGAAATGCGAAAAATAAAGGGATGCTTGCAAATACTATTTGAGAAGGTTTATGAACGTTTTTAATTGCGGCAACTCCAATACTTGCAATTATTATTCCACCCGCAAAACTTGCTTCTGTTGAAAAACACATATTTTTTAGATTTTAAGATGAATAGTTGTTTAGCTAAATTATCGGTTTTATTATTTGATTGAATAAGTTTTAATATTACGTAAAAGTAGGTATGTACAATAAGCTGATTGTTACATGTTTTAATTAAATTGTTACATTAATCACACTTTCTAATTTGTTAATATAGAAACCCTATCGGTATAAATTTGTGACAGTAGAAAAATCAAAGTAAATAAAAAAAGTTCTATTGTTTCTTGTAATTTTTTGAAAAAACTGCTTTTGACTTTTTGCATTTTCAAAACAGTTTAGTTCTTCTGAGTAGTCATTCTGAAAATTGAATTTTATTTTGGTCTTTTTTAACTCACACTTTAAGACTTTCGAGAGTTATGACTTCGTTTCTAAGTTGTAAGCAAAGCTGCCAATCTTTTTAGCTTAGCTGGAATTTTGTTAAGTGGTAAAACGAAATCAGTACAGCCAGCTACCTGAGCGCTGAGCGGCATGCAGTCAACTTCGGCAGACATGTCCTGAGCAAAAGTTTTTCCTCCGTTGGCTTTGATATGTTTGCAGCCCACTGTGCCATCGCCATCATATCCGGAAAGGATAATGCCGACAGCACGTGCACCCATTTCATTGGCCAAGGAAATGAAAAATAAATCTACTTGTTTTTGACTGCCAGTGCGAGGTGAGATTACTTTGAAGCGATAGTTTTCCATAGTAAGATCGGAGTCCGGAGGAATTACGTAAACATGATTCGCAAGGATCGGCATTGCCTCAGAAGCCACGGTTACTGACATTTTCGTGTGCCTCTGCAGTATTTTAGCTAACAGACTATGGGCGGTGGGGTTCATGTGAGAAATAATAACAAATGCCATACCTGTATTATGCGGCATGGCTTCCAACAGTGCTTTATATGCGTTAAGTGCTCCGGCAGAGCCGCCAATACCTATAATGAATTTAGGTTGTACTGTTTTCATGGCTTACTATTTATTTTTTTTATCCTCAGGAACATTTTTATCAAAATTCTTTTTCTTATTGCCGCTAAACGTAGATTCTTCGTAAGGTATCAAAATAATTCCATCATCACTCAAAATAAATTTGTGGACATCGCTATCATGGTCAGTGCCACGAGACTTAACAATGAATACTTCACGGGTGCGTTTTCTGCCCTCATCATCTTCTGCCATTCTCACAATAATCCATGTATCAATCAATGATGAAACACCTATTTCGCCACTTGTGTTACTTTGAAAGGTTGCAGAAACAAGACTTGTAAAAAACGTAGTGATGCTCCTGGATTTAAAGAGATCAATCATGCGGGTAATCATTGATGTAACTTCACGCTGCTCCCCCTCGCCAATAAGACTTGTGAGGGGATCT
>JBBQKF010000140.1:0-6435 GCA_038326615.1 Saccharofermentanales bacterium | reverse complement strand
CAGTGTCAATACCGTTAAGTTATGAATACAAAAAAACACAGTCACCTTTTATGGCGCCAGCACCTTGTAAATAATAAGACTTTCACTTAGCGTATGGTTTTCCCCGAATTCAACCTTCTCTCTTACCCTAAATGAATTCGTGTTAATTACTTTTCAAACTTTGAAGAATACCGTTCTCTTTGTACCGGAATTGTCTCATTCTCAACAGCATTTGCGTATCTTTGATAGGATTCGGTTGAAATGATAGATTCTTTTGCCTCTATGTTAACAAGTACATTAGAGTTCGGACCAGAAATAAGAATACTGCCATCTTTCTGTGCATATCCACTGAAGATATATACCTTTCCTTCTTTGGGAAGCATGTCATTTTCAAACAAAATGACAGAATCTTTTGTTTTCACAATACCACCATGTTTGATCACCTCAATGGATGGTTCTGTTGTTAAGGATCCTTTGATGTTCTCCAACACGTCTAGCGTGTACGAGGTATATGGCGTTCCTACTTCTTTCGGTTTACCATATATATCTTCCATTACCACGGTATCTTTGTATTTTGTCCCATCATTACTCACCACTTTAGCAGCAAAGACGAAATCAGAAATTCCAACTGCTTCAGTGATATTATTTACATCGTATACAAAGGCCGCTTCAATTTTGGAAATTGGGAGTGAATCTGTATCTACAACTGTCTCTTCCAAATGTAACCCTTGGCTGTTTAGAAGAGAATTTCCTCCCAAAAGAACTCCAACAAGCAATACAGTCGCAATAACAGGAAGTACAATGCTTTTTTTTATTTTCATGATAAATTGCTCCTTTCTAATAACTACCATATTTCAGGTATGCCGCATCATAAGAATCTTTGTCGTTTTGAGATAAGGCTTGCGTAGATGTATGGTTCGTTATTGAAGCATCCATAACATCACTTGATGTACTGTGAGCTAATCCAAGGGCGTGACCAAGCTCATGGGTTGCTACGTTTGTTTTTTTACTTGTACTGTAGTTGCTCAAATAATACGTGTTCATTTCTATTTTCCCGTTTGAATAGGTCATTGCTGCCCAACCGTTTGCTGCATTTACATCACTGACATAAACATCTTGGATATTAAGAATGCTATCTGGTCTAATCACTCCACTTTTATAAGCATTCCATGTTGACGCACCCGTGGTAATATAGCTCATATAGGAACTGTTTCCATCATAATCAAGATGATATCCAGTATCAACAAGATTCCACGTCAGAATATACGAAGTTGCCAAGGCCGGAATAGACATGGAAACCATAAGAACAGCTAAAAACACAAATAGCAAAAGCGATTTTCTACCCTGAACTCTTTTACTTTTTTGTTTCATTGATTTACCTCCTGTTAGTCTCATTTTCTACATTAGTGTAATTAAGTCTTATCCGTGAATTTTTCTAAAACTATTAGAATTTGAATTTTCCAGACACTAACATTTGTTCACTGGTATCATCCCTTTCTGGTATCTTTCAATGTTATGAACTCCTTCTATAAAGTTAATGTCAAAAAAGTAGTGAAAAGTCACATGTTTATGAAAATATTTATTTCTTATAGCAGATACACTTTATTCCCATATTTTGTTATAACTTATTTTTAAAAACATTGCAATTATCCACTCATGCAATTGTAAGTACATATAAACGCATGCCATTGCTCGGCTTATGTGCGCCATTTTTTTTTTTAGGTAAAGCGTCTTTACACCTCCACGCAAATCTCTTCAACACGCTGAACGAAAAAGTCGGCCGATACCTCCCCCAGAAGAAGTGCGTGCCGACAGACATTGAGTTGTTTCTCATTAAAAGTTTTAGAAATTTTTGAAATGAAACTTCCATTAAGTTCAACAAGGTGCAACACAATTCAATACTAAAACAGCCGGCATACAATAGCTCTTAACCATAAAAGGATGCCATGAAATCGAATGGAAGAGAGGACACGCATAGTTTTTCTCCCACCGGCATCACTTGTCCTCATAAGTTTCCCCAGTGTAAATTGAACCGACCATTTTAATCAGATCTTCTTTTTCCACGTCACCATTTATACTATAGACGGTATTGCCTTTTACCCATACAATTCTGTTCTGATCCATGTTGCTCATCAAATAGTAGGTATTGCCTGCAATTGTGATTGATTCCCCGCTGCTTTCATTGATTTCATATGAATACGCAGCCTCCTCTGTCGTATAAATACACGCGTTGAACATCAGCGTTTTCCCATCTGCCTTGTAGACCGCTGTCAAACTTTTTCGTTGGTCACCAGGAAGTTTTTCAGCTGTGTAAAAAACAAACCCGTCCGGTAGCCACTTCGGTGCATCTATTGGCGAATCAAAAGCTTGCAGTGCATCGCTCATTGTTTCAAATTTTTGCTGCTTAACAATACTTGCCGATTGTTGGCCTGTGGGACTCATTTCATTTGCTGTTATGGTTGAATTGTTTGCACCGGGTCCAATCTGGAAGGTCTCTTTACCCCAGTGAATGACATAGTCCCACAAATGAACGCCAAAAGCACTCGCGACAAGCGTGCTGCCGACAAATAACATAACAATAACGGCAGCAGCGACCAGTGCAAATCGTTGCGTAAGCCTTTTCTTTTTTGATGCCACTTGAACCGGCACTACATGAGGCCTATTTGCCTGTTCCTCCCCGATATCCGCCAATGAAATAATTCTTCCCTTGAAAATTTTCAGTGAGGGTACCGGATCAACAACGACCGGCTCACGCACATCAAGTATAGCCATAATGTGCTGAATCAAATCAACATCTAAAGATGCATCATCGTCTAAAAAAGACGCTTGTTGTAACAATGTTTGCAATCTTGCTGTGTCCATGTCTTTTAAGTATCCATATTGTTTACTCATCAATTTACTTCACCCACGCTTCCAGAGAAAATCAGTACCCATACCATTAAAAAACCTTCCTACTAAATACATGTCAATATCTCATTAAAAAGTCACATGCCATTTTAAATTATTTTTCTTTTTCATAGCAATCCTTAAATTTATCTCTTGCCCTCTTGAGTCTCATTTTGCAGGCAGATAAAGAAATACCAACCTCCGCTGATATTTCTGTCAAAGAATTTTTTTCAATGTAGAATTTTTCCATGATTTCTGACTCTTCTAAGGTTAAGAAGTTTTGCAAAAGCAATTCTTTGCTTTCTACATCCGTTGTGGCCACGACGTTGTTTTCCAGCGAAAGCATCTTTTTCATTTTTAGGGACTCCCGCATATATGCTTTTGTTATGTTCCTCACCGTGACATACAACCACCCGACCGGGTTTTCGTGCTTATACAGCAAGGTAATTTTTTTATAAGCTTCAATAAAAACATCCTGCATAATTTCCTCAGCCATATTTTTTTCATAGGTTAATCGGTAAGCATATCTGAATAAATCTTTGTAATGTTCCAAATAAAGTTGGTCAAAAAACACTTCACGTTGCTGATCCATCTGTTCCAGCCTTTCTGTGTATCTGGATATAACTTAAGAGTATTTTATCACATATTAATACACGTTCCTTTGTTTCGTACATTCACAAAACTTTCTGAAAAGTGTACATAATTTCAGATTTATACCCCATGCACCCGCAATACGTTTGCACAAAGCCTGCTGAAAATGCTGCGCATTTTCAGATTTATAATGGCTCTTAAAACACTTGCTAAAAAGAGCTGTATTCTTCAAATTTATACCTATGCATTTCACTTCGTTATCGCATAAAATTTACATAACCTGAAAAAGCTTATCAGCTTACATCCAAATAGGTCTGGCAAATATGCAAAAAATAAAATAAAACCCGCCACTCTAATTAACATAGAGTTAGCAGGTTTTCAATACAATTTTCTTTAAAACTCAAATTTATTGCTAAATAGTAAACGTTTACAAACCTCTTGACCTTATTGGTATTGAAAAGGCAAGTATTCATCAAACCAGGTGATTTTTCCAGTTTCATCAAATTCAAAATTACCGGAACCATTTTGTGTTGTTGTTTCATTATTCTCATTGGTCACGGCAACATCACATGTGTATGTGTATTTTTGATTATTCGATTTTTTAACGACAATATTCTTAACTTCTGATGACCATTTGTTTTCAATGCTGGCCATTTGATATTTGTAGAAGACCGCTTTTGATATGAAAGATTCGTAAGCAGATGGCGTAAAGTACGGCTGAAATAAATCTTCTATTATCTTCATAGATTTACTGTTTTTCGCTGTGATTGCGGTAACTTCTCCAACTGTTGTTTTATCAATTGGCTGAGAGTCCTCCACATACGCCACTTTAAAATCTTTATTAGGACATGTATAAATTCTTTCAACCACAGTTTGAGCAGTTTGTTCCTGTTGATTCTGACTGCCGCAAGCTGCTGTGAATGTGCTAATTAAACAAACCAAAACAAAACCATAGAGAACTGACAAACGATTTTTTCCCATAATAAATCCTCCATTCCAAACTCGTGATCATGAAGATGAAACTCCAAAACTACGGTGTCACTTATTCAAATATAACATAATTCTAATAGGAGACGACACTCTGCATTTAAATATTCTATCAGTACCACAACAAGTTTGATAGAAAGTAATCATTTGCAATTGATGAATTATAGTAAATATCTGATGATTTTACAGTAATACTCGTTCCTGCTATGCCCAGATCATATCCCGGGTTGAATTGATAATACGATCCTAAATACCCAAATCCGTGATCAATGTCCGCAAGTATTGCCATTTTACATTGCGAACATTGATGTGTGAATCCTGAGAATTGAAGGACACCGTTCACATATACCCAGGCACCACCTCTAGGCATCATTTTGCATTGCCCGGGGCCGACTGGACAAGCGACGTACATCGGTTGAATTTCAAACGCATGTGACTTCATGGGTGGAGATGAAAAAAAGAACATTGAAGTCACACAAAAAAATGAAATGACAAAACATACTACTCTTTTAAATCTGTTCTTCATATTTATCCTTTCTTGCAGAGTGTCGTCTCTCTATATAGTTAATGTGTTAAAAAGGTTGAAAAGTCACATTGTTTTTGAAATTACTATTATTTAATGGCAGTCACACTTCTTGTTGTCATTATTCTTGAATCTGAGCCCCCATTCAGGGCTGCATAGAATGTAATCACAGCTCTGTACTGGGCACCTACGGTTCCATAATAGCTAACTGTTGCGGCACTTGATGCACTATTATAGCTGTATAGGTTGCTCCATGTTGTCATATTAACCCATGAACCTGATTGATACTTCTGGATGACAAGTGTTGTTTCACCAATTGTGTCCATAATATTTGTTCCTGTAATGCTGCAATCAACCATTATTTTTCCACTGGGACCTGTTGTTATCTGTGCATCATAGAAAGCAATATACAAACTTGAGCGAAGAACACTACTGCTTGAATCAACTGTGTTCGATGCCAAAACCGGTGTTAATGAAATCGAAATGATGAGTAATGTCATTAGGATACAAATCATGTTTTTTCTTATTTAAGGTCCTCCCTTGTAGATTAAACTGATCATGTTGCTGCGTCTGTCTTACATCCAGCAGTCAGACACTTTTGATGTTTGTCTTGATTATTCCTCTTTTTCGCTCTTATCAATCCAATGGTATCACCTCTTTCTCACATCTCTAAAAGCAATAAACCCTTTCTACAAGGTTAATGTCAAAAAAATACCGAAAAGTCACATGTTTGTGAAAATAATTTTTTTCTTGTAGAAGCACTGCAAGGGTGCTTTTTTAAACCATTAAGTGCTGAATACAAAAAGGCACCTTCACCTTTTATGAATTCATCGCTTTGTAAATAATATGATGATTATGCTTAGCGTACAATTTTTCCCATATTCTATGTCCGCCCTATCAAGATTCTAATTGACATTTCAGGGCTTAGTCAAACTTCCCCAATCTGCACGAATATAGATTGACAATATATCAATAATGATATATTCTTTAGTCAACAGAGGTAATATAAATGAAAAAATATGAAGTTGAGTTCTATGAAGATGAAAAACAGTATTGTCCGATAGCTGAATGGTTGAGAGAACTAAATAGTGTTCTCAGCAAAGAGAACTCATCAATGATTAAGAAAGTTTATTATCAGATTGAACGACTGGAAAATGAAGGTGTAAGTTTAGGGGAGCCCATTATAAAGAAAATAGACGATCAGATTTGGGAACTGAGACCCATCCCAAACAGAATATTTTTCGGAGTATTAAACGCAAATAAGATAGTTTTGCTTCATCACTTTCGTAAAAAGACAAATAAAACCCCGAACCGAGAGATTGAACAAGCAAAAAAAGAATACAAAAACTGGATTAAAAGAGGTGAAATATAATGAAATGGTCTGATTTTAAAAATGAAATAACAAGCCTTTCTGACTCAGAAAAGGCTGAACTCGAATTGATGGCGAGTATTGCTGCCATACGAAAAAG
>JBBQKF010000139.1:0-6495 GCA_038326615.1 Saccharofermentanales bacterium | reverse complement strand
GCGAAAGTATCTGTGTAGGACGGATGAAAATATCCGACCAGCAGTAGTGGGCTTGGACAGCCCTAAGATGTACCGGTGGGACGGTTATCGTTTCTCCGGGAATCCGAAGCTCGCCATTTCAATGGCGATGTAGTTCACCTGCATCATAAATCATACCATATAATTCCAAAGGAACTTCGCGCCTGTCAATCATTGAATGCTCATTTAAAAATATATTCTTATCAAATTCATGCATTACAACACATTCAGTGAAAGGTGCGCCATATGCCACAAGTTGCCCATCCATATCCCACATATTGCTGTCTCCGGAACCAAGACCGCTAGAATCAACAACAACAATGTTTGATCGAATCACAACAATTTTTAACGATGTAGCTAAAGCTGCCTGATTGGCAAGTACCATGTTTCTATGCGACGTAAAGCTTACTTCGTCTCCGTTAGGCAGTTTTACTTGTGGGTGCATGTTATTAAAATGAGGTGTAAAAAGAAGTCTTACGCCTTTGAGACGAAGATAAAGTGCCGGTTCAACAAAAGATGTCGTATGGCATATAGCAACTCCGAATTTAATGCCCTTCGCCTGAAATACAGGCATTTCGAGGTCTGTAACAAAATACTTATCATCGTATCCGCGAGTCAGCATGGTTTTGGTTGCAACCCCTAGAAGTTCACCCTTATAAAATACCAGCTGCGAATTAAAAATCCCCTTCGCTCTTTTCTCACAAAATCCAATAAGAAAAACCGTGTCAAATTCAATTGACCATTTAAGGAGATCCAATATTACCGGATCATCAATTGCTAAAGCACTTTCTTTGATAGAAAGTTCTGAATATCCGGACAAATAAGTTTCCGGGAAGCAAAGAAAATCTAATTGCTCATGTCGAACTTTATCAGATACTTTTTTTATATTTGCAACATTTTTTGCGATATCATTGTCAAAAACCGGCCCCTGATAAGACCCGATTTTTATTTTTTCAGTTGTTTTTTGAGCCATGATATTAATCCTCTATTAGTCTTATATTTGTCTATACAGTCTTATTTTTTTATCACTTTAGAATTATCCATTTTATGAGTAATTTTTGCTGCCTATTAATGTCCATAAAAATTCACTAAATGTACAGGATTTAAATTAAGTTTTGAAAAGTTTATCGATAGAATATTAATGTCTTGAAGTATGTTTTTCGATTATTTTTGGATGTATAATAACATGATGATTTATTAGATATTCGTTTGGCCTGTTAATTTTATCAATTAATAAAATCACGGCATTTTCTCCAATCTCTTTACGTCTTTGATAAACCGTAGACACTTCAACTAAATCATTGGTAGGATTATTATCAAATCCCATAATTTCAATTTGGTCAGGAACTTTTATACCGCTATTTGTAAGAATATTATATAGCTTAATTGCAATTTCATCGCTATAGCAAAAAAAGGCTGTCACTGGATTCTCTTTTGATATGTCTTTCATTAAATCATCATTAAACGAATGACTATCAATATATAAGATGTTTATATTTTCTTTCAATTCATAGTCACACATTGCATTAATGTAACCGATCCGCCTTTCACTCTCTGATTCATCATTGTATAATGACCCAGTTATAAAAGAAATATTTTTGTTCTCATGGTCAAGTAATAGTTCAATGCATCTGTAAGAAGCAAAAGTATCATCAGAATAGACTGAGTCAGATAATATTTTGAATGGTGGTTTTCCAATCATTACGACAGGTATATGAGAATTTAGTAATTGCTGATAATGCTCTATTACCGCTAGTGCTTTTCTTGAAGGAGCAATAATGACTCCTATGACATTATTACTAATCATTGCCTCGATTGCTGTAATTTCATTTTCTTCTGTATCGTTGAGCATTATAGAAATTGTAAATCCTTTACCGTATGCATATGTCTTAATCCCATCAAGAATTTCATTAAAAAAATATGCTATTTCAGGCAAGATTACTCCAATTATTCTTTGTTTTCTTCTAGCGGTACCTTCTTTTGTTATGACTTTATAGTCTTCTTTTACAAAGGTGCCTTTGCCATGCATTGTGAAAAATATATTTCTTTTAACTAATTCGCTGTATCCTTTGCGAACAGTCAATCTACTAACCCCGAGTTTTTCGGAAAATTCATTTTCAGAGGGAACCATATCACCAGGACTTAGCTCACCATTTTGGAGCATCTCCTCAAATATTTCTTGTATTTGAATGTATATTGGTATTCCACTTTCTCTATCTATCATGACATTCTCCATCCTAATTAATCTTCACTATTTTTTCAATTATCTAACCTTACACTAAGGTTATGTGATTCTATTGCACTAAAATTATTTACAACATAACAGCAACAAAAAAACGTTTGCCTTGTTATGAGTATAACAAATAAATCAATTAATATAAACCCCAAAAATGCGGGACTTTTTCAAGTCTCCGCATTTTTGCTGGTTGTAACTATAATATCTTAACCATCAATTTTTATTTACTTCGCGGCTCCCATCTCGGCAAGAATCTGATCTCCGCCTTGAGACTTCCAATCACTTACAAATTTATCAAAATCTGATATTGGAGCTGATCCAACTATCATATTTATGAAAGCAGTATCTTCTAATGTTTTTAATGCTGCACCCTTTTGTTTTGTGGTATCTGTTGGAGGTAAATACCAAGCATCAAATACTAAATTTTTGTATGATAATGCACTTTCAACTCCCTCATAATAAACTTTTGGCCACGCCCAGTTCGTCATATCTCCACCTCTTGCCAACTCTATTAATTTATAAAGATTGAGTTGATTTGGTCTAAGCATTGATGTGTCTTTGGTCTCATCTGCTTTTTTAAATTTAACAAGTTTTGATGCATTAGCATCAGGTAAATCAAAAAGCATTGGCATCCAGTTATTTACACCATTGGGATACTTTGTAGATATTTCAACCCATTTTTTGCTCCATGCATTGTCAGCACTTTCGTAACCTGCCTCAACAATATTGTTCAAGTAAACAACAATTGCCTCTGGATGCTTGAATCCCTTCTTTACAACGTGTGCACCCATTGCATTAATACGAACATGTGGTTTAAAATCTACAGCTGGCATAGGAACGCCAACAAAGTCAGACCCTTTAACTAATTTAACTACATCATTTAAAGGCCATAGGCTTGAGTAGAACTCGCCAACAAACATTCCTACTTTGCCCTGGGCTACAAGTTCTGTCATTTTCGTAAAGTCTTTAGTTGCAAATTCCTGATCAATTGCTTTCGCTTGATAAAGCTCTCTAAACTTTGATAAAGCAATTTTTACTTCAGGGGCTGTACTACCATAGGTGAATTTCCCAGCATTATTCATATAAATTTTAGGATAAGCACCAAATAAATTAGCTACGCTTGTAAATCTCATGTCTAACTCTTTGCTTATAGCAAGTCCAAATGTATCGTTCTTTTTGTTTTTGTCTGGATCCATTGTCGTAAATGCTTTTGCAAGTGCAACAAACTCATCCGGAGTTTTAGGTGCGCTCATTTTGAGATTAGCAAGCCAGTCTTTTCTAATCCATAGAACTGGAACACTGTTTAAAGCGTCAGAAATATTGGGCATTGCGTACAATTTTCCATTTCTTGTTGAGGGAGCTTTCGCAATTCCATTATTGTAATCTAAAACTTTTTTCAAATTTTCTGATGCATATTTTTCGACATAGGGGGTTAAATCTTCAAGTAAATCATTTTTAATCAATTCAGCAAGATCCTGTTCATCAGCGGTAAAAATATCTGGTAATTCGCCACTGACCATTCCTAACTTAACTTTTGATTTGTATGCATCGTTTGGAACTGCAAATAAATTTTGGAATTTAATGTTCATAACTTCATCGAGTGCAGTATAAACATCATTTGCATCTGGTGTTTGACCTGCAGGATAGATTTTTACATCATAAACATTCTTTGCGGTTGATACCACAAGCTTTTCTGACATTTTGAATTTCATTTCTTCTGTAATAACCTTTTCAGCTTCACTTGATGTGGATGCAGATTTGCTGTTCTCAGTTGGCTTACTTGTACATGATGTTATTATTGACATCATCATTAGAACTGCCAAAAGGACTGACATAATTCTCTTTTTCATAACTATTCCTCCAAATTTTAAATTTATATTAACAGCTAGCTGTTAAAATACCTTAACAACAACCATAATTAACCTTTAATCAATGCTAATTATGCATATATAATATATTTCTGATTTTTAGCAACACTTTTCCCTACATGATGCGATACTATCAATTACGCTATATATACTTATATATATTCATAATGCATTTTATATACAACTCATTGTATTATTTCAATCTCATTAATTTGAAAAATAATTTCAATTCTGTTCAAACAATATTACAAAAAAGAAGTTTTTGAGAAATAAAAAAGCCCTAAAATCCTCATAGACAAAAAAGGATTCGGGCTTTCAAATTATTTATATTTCAAAAAAGAAGATGTTACAATTTAGTATGCTGTTACAATTTTGAAGCAGTACTAGTATTAATTAAATTCAACATATAAAACAGCTCTTTACTACTATAATCATAACTCCTCGAGAATACTCAAAGCTTTCTTATACATTTCAAATTTGCGATTATATTTCGATGAGTTTTCAGCATCAGGCTTTACGATGTTACTGACCTTTACCATTGCTGAGGCAGCTTCTTTATAATCTTTGTATTCACCGGCAGCTATTGCGGCGGCTATCGAACAGCCAAGTGTGCCAAGTTCCTTAACATCTACAACCTCGATTGAAATCCCTAAAATATCAGCGAATATTTGCACCCAGGCCTTTGAATTAACAACTCCGCCTGCAAATCTTATTGCTTGTGGAGATTCTCTATTTAATAAAAGTCTGTCAATATGAATCTTGTGCGAAAATGCAACCCCCTCAAAAATCGCTCTGAGCATGTGTGCCGAATTGTGGTGACTTTTTAGTCCTAAAAAACTTGCACTATTTAATTTACTGCTGTTGGTTCCATAAAGAAATGGTATGAAAAGAACATCACAATCATCAAAAGTTACAGAATCAACTTGGTCTTCAATTTGTTCATAAGTCAAAGGAACAGATGATTTGCTATTTAATAATTCAATAAACCATTCAAGATTACCCGCAGAAGTTGGACTGCTTTCTTCAATTAGATAAAACCCTGGAAGGCAAAACAGTGAGTTAAGAGTTGTTTTTGCTCCTCTTACCGGAACTTTTGATATGTACTCATTAATGCTCCATGTCCCTGTAATTACACATAATTTTTCTTCATCTGACACATCCATAGCAATTGCGCAGGCATCAATATCAAACATACCTCCACACACAATCGTTCCTGCCTTAAGTCCTGTAATAGAAGATACTTCAGGAGTGATAAATCCACAAACATCAATTGAACGTCTTATCGGAGGAAGCTTATCCATTATTTCTCCTATACCAAACAAGTCAAGAATCTCCTGATCAAATTCGCATGTTTTCAGATTCATAAGCCCTGTCCCTGAATAATCCGTTGCTTCAGCAAAAGCTTCGTTTGTTAGCATGAATCTGGTAAAATCTTTTGCTTCGAATACCCATTTGATATTATCATAATCTTTACGATTGTTATCTTTAAGCCAAGCTAGCAGAGCAACTGGCTGGCATGAAATTGGATATTGCATAATTTTCTCATATGCTTTCTCGGACGTTTTATCCTCTCTCCACTTCTCAATATAACTAGCTGCTCTGTTATCAGTAGAAGCTATTGCATTGCGGACTGGCTTATCGTCTTTTCCCCAAAGGTATAACCCTTTACCATGCCCCGTGCATCCTACTGCTATTATGTTTTCAGGATTAATCTGTGATTTGGCAATCGCGTTTTTTATTACCGAAATATTAGCATCCCATAAATCCATCATATCACGTTCTGCATAATCTTTTTGCGGCACAATAATAGGAGTTTTAACTGAACTTACAGCAATTTCGTTGCCTTGCATATCAAAAATTGCAGCCTTTGTCATAGTACCGCCATTGTCAATTCCTAACAAATATTTTGTCATATGTATTTATGTCCTCCCATTAAATTCGCTTGGTACTACAGCATAACAGTGTCTAGTATTTTTCTTAAAAACCCATTCGCGCTACTTAACTGCTCTTTCCAGTCGTCTTTCCTGTCATACCAGAACTCAGCTGTGAATTTACACACACCTGCTTCCTTAAACATTTGTGCTGCAGCTTCAAAATCTACACGACCTGTACCAAATTTCATATCCCGAAAAACCCCGGGTACAGTTTCTTTAAGGTGAGCTGCGACTATATGCCCATATCCGGACTTTATATCATCTTGTATATTCTCTGTTGCATTAGTTATGTTTCCTATATCAGGATAGACTTTTAGGTAAGGTGAATTTACCTTATTAACAAAATACATCGCTTTACTAATTGTGTTACAAAAATCATTTTCCATTGTTTCAAAGGCAAGAATTACGCCTTTTGACGCTGCCAGTTCAGTGCACTTGT
>JBBQKF010000138.1:0-6576 GCA_038326615.1 Saccharofermentanales bacterium | reverse complement strand
AGATTAGTTTCCTCATCTTGTTTTCTCATTCCATTGCTTATGCCTTTAATTATATGGTCCACTGATCATGAACGATGCCCACAAGGTACCAGATTCCCCCTGTCTGTTCAAATACAAGTCGAAGGCTCTCCCAGTCTATCCCACTGTACTGGGGGTCAAAACCGGTAAAGTGAAATTCCACAAAAGAGGCGCCAGGATAAGCTGCTACGATATTGTTCGTTGTATTTCCAGTCCCTATAATGACATTGTTACCGATCAGATTGGGATTGGCAAAGTCCACATCATAAACAAATTTATCGAAATAATTCTGTGGGTTCAGCTGTATCGGATCTCCTATCCCATCATAAGATCCCCAAAGATAAGTCCCTGAATCAGCAAGCAGTGTTGGTATCTGGCTAGCCATAAACACTTGGTCCGCGCTGGTATCGATGTAGGAATAGGGTGTAAATCTTAACCCTTTGATTGGATCAACGAAGGCTTCCAGGCCTGCCATATCCTGATTCTTTAAAAGGTTGACCGCATCCAATGCTGTTGGCAAAAGGGAACCGCTGGGAAGCGTGACAGTTTGTGGTGCAGGTGTAGGTTCCGGTGTAGGCTCAACTACAGGGGCTTTTGCACAACCCACAAATGTTATGGTCATTAAAAGTAAAATCATAAATACTATCCGTGCTTTAGATTTCATGGCAGTACCTCCTTTTTTTTAATAAAATCTGTTATTTAGCAACCATATATTTCTGGTCGAATTATATCATGCCCATTGGCATTTTCAAACACATATTTAATTTGCTAAATTTTCTGAAACCCTTTACCTTGCAGGCAAACGGCAATTGTAGTAAAATAAGCCTATTATAAAGAACAGGAGGTTTCGTTATGTATATTAGAGAGTTATATGAAAATAAAGATTCGGTCCTGTCTTTTGAGGTCTTTCCGCCGAAGCAGGCAAGTTCACTGGAAACCATCACAAACAGTCTGGTGGAAATGGCCAGCCTAAATCCAGGGTTTATCAGCGTTACTTATGGTGCAGGGGGGTACTGGAAGCAATTCTATGACCACGAATATTGCTTCCTATATCAAGAATACCTTAGGAGCAACCCCCATGGCCCATCTTACGGCCGTGGCAGCAAAATCTTCTGATATATCCGCGACATTGCAAGAGCTAAAATCCAATAATATTTTCAACATTATGGCCTTGAGAGGTGATCTGCCCGAAGGCTTTTTAGGAAACCCTGACGGTGACTTTAAATATGCCTATCACTTGATTGAGTTTATCAAGAACTATGGGGATTTTTGCTGTGGAGGCGCTTTCTATCCTGAAGGACATATCACCAGTGGGAACTTAGGGGACAATTATGATCACGCCTACACCAAACAGGCTGCAGGTGCTGATTTTTTAGTATCTCAATTGTTTTTCGATAACGAAAAATTTTATGATTTTGCTGATACAGCAGAAAAAAAAGGGATTACCATCCCCTTAGTCGCAGGGATCATGCCCATCCTTGGTAAATCACAGGTACAAAGAATGATTTTTCAATGTGGGGTAAGTTTGCCTTCCGCCATTATTCGTATATTGCATAAATATGAAAACAATCCCGTTGATTTGCAAAAGGCAGGAATTGAATATGCCTGCAATCAAATTGAAGCTTTATTTGAACACGGGCATAAATTTATACACGTGTACTCCATGAATAAACCGGAAATCGCTGTTGCATGCAAAACAAAATTTGATCAACTAGTTTCAGAGGGAGAATAATCAATGAATATTATGGAATACATCAAAAGCAACATTCTTGTTTTTGATGGAGCAATGGGAACGATGATGCAGAAAAAAGGCCTTCAAACCGGTGATTTGCCAGAAATTTTAAGCATCACAAATCCTGAAATAATTTTAGAAATTCATAAGGAATATGTAGCTGCAGGTGCTGATATTGTCAGTACCAACACTTTTCAAGCCAGTGAATACAAATTGAAGGACTGCGGATACACCGTGGAAGAAATAGTCAGTGCCGGCGTTCAATTAGCGAAAAAATCCGGTGCTAAATATGTTGCCTTGGACATCGGTCCATGTGGCCAGCTTCTGGAACCCATCGGGACAGTAAGTTTTGATGAAGCTTATGCGCTTTTTAAAAAGCAAATGATGATCGGTGAAATGGCAGGCGCTGATGTGATTATTATAGAAACCATGTCAGATGTCTATGAAACCAAAGCCGCGATTCTTGCCGCAAAGGAAAACACTTCTCTGCCAGTTATTGCCTGTTTAACTTATCAGCAGGATGGCCGAACCTTTACTGGCACTGACCCTGTTACAGGCACCATCACTTTACAAAGTCTAGGTGTTGATGCCTTGGGTGTAAATTGTTCTATGGGGCCAAAAGAACTTCTGCCAATTGTTGATAAAATATTAAAATACAGCAAAGTTCCTGTCATTGTACAGGCAAATGCAGGTCTTCCCCAAATAATAGATGGTGAAACTGTCTATGGGATCACGCCCGATGAATATGCCGGGTACGTTTCCCACATGTTGGAGGCAGGGGTTAAAATAATTGGGGGCTGCTGCGGAACCACTCCTGATTTTATCAGGGAAATTAGAAAATTTGCAGATAAACAAACAGCGGTTTCAATAATGACTCCTCTTATTACTGCAGTCACTTCTTCTACTCAAACGGTAATTCTTGATAACAGAATAACGGTAATTGGCGAAAGAATAAATCCAACTGGCAAACCAAAATTAAAAGAAGCCCTCAGAAATAATCAAATGGAGTACATACTGGGGGAGGCCATTGATCAAGCAAAAAGTGGTGCCGATATTTTAGACATCAATGTAGGTTTACCTGAAATAGATGAACCAAGCGTCATGACTCAGGTCATTAAAAAAGTGCAGGAAGTAAGCAACCTTCCCCTTCAGATTGACAGTGCTGATATCCATGCTATTGAAGCTGGGCTACGAGCCTGCAATGGCCGACCTCTTGTTAATTCTGTCAATGGAAAGGCAGAAGTGATGGCTGAGCTTTTTCCAATTGTAAAAAAATATGGCGCAGTTGTTGTTGGATTAACCCTAGATGAAAACGGAATTCCTGAAACGGCCGAAGGTAGATATGCGATAGCCGAAAAAATAGTTCGCACCGCTGCTTCCTATGGCATTCCAAAGGAAGACATGATGATTGATTGCCTAACTTTGACCGTTTCCGCACAGCAGAATGGTGTACTGGCAACTTTAGATGCGATAAAACTTGTGAAATCTCGTTTGGGTGTAAAAACCATTTTAGGTGTCAGCAATGTTTCTTTTGGTCTGCCTAACAGACCTTTAATGAACAGCACATTTTTGGCTGCTGCCATGGGTGCCGGTCTGGATGCGCCAATCCTCAACCCTATGTCATTGGAAATGATGAGGGCTGTTGATACCTATAGAGTCATAAACTGTCAAGACTTAGGTTCTGTTAACTATATAAAGAAATACGCCGAAGACGATGCTGATTTGGGCCACAAGCCAGTCATAAACAATACAAATCCTTCCGTCTATATGATTACTGACTATGAGGAGCTTGAAGAATTTATTCTGGAAGGCAGAAAGGAAGAGGCAGCGGGACAGGTTCGCAACCTTCTAAAGGCTAAGGAGGCTCTTGAAATCATAGATGAATGCTTTATACCCGCCCTAAACAAAGTGGGTGACGGTTTTGACAAGGGTGAAATCTTTCTTCCCTCTCTAATGATGTCTGCCGAAACTGTTAAAGCCTGCTTTGATGTCATCAAAGAAGTGAATGGTTCTGACGGTCCATCAACAAGCAAAGGCAAAATTCTTGTTGCTACTGTTTTAGGTGACATCCATGATATAGGGAAAAATATTGCAAAAATGCTTTTACAGAATTATGGGTATGAAGTCATTGACTTGGGCAAAGATGTTCCCATTAAAGCTGTCATCGATGCAGCGAAAGAACACAATATAAAACTAATCGGTCTTAGCGCATTGATGACGACAACCGTAAAGAATATGAAACTCACCATCACTGCCATTAGAGAAGCGGGGATTGACTGTAGCATCATGGTTGGTGGCGCTGTTCTAAATTCAGAATATGCTGCCTTTGTAGGCGCAGATTTTTTTGTCAAAGACGCCCGAGAAGGGGTTGAAGTGGCAAAGAAGGTTTTATAAGAACAAAAACCCACCTCCTTGATAGGATCAATTGACAAACTCTTAATAAAAAAGACCGCGAGGCCAGCCATTTCATGACTCACCTCCGGTCTTTTTTATTTTTTTATTCCGTAATTTTATGTCTATTTGATTGAATTAATAAGCTTTCCTATTCCCTCTGATAAAACCAGCTCTTTCAACCTTTTGATATGATCATCAGCTGATACTTTGGCAACATCGGGCTTTCCATCTATTATTGCTTGATAAATCATTTTGTGCTCAGCGGTCATTTTTTCTGACCTTTTAAAGTTATCATAATAAAGATATCTAAATCGAAGGACCAGCTCCTGAAGTTGCTCAACCATTTGAATCAATATTTTGTTTCTGGTAGCTTCTACAATAACATGATGAAAGTCAGTGTCCGCCTTGATCATGGCGGCCATATCATTTGCTTTCACTGCAATCTCATATTCATCTGCAATTTTTCTGAGTTCTATTTTTTCTTCTTCTGTGATTCTTTTCGCCGCTAATTCGGCAGCAAAACCCTCCACATTTTGTCTAACTTCCAGAATTTCCACCATATCCTGCATGGAAAGCTGTGATACATAGGCGCCTCTTCTAGGTTCTATGGTAATCAGGCCTTCTTTTTCAAGTTTTCTAATCGCTTCTCTGATTGGTGTTCTGCTAACGCCCATGTCTTCTGCAAGTTCTTCTTCCATTAGCCTCATACCGGGCTTTATCTTCCCTTTAACAATAAGAAGTTTTAATTCTTCATAAACAATTTCCCTCAAAGGTCTATGGTTTTGGATATCAAAATTAAGCATTTTTCTCCCTCTTCTATCATAATTTTTCTATACTGTGGTTCTAGTCAGATAGGTGTCCCTGTTGATTTTTTTAAGATAAACTGCAGCTGATCTAGCCTTTTCTTTATTTGTATAAATAGCAAAAACTGTCGGCCCACTTCCGCTCATTAATACTTGCAAGGGTTTTCCCGACTCTCTCATCTTGTTCTTTGTATACATAATAACAGGATACCTTTTTATTGTATACATTTCAAGTATATTAATCATATTTTTTGTCACTTTATAATAATTTTTTTCTTTTAGTCCGGCAACCAGTTGATTATTATCCGGTCTTTCCATTTCCCCACTTAAATCCAACCCTTCATATACCACTTTCGTGGAAACGCTAATGGACGGTTTTGATAAAACAATAAAACAATCCAACCCGGTTTTTATAGGTTCTAGATCTGTTCCTATCCCTCTTGCTCTTGCACAGGAACAGGCCAAAGGATCATTATTTATTTGGATACCAAGCAATTTATTGCTTCTCGCACACCCCATGATACAAAATGGCACATCTGCTCCCAGCTTCGCCCCTATTTCACATAGTTTTGCCACATCTAATCCCAATTTCCAAAGATGATTCAATGCCAGCAATACAATAGCTCCGTTCCCGCTTCCACCGGCAAGTCCGGCTGCCACAGGAATATTTTTTTCTATTTTAATATCTATTTTGCCTTTATGGCTCTCTTTTACAAGTTCAATCATGCTTTGTGCCGCCTTAAAAGCAATATTGCGTTGATCAGTCGGTATATAAATCCTATTCGTTGAAACATGAATGGACCATTCTTCGGCAGGTTCCCAAGATACCTTGACCTTGTCATAAAGTTCAATCTGCTGCATGATCATATCAACCTCATGATAGCCATTGGAAAGTTTTCCAACAACATCAATTGAAAGGTTAATTTTTGCAAAAGATTTCAGTGTGATATTTTTTGTTGAAGTCTGCAAGGTCTCACCTTCTTTAACGTTTTTTATATTCAATTAGAAAATGAGCGGATTCCGCTCATTTTCTAATTATTTAATCTTATTTTTTCTTGTTTTTTGCTTTTCCCGACTGATTCTTAGGCCTAGTTGTCCCTGCCTTTTTAGCTGCCGCCTCTCTCATTGCTGCTTCTTCAGCCTTTGCTTTTCTTCCAGTCTTATAGTTGCTACCTGCTAATGAGATAGGCTTAGCTGAAGGCACTTTATAGTGATTTGGTCCTTTTTCTGCAGCCTTATCTTGCTTATCTTCGCTTACTGATTTCCCATTTTTCGGTTTATTTTTCGCTTCTTGTCTTGCTTTCTTCTCTTTATCTTTTGCATTATTTTCGACGACCTCTTGAACGGATTTACCCGTTTCTTTTGAAACCTTATAAGGATTCACTTTGTCGTCTTTTGCTTTTTCCTCTTGCTGTTTCGCTGCCTGCTTTTTTATGTTTCTAGAAGAAAAGAATAGAACACCAACAAACATTAACCCCATTAGGACCATATTAACTGTCATGTCATTTGACATATCTCTTGTTTTGAATGTAAGACTGATAGGCTTTGAGATGGGATCTCCATTTGCCGCCATAAAGTCCTCCGTTACATGTAATGTGTATTCTGAATTACTTTCAATGATTCCCTCTA
>JBBQKF010000137.1:0-6604 GCA_038326615.1 Saccharofermentanales bacterium | reverse complement strand
GATAGATAAATAGATATAAAGACAAATAAATAGTAGATAAATAGATTAACTAGGCAGATAAATAGTAGATAAATAGATTAACTAGGCAGATAAATAGTAGATAAATAGATTAACTAGGCAGAGTAGATAAATAGATTAACTAGGCAGAGTAGATAAATGGATTAACTAGGCAGATAAATAGTAGATAAATAGATTAACTAGGCAGAGTAGATAAATGGATTAACTAGGCAGATAAATAGTAGATAAATGGATTAACTAGGCAGATAGGTAGGTAGATAGTAAATTTTATAATATATTTTTAAAGGATGATGATTTATCCATTGAATTTTGTGATGAATAAATTATGGATAAAAAGAGTAAAAGTAAAGAAAAGAGAAGAGAGGGGAGAAAAATCCTGAAGATGAAAAACGAGAAAAACACAATTTCTACTGTATATATTCACATTCCATTTTGTAAAAGCAAATGTTTTTACTGCGATTTTTCTTCGTTTGCCGGGCAAGATGACAAAATCGAAAAGTATTTTGACGCATTAATTAAAGAAATAGAGTTGGTATATAAATTTTATTTAATAAATAATCCCAATGGATTTGAACCATTAAAGAGCGTTTTTTTCGGAGGAGGAACGCCAAGTTATGTACCTTCCAAATATATAACATATGTATTAACAACTTTAAAAAATTCTTTCGGGCTATTTAGTGATGCAGAAATAACTATTGAGTGCAATCCCGGAACTGTAGATCAGCTAAAAATGAATGAATACAAACAAAATGGCATCAACAGAATAAGCATAGGATTGCAAACTTCTTCTGACAGCCTCCTTAACAAAATCGGGAGAATTCATACTCTTGAACAATTTGAACAGTGTATTAATTATGCTGATAAGGCAGGAATAATAAATCGTAATGCCGATATTATGTTTGGACTTCCAGGACAAACGATTGATGATGTAAAAGATACAATTAATTTGGTTCTTAGAAAGAAAATGACTCATGTTTCATTTTATTCTCTGATTCTTGAAGAAGGAACACCATTTTTTGACAGATACTCAGATTGCTCTGAGTTATTACCATCTGAAGACGCAGAAAGAGAAATGTACTGGAGTGGTATTGAGATATTAGAAGAAAACGGATTTTTGCATTATGAGATAAGTAATCTTGCAAAAGTGGGAGCATACTGCAAGCAAAATATAGCTTATTGGGAATGCATGGAATATTTTGGTTTTGGAGCGGGGGCACATTCTTATCAGAATTCGGAAAGAATAGAAAATGAATCGGATATTAATAATTATATTTTTAAAATGATAAATTCGCCTGAATTGTCAAACGCACCAGCAGGTATCAATCGATCAATTTTATCTATTGAAGATAAAGAACTTGAATTTTTTATGCTTGGATTCAGATTGTTAAAAGGTATAGAAATTAGGCATTTTGAAGAAATATTTGGAAAATGCTTTGATAAATATAGAAATCGTTTAGAAAACCTTGTTAAATCAGGACTTGTTTTATATAATAATGGAAATTACAAATTGTCAAAAAAAGGAGTAAATTTTGCTAATCAAGTTTTTGTTGAATTTATTTAAATATAAAAATGCGATATTTTGCATGATAGCTTCCAATTATATTGCATAATATTGATTATTATATAGGGTTTTGAACAAAAAATGATGTTTTTAAAAAAATATCTTGCAAATATATTGACACATCAATGATATTATACGATAATATTTACATTGTATACAATCTGGACGGAGGATTATTTATGGGACTTACAATAGCACAAAAAATTATTAAACAACATCTTGTAAGCGGTGAAATGAATATTGGTGAAGAAATTTCTATTAAAATAGATCAGACTCTTACGCAGGATTCGACGGGAACTATGGCTTATCTACAGTTTGAAGCTATAGGAATACCACGTGTTCGAACTAAACTTTCCGTTGCTTATATTGATCATAATACTCTGCAGACTGGATTCGAAAATGCTGA
Organism: Saccharofermentanales bacterium; assembly: GCA_038326615.1. GTDB lineage: Bacteria > Bacillota > Clostridia > Saccharofermentanales > UBA5734 > JBBQKF01. The sequence goes on along the minus strand of JBBQKF010000137.1, from coordinate 4,619 downwards.
TGATCATAAATATATTCAGACAGTTGCATCGAAATACGGAATACGTTTCTCAAAACCAGGCAATGGTGTATGCCACCAGGTCCACGTTGAACGGTTTGCAATTCCTGGACAGACTTTACTAGGGTCAGATAGTCATACGCCTACTTGTGGAGGTCTCGGAATGCTAGCAATTGGTGCTGGTGGATTAGATGTTGCAGTTGCAATGGGCGGAGGTGCATATTTTATTTCAATGCCCAAAATCTGCAAAATTCAATTAACAGGAAAATTAAACGAATGGGTCAGCGCTAAAGATATAATTTTAGAAGTTTTACGTATACTTTCCGTTAAGGGAGGTGTCGGTAAAATTATCGAATATGCTGGAGATGGAATTTTATCACTTTCAGTTCCAGAAAGAGCAACAATCACAAACATGGGAGCGGAGTTAGGTGCGACAACATCGATTTTCCCAAGTGACGAGATTACACAGAATTTCATGATAGCTCAGGGCCGAGAGAAAGATTTTGTTGAATTGCTTCCTGACATGGATGCAAAATATGATGAAGTTATAACAATTGACTTATCAAAACTTGAGCCATTAGTTGCAAAACCTCACAGTCCAGACAATATTGCAAATATTTCTGAAATTGGTTCAATTAAAATAGATCAAGTATGCATTGGAAGCTGCACAAATTCTTCTTTACTTGATATGCTCAAAGTTGCTTCAATACTTAAAGGTAAAACCATTGCTCAAGATGTATCTCTTGTTATAGCCCCAGGATCAAAACAGGTTTTAAATATGCTTGCACGAAATGGAGCACTAGCGGACATGATAGCTAGTGGTGCAAGAATTCTTGAAGCAGCCTGTGGTCCTTGTATAGGAATGGGACAATCTCCTAAGACCGATGCAATTTCTTTACGAACAAATAACCGGAATTTCTATGCAAGAAGTGGAACAGCTTCAGCACAAGTTTACCTGGTAAGTCCTGAAATTGCTGCAGCAAGCGCAATTAATGGATACCTTACAGACCCCCGAACTCTAGGTAAAATGCCAGCGATTGAAATGCCGGATTCGTTTGAAGTTAATGACAATCTTGTTGTATTGCCCGCATTTCCAGGAAATGATGTAGAAGTTGTCAGAGGTCCAAATATTAAACCATTCCCAACTAATAAACCTCTTTCAGATGTTGTTGAGGGCAAAGTCCTTATTTTGTTGGAAGATAATATTACAACCGACCATATTATGCCTTCAAACGCTAAATTATTACCTTACAGATCAAATGTCCCTTATCTTGCAGAATATTGTCTTACCCCCTGTGATTCAACATTCCCAAAGAGAGCAAAAGATAACAATGGTGGTTTCATAATAGCAGGCACAAACTATGGGCAGGGATCAAGCAGAGAACATGCAGCACTAGCGCCATTGCAACTAGGGGTAAAAGCAGTTATAGCAGTTTCTTTTGCAAGAATACATATGGCAAACCTAATTAATAGCGGAATAATTCCACTGACATTTGATGATTCAAATGATTATGGAAAATTAGGAATAGAAGATGAGATGACTGTTAAAAATTTATTAGAGCAGGTAGACAATGCAGTTTTGGGAGAACTTGTTACCGTTGATAACAATACAAAAGGATTTAGTTTTAAAGTTAAACTTGACATTTCGGACAGACAAGCAAGAATACTTAAAGCAGGCGGAATGTTAAATTTCACAAAAAAACCGGAGAATTAATCAAATGCAAAGTGATAAACATGGAATGTTACGCTTTAATGTGTATAATCGCTTAAGGGATGATATACTTAACAATATATACAAAAAGGGCGAAGCTCTTACTGAAAGCAAACTAACAAATGACCTCGGTGTCAGTAGAACTCCTGTCAGGGAAGCTTTCGTGCAATTACAAATTGATGGTCTTGTCGATGCAATTCCAAATAAAGGTGTAATTGTCAGAGGATTAAGCGTACAGGATACTCAGGATATGTACGAAATTAGAGCTTTTATAGAGGGAATTGCAGCTAAAAGAGCATGTGAAAATATAACTTCCGATAAACTTATTAAACTAGTTGATGCAATTAACAAAGAGAAGGAATATACTGAGATTAAAGATTTTCAAGCATTTCAATTATCAGATTTTGAATTTCATGATATTATCATTAAGTCAAGTAACAGTAAAATATTCGAAAATATGTTAACTTCAATGATTCAATATACTAGAATAGCCAGAGTTAAATCTTTATCACTTGATGGTAGAGCTGAGAAAGCAATAGCAGAACACCAGGCAATATATGAGGCAATGATGAATCATAATCCGGTATTTGCAAAGGAACTTATGGAAAAACATGTCAGGAATGCTAAGGAAAGTTTCGTTAAAACACTTATTGAAAAGGAGAACTAAAATTATGTCAGATAGTAAAAAAACAAAAGAAGAAATATTTGAAGAATTAGTTGAGTCAGCAACAAGTCACAGTAAAATTGAATCGAGTTACTATGATAAATACAATGTTAAAAGAGGTTTAAGAAATGACGACGGAACCGGAGTTCTAGTTGGACTTACTGAAGTCGGAGAAGTATTTTCTTATATGATGGATGATGGCGATCGCGTTCCTACTGAAGGTCGTCTATTTTATCGAGGTATAGAAATTAATGACCTTGTTAACGGATTTTATCAGGAGAAAAGATTTGGTTTTGAAGAATGTGTGTACTTGTTGCTTTTCGGAGAACTTCCAAATAATGAACAACTTGAAAATTTCAATGAAATTCTTTCGGCTGCCAGATTTCTTCCTCATAACTTTACTGAAGACATGATTCTTAAAGCACCCAGCCCGGATATTATGAACAAACTTGCAAGGAGTATTCTAGCTTTATATCCTTATGACACAGATCCAGATAATTGTTCTGTTTCACATGTGCTTAAACAATGTGTTGAATTGATTTCAAGAACACCTCTTATGATTTCCTATGCATATATGGCAAAGAAGCATTATGTAGATAAGCAAAGCTTGTTTATCCACGACCCAAAACCAGAATACAATACCGCTCAGAATATTCTTCATCTTATAAGACCTAATGGAGAATTTACAGAGCTTGAAGCAAGAGTACTTGATCTTGCTCTTGTTCTTCATGCTGAGCATGGTGGTGGGAATAACTCAACATTTGTTACCCATGCCGTTTCATCTTCTGGTTCAGATACATATGCAGTTATGGCTGCCGCAATTGGATCTCTAAAAGGTCCTCAGCATGGTGGCGCAAGTGGTAAGGCTTATGACATGATGCAGGACCTTAAAGCTAATGTTGTTAACTGGCGAAGTGAAATTGAAATTGAAGAATATTTATCTAAAATTTTGAGAAAAGAAGCCTTTGATAAATCAGGACTAATCTATGGCGTTGGGCATGCAGTTTATACGGTTTCAGATCCAAGAACAAAACTGTTAAGAGATTATGCAAGAGGATTAGCTTATGAGGCCGGACGTGAACAAGAATATGAGCTTTATACAATTACCGAAAGACTAGCCCCTGAAGTGTTCTACAGTGTAAAGAAAAGTAGCAAAATTGTGTGTGCAAATGTAGATTTCTATTCTGGATTTGTATATGACATGCTTAAAATTCCTCAGGAATTATTTACACCGATTTTTGCAACCGCCAGAATAGCGGGCTGGAGTGCTCATAGAATAGAGGAAATTGTTAGCGGTGGAAGAATACTAAGGCCGGCATACAAATGTGTAAAGAAACGTAGAGGATATACAAAAATAGAAAATCGCAATTATGTGGATAGTTCAAAGGATTATAAATAGAAATTCTTTAGACTATTAAATTATTGTCTAAATAAAATCAATAACAACGATATTTGTTCACAAATTGTTTTATAAATTGACTGTTTTATATCTTTAAGTTTTGAACATTTTGTTATATAATACAACTATAATCATCAATTTTTTATAAGAACGATATAATTGAATGGAAGGAGAAAATGTATGTTTCAACAAAATGAGGTAAAAATTTCGGATTCTGAGTGGTTAATCATGCAGGTTATTTGGAGTAAATCACCATTATACATGGGAGATATAGTGTCAGCTTTGAGTTATACCCCTTGGAGGAGAACCACAATTCAGACGATGGTTGCCAGACTTGTTACTAAGAATGTTATAGCAACAAACCGAACTGGATATGCATTTTTGTACTATCCGGTAATTTCTAGGGAAGATGCAGTAAAAATGTATACTAAATCTTTCGTAGAGAGAGTTTTTAGTGGTAGTGCAGCAGAACTTGTAACACTTGTTGCAGAGAATGATATGCTTAAACCTGAAGAGAAGAAAAAATTAAAGAAATTGTTTTAATCGTATTTAAAATCCGAAAATAAAAAGAAGCAATTTATTGCTTCTTTTTTTGTGGTGACCCTAAGGAGAATTGAACTCCTGATTCCGCCTTGAGAGGGCAGCGTCTTAACCTCTTGACCATAGGGCCGCATAGGATGCGAGGATGATTATATCATTGCTTATTTTATGATGCAACCCTAAACCAAAAAATCATAATAAAATCATATTAGATCATATTAGAAACCATACTGCAACGAGCTGAAAAGTATTCTTACACAAGACTTCATGGTGACTGGCCTTTTATCGTCTATCCAAAAATACAATTT
>JBBQKF010000136.1:0-6650 GCA_038326615.1 Saccharofermentanales bacterium | reverse complement strand
ATTATACTTTTGGCACATACTTCAGCAGGCTAAATGAAGTAAAGGCAGGAGATGCAATAGATATCGAATATAAGGGGAAGCCATATAAATATAGGGTAGTGGACAGTTTTATTGTTGAACCAGATGAAGTCTGGGTTTTAGAGAAAACGGAAAAATCCATGGTCACTTTAATAACCTGCCATCCAAGGGGAAGCGGTACAAAGAGATTGATCGTTCGAGGGGAACTTTTGAAGTGAAGTAATTGATTCAATTACTGGAGGAACATTTAATTTTAAAAATTTCTAATTATTTAAAGGTAGCCTTCAGTCAGAATGAACTGATCCCAAAAGGCTACCTTTTTTATTGTGATGTTTACTATATTGTTTATTTCATTAATAAACTGTTGTAGTCAAGAATCTTCGCACCGGCGGGAATGCTTAGGTCTGGCATTTTTGATGTTACAGACATGACAGACTTGGCGGTTATGGACATCTTCATCATACTAGGTTGATTAACGGTCATTACAACATCAGTACTTAGCGGATCTCCAATAATTTTCATGTCAAGCAGCATGTCTTCTAATGAAATGGCACTTTGCAAAGAATAGCTGTATAAGGTGTCTGCCTTCTCTCTGATTAGAATATCTGCGTTAAAATCGACTGTCTGGATCATTTCCATGAAGCTTTCCATATCTGCGTCTTTAAGATTAACCCCCTCGGATAATACGGTTTTTGCTACTGCAGCCAATAGATCGTTCTTATCAAGATTTAAGGTATTCGTGGTGATTGTTCCTGCTGTGTCGGATTTAAAGGCTTCGTCGCCGATCAGATTTTTCATGAGCACGTAAGCCATTTTCATATCCTTATAGGTGTTCACATCTCCTGTATTCATGGAGGTGACCATGGTTTGGAGAAGTTCTGATAGGCTTGGCTTCGATGTACTCATTTTCATCATAGGTCTTAAGTCAATTCCCATTTCATCGTAGGAGTTATAGATGTTCATCTTAAGCCAGGTATCAGCGGCCATTGTTGGATCTAAAGTGGCAAAGATTTTTGAATTCATAAAAAGGTCGCCACTGTCTCCATTCATCTTTATTTGCATGGAAATGTCTTTCACCATATCCAGTAAAGGCATTATTTGAGCTTGATCTTCTGCTGTCATTGCGGCTATCGTTTTGTCCGCATTGATATTCATATTCATCAACATATCCACATTGTTTTTCTGCTGAATGCCACTCATGTTTCCTGCCAATGAAAAAACCATGTCATTGCCTATCATATCAGTCATATATGTTGTTATATCAGCTTTAAAGCTGCCGGTAGTCTGATAAGATTTTTCGAGATCTACATTAGAAGTCATCATCATTGATAGAATCGAAAAATCCTGATCAGCATCTGCAAAGATTGATTCCGGTGCAATGATCACTGCAGTTTTTTCAGTTTGATCCCAGCATACCCCATAATTCATGCTTTCGGCCATAAATCTGGCAGGCACATAGGTTCTATTTGTTGATTTATCAATGAAAGGGGCAACATCCATTTTTCTTGTTATCAGTTTACCATTTTCAGTAATATTGATATCAGTACCCCCGATGGCAAATGAAAACTGCATGTCATCTCGAGTTGCGGTAATTGTTTTTGAATTTTGGTCGTATTCTACTTTAGCGCCCATAGTTTCCAAAATTTGTCTAAATGGCACCATGGTTCTGCCTTCTATAAGTTTAGGTGAAGCATCTTTAAATGAAATTTGCTGGCCGTTATACTGGACGTTTATCCCAGAAGAAGGAGCAGGAGCCCCAAAAACCATCACTGAACTAGATAAAACAAGAACTAGAACAAGTGCAATCAACAGTAATTTTCGTAATTTCTTTCCCATATCAAAAATCCTCCTTATAACAAGTCAAAATAGTGTGAAATATATGTCTAATAATAGTAGAAAAAAATAAGAAAGTCAAGAAATCTGAAATTTCAGGAATATAATTGCAATAGTGGCGAAATAAAGATATAATATATCAAATGAATATGTTGGGTGACCTCAAAAATTAGAATATTTTATGCAAAAAAGGGTATATATAATACCAGTAAAGAAATGAATAGATCAACAGATTATTTTACCTAAAAGGGAAGTGGGGTGATTGAAATGATGATGAACAGAAAAAATTTAATAAGCATCATAGTTATAGTCTTATTGCTAGGCGCTTCATTGACAGGATGCAGCAGTTTGAATGCGGAACCGCAAAGAACTTATGAAGAAACGGTAATCGAAGGGGAAGAAGTGCCAATGGCAAATGTATTGGCCATCTCAAAAACCTCAACCACTTCTACTTTTTTAATACCTACAGCATCAGGGATTACCGTATATAAGGGGACGAATATGGTGCTTGAAGCATCCAATGCCAACCAAGGCTATGTGATGCTAAAGTATTTTGGAAAAAATTTAAAAATTAAAGTTCAGATCACGAAGAGTCAAAGCACAACTTATACCTATAACCTAAATGCAAGAAATGCCTATGAAGTGTTTCCATTGACCGACGGGGATGGATCTTATACGATTAAAGTATTTGAAAATGTTTCTGGGACAAAGTACTCACAGCTGTTTAGCAAGAGTATACAGGTAAAACTGGAAAATCAGTTTTTACCATTTCTGTATTCTAATCAGTATGTGAATTTTAAGCCTGAAAGTAAAACCGTGGCCAAGGGAATGGAAGTTACAAAAGGTGAAACCAATGATTTGAAAAAAGTTGAATTGGTATATAATTATGTTATAAAAAACTTCACCTATGACAAAGAAAAAGCGGCTACTGTAAAATCGGGATATTTGCCTGATGTTGACAATATTCTATTAATAAAAAAAGGAATTTGTTTTGATTATGCAGCGGTAATGACTGCAATGCTTAGATCTCAGAATATCCCAAGCAAGCTGATTGTGGGGTATACCGGGAATTTATATCATGCATGGATCAATGTTTATTCAAAAGAAACCGGTTGGGTGGATGGCATGATATTCTTTGATGGAAGCAAATGGCAGATGATGGATCCAACCTTTGCCTCTTCTAGCAAAAAAAGTACTGCAATAATGAAATATATAGGAACTGGAAGTAATTATACTTCAAAGTATACATACTAGAAAAAGTTAACCGGATAGGGCAAATAGAAATATTTGCCCTGTTTTGTAAATTAAAGGAGCCTTTATGCGAGCAAAAGAATTGTCAGCTTTTTGTATGCAGATATCATTTTTATTAGCAGCTGGGATCTCCATTGATGGAGGTCTTTCAGTGATTGCTGAAGATGCCATCACTGCGAAAGAAAAAGAAATGCTTTTAAAAATGTCAGAAGAAGTTGGCGCAGGGTATTCTTTCGCTTCAACACTTGAAAAAACCGGGGAGTTCCCACCTTATGTGATAAAAATGAGTCATGTGGGTCAGAAAACAGGTACACTTGAAGTCACGATGAAATCGTTGGCTGATTATTATGAGAAGGAGCATTCTTTAGCACAAACCTTAAAAAACGCCATCACATATCCAATCATCATGGTATTTATGTTGGTTGCTGTTCTTTTTGTCATATTGACGAAAGTCATGCCTGTCTTTGAGGATGTATACGCACAGCTTGGTGCGCAACTTTCACCTGTCACGATAACCGCAGTTCGTGCGGGAAGTATTGTCAGCGGTATTGTATTGGTAGTGATTCTCCTTCTGGGTACGGCCGCTTTGATGACGCTTATTTTTTCGCGGAAATCAGGAAATTTGAAATTTGCTGAAGGAATCATCTCATTTATCAAAGAAAAAAGCATCATTGCAGATTCAATGGCGAAAAGGCGTTTTGCTGCTATTCTAGCCACTACAATAAAAAGCGGGTTGGATATGGACCAGGCAATTGATATGGCAGCAGATTTGATCGTTCAGAAAAATACCAATAGAAAGATTACAAAGGTGAAAGAAGAGCTTGAAAAGGGGGTAACCCTCTATGAGGCGCTAAAGGTAGGGAATATTTTTTCGGCCCTTGATATGCAGATGATTAAAGTTGGTAGCCGTTCAGGAAAGCTTGATGCTGTTTTTAAAGAACTTTCAGCAAAATATGAGATGGAAGTAGATCAAGCAATTGACAGCATGATCGGAAGGTTCGAGCCGACCATGGTTGTCATTTTAGCGGTTGTCGTCGGGTTAATTCTTTTGGCGGTAATGATGCCTCTTGTGGGTATTATGGCTGCAATTGGTTAAGGGGAAACGATGAAAAATATTTTGTTCTCTTTGGCAACGTTCCTATGTGTCCTTGCAATTTTTATTTATGCGACGGGACAGCTGTCAGTAAGGTCAACTTCTGAGGGCGCAATAACCCTTGGGAATGCCATACAAAGGGCCTCAGTTCAGTGCTATGCCATCGAAGGGAGATATCCCGCCTCTATAGATTATCTTGTAGAAAATTACGGGCTTCAGATTGACAGCAAAAAATATGTTGTATTTTACGAAGGTTTTGCATCTAACATTATGCCGGATATTACAGTTTCATTGAGATAGGAGCGAATCATGGGGAAAAAAGGTAAAAGAACGAGAGGCCAGTCTGTCCAGTTTCTATTTACCATGCTTCTTTTTTTAATATTGACAATCTGTTCGATTTTTACCATTACTTTTGGGGCGAAGGTTTATAAGAACATTGATAGCCGAATGAACCAAAACTTCATTGGAACGACTGCATTGTCCTATATTTCAAATAAAGTGAAACAAGCAGATGAATCAAATGCTGTTTCTGTTTTAGCGATGGGAGATATTCAGGTTCTTAAAATAGAACAAATATTTAACGAGACAAAATATTATACGTTGATTTATTTTAGAGATGGGAACATAAAGGAACTATTTGTCAGTGACGACAGCCAGTATACACTTGAAGATGGCATCAATATTATGGAGGGACAAGGCATCTCATTCTCCATGGTTGAAAAAAATCTCCTAAAGGTAGAAACCTTAGGGAATCAGGGTGAAACAATTCTCCTAGCTTTAAGGAGCGAGGGGGACCAAAGATGAGTAAAAAAAATCATACAAAATCAGAGCTGTTTTTAATGGAGTTTATTGTTGTCATCCTTTTCTTTTCCCTTTGTACAGCCATAACCATTAGCGCTTTTGTAAAGGCAAATCATATAAGCGAAGAAAGCAAGCTGCTAAACGGCGCAATGATACTGGCACAAACTACTGCGGAGAAAATAAAGGCGACCGGTGATACAACCGGTAATAAGTATAATGATTATCGAGAGGACATTTATTATCTACAAGTAATGACAGCGGTTCGGGACAAAATACTGGTGGCGGATATTGTCGTGTTTGATAGGAAAAACCAGGAAAAAGAAATATGTAGATTAGAGGTAAAAAAGTATTTATCTGACGAGGTGTGGTATGATTAATCGAAAAGCACCTTATGAAGGTCAAGGGTGGGGACAGGTTCAAATTGGCACCAGCTCCCTTGTGTTGATCTTCACCATTCTTTGCCTGGTTGTATTTTCTACATTGTCAATTGCCAGCGCAAAAGTAGATCAGAAACTGGCTGAAAAAAATCAGCAGTATGTGATGGATTATTATGTTGGGGATGGAAAAGCAGAAGAAAATTTAAAAGAAATTAATAAGTTGCTGACTGATTTTGGTAAAAATCAGAGTGGAGAGGAAAATTTCCAAAAGGCATTAAAGCAAGAATTTGGGGAGTCGTATCAACAGGAAACTCATCGTTTAACGTATAGGATTGAGTTGAATCAGGAACAGTTTCTTTTGGTTGAACTGGAGATTTTAAATAAAATGCAAAACCAGGAAACCAGCAAAAAATATATGATAAAGAAATGGATTGTTCAAAATAAGGTTGATTATGAAATTTATGATGACCTACCGGTTTGGGATGGAAGCAGTATTGAATAATATAAAAATTAGCATGGAATGATATAAGTAGTGGAATGGAGATAGTAGCATGGATGCATTAAAGATTTTACAAAAGGCGGTAGAAAATAACGCTTCAGACATTTTCCTGGTTCCTGGCACATCATATGCTCTTAAAATAAACGGTAAAATCCAACACCAAAGCAAGGAGTCGTTGTCAGCAGAGGATTTGGCTGAAATAATTGGCCACATTTACAGTTTGGCCAACAATAGACCGATGGATAGAATTAATAACAGCGGAGATGATGATTTTTCTTTTTCAGTAAAAGCCCTTGCCAGATTTCGAGCCAGCATCTTTAAGCAAAGAGGTTCTATCGCCGCTATTATCAGGGTAGTAGCCTTTGAATTGCCGGATAGCAAAGAACTTCATATACCAAAAACCGTCATTGATGTAGCTCAGTTGAAAAACGGTCTAGTTCTAGTCACTGGAGCGGCAGGAAGTGGTAAAAGTACAACCCTTGCATGCATTATTAATGAGATTAATAAAAGCAGAAATGCACATATCATTACATTGGAAGATCCCATTGAATATCTTCATAAACATGGGAAGAGCATTGTCACACAACGAGAAATTGAAACGGATACGGAGGACTACGTGTCAGCCTTGAGATCCGCTCTTAGACAGGCGCCAGATGTCATATTGTTAGGCGAATTAAGGGATTACGAAACGATTCGTACAGCCATGACAGCAGCAGAAACCGGGCACCTGGTTATTTCAACACTCCATACGACAGGCGCAGCAAATACAATAGACAGG
>JBBQKF010000135.1:0-6676 GCA_038326615.1 Saccharofermentanales bacterium | reverse complement strand
GCCTCAGGCGGTAGGGATGGCACTGGTATTGCCATACCAGTAATTTTTGCTTAAATCTGAATTTATTCAAAATTTTCTCCTATGTTGGATTAGTAAATTATAACAGAGCCTTATGTTGCTTACAATAGTTATCGATTAAAGTTGTTCTAACTTTAGGGGTTTACTAGTTTTTATAGATTTTATTAGATTCCATTTTATTTTATTTGATTTATTTTATTTTGATTTGATTTATTTTAATTTGATTTGAATAATTTGATTTGATTTGATTAATTTAATTTGATTTTATTTGATTTATTTAATTTATTTTGATTTTATTCTATTTTATTCTATTTTATTTTATTTTATTTAATTTGATTATAATATTCTAAAGTCTTACATAGTGCTTATATCGATCACACAATAATCAAATAATTTTTTAAAATATAACAAATCTTTTTACATTATTCCATTATATTTATTGTGAATTTTTCTCATTTTATTAAATTTATTTATATATTTTTGTAATTTTTATTTAATTTTTTGATTGATATTCTCACTTTATAAATAATGCAAAATAATATCAGGGTTGGCATTCTCAAAGTCAAATGCTTCTTTTGAAAATTTTTGACTTGAAAATAGATAGAAATAAAACTTCTTATAATCTTTAAATTCCTTTCTGAGAGCAAGAAGAGATTTAAGTTTTTCGACTGCATTAATTTTATCAATTAATATACAATCATAGAAAATAATAGCTTTTTCTTTAAAACTTGCTGCAACAGCAATATCATATTTCGAATTCCACCACCTTCCAAACAAAGTTGCATTAAACGGAAGACTTTGTTTGCTATTTTCACTCATAAGATACTGAGTGCATATGTCAAGCGCAATTGATTTGTCAACACCTTCCAGATAATTGTTATTTTCTGTTAGCTCCTTTGCAATTGAGTTTCCATTTCCGCATTCAATTGTTCTTCTATTCAAAAATACATATTTGTACCAGAATTCTACACAGTTATTTCTAATCCTATATCGTCCCTTTCTGCTTGTTGTGGGATCATCACCGAATGGGCAGGCTTTATAAACAATATTGTATTGAATTAATGATGAAAGGTATTTACCAATTTTTGTACGCTCTTCTTTGGTTGATTTCACAATATCTTCCAGCTTGTTATTTCCGTTTGCAATAGAATAAATAATGCTATTATAAACTTGAGGTTCTCGTATATATCTATTAATTATCATTTCAGGTTCTCTATACATATATCCTGACTCTTTGAAAAATAATTCAAAGAGATTTTCTTCAAAAGACTTTTTATTGTCAATTTTCGAGTAATATTGTGGAACCCCACCTAAACATGAATAAAATTGCAGTTTTTCCTCAAGTCCAAATGATGGAATCATTTTAGATACATCCAAGAAGTCAATCTCAGTAACTTTTATGCTTGCTGATTGCTTTCCCCAGAGGCTTGACCTAGCTTTTATAACATTCTCGGTAAAGTCATTGTAATCACCAGACATTATAAGAAATATTTGAGAGTTCTTACTTATTTGGTCCACAAAATCCGATATTATATTTCTATTACTCATTTTCGGATCTAACAATCTAAAGAAATTGTCGAGAACAATTACATATTTGACTGGCGATTTACTAATTGTAATGAAATCAAATGCTGACTTCCAGGAATTAAATCGACCTGCCGTTGTTGGTATGTCAAAAAACTTGTAAACAACCGATGAAAACTGTTCGATATTTATAATATCACCTGCATCGACTGCAGAAAAAAACAAACATTGCTTACCCTTTGTGAATTCGTTGAGCAGAGCACTTTTGCCAACTTTTCTCTCTCCGTATATAAATGCAAATTCAAAATTATCGTTCTGATAAAGTTGATTGAGTTTTTTAATATCATCATCACGCCCATAAATCATAATTAAGCCTCACAATCTCTTATATTAAATGATATTACATATTCAATATGATATAGTATACTTATAAGTAGTATACTGTATTGTATACTATTAATCAAGAGGCAATTAATCCGCTATTTAAGCGGTCTTTTTGATTTTTAATTGCTTGATTTTTACGAAATTACGTTTGTGCTGATTCACAATTAGAATTGATGTAACATATAAATTGGTATTGTCTTAACATTTGTTTCTGTAAGCGTTTCTTTTGTAATTATTCTTATTGAGTAAGGTGAATTATGTGTTTCAATAAATTTTTTAATAGATTTTTTTGTTGTACTAGTTATGATGTCACATTCGACAGGAATATAATTATTGTTTGTGTCAATTATTACAATATCAATATTATAAATAGCGCCATCGTTCCAATAAAATACTTTATATCCTTTTGCAATAAATATATTAATAATATGTGTTTCCATCAATATTGCTAAATATTTTTCCATATTATGCATTGATTTCAAAACAGCATCTTCTGAAATCCCAAATTTTTCATAAAGAATTCCAACATCATTATAATATAACCTAAAGTTAGATAATGATTTTAGGTTTATTTCTTTAGTAGCATTTGTGTAAAGCTTGTAAACCTTATACAAAACTCTTGCATATACAAGCCAATCGATAACAGCGTCGTACTCGTACGACGTTGCTTTATTTTTAATATAGCTGAATTGAAATTTCTTATTTTCTTTGAACAACTGTAAATGTATACAATTAAGAACACTTATTGCTTTTTTATGCTCATAAAAGGGCAGATATTTCATAATGTCTGATAAAATAGTATTGCTAATATTTTTTTGTTTTGCTAATACATAATCAAGATCCATAAGACTTTTGTATGCTTCTACTGCTGTTGGCATCCCGCCAACTAATAAATATTTGTAAAATAATTCTAAAATATCTAAATTCGTACTTACTATCGAATCCTGATGCAAATTCATGCCTAATGTCGAATCCTCCTCCAAATTCATGTTTGCAAAGTCAAGATAGTCCTTTTTGTCCATTGCAATAACAAACTCCTCGAAGTTCATAGGAAATAAAGTTTTCATTCTAAATTTTGCAAATCTTCGAACTATTGGAAATGATTTGTATTCCGAAGCAAACATAGAACCGCAGATGACTATATGTTGTGATGGAAAGTTACTGTTGAAAAACTCCGCTATAACCAAGCATTTGCGAAAAGAATGCATCTCATCAAATATAATTAAAGTATTATCACTTATAATTTCTTGGTTGGAAATTGATTGCATTTTATTGATAACAATATCACAATTAGATTCAATCTCAAATTCATAATCTAAATCAATATGTTTTTCCATGTCAAATCTAATAACATTCTTATATGAATTTTTACCAAAATGTAAAACAATGTATGTTTTTCCTACATTCCTTGCTCCATCTATTATTAACGGGACTATGTCGGTTGAATTTTTCCAATCTTCAAGGTATTTTGTTATCTTACGCTCCAAATAATCTAACCTCCAATTCCTTTTATTATAAGAGATATAGGTGTTATAAATATTGGCAAATAATATTCATGATTACATGTTTAAATATCACACCTATGATATCACGTTTATAGCAATTTGTATATAATAAAAGTTTGAATTTGCTAATTTTTTAGCTAAAATATTAGTTATGAAATTTAACCAATTCATTAATATTAGTAGCTTTCTTTTATACAGATAAATCTATTTATTACTAAAGTATTTTAATATTTTTACGATAATAATAGTAGTTATATTTTATTTATGAGGAGTTTTAATATGAATGAATTGAAAAACATCATGGAAGATTTTGTTCTGTCTATGATTGGAGAAATACTAGCTGATACAAATGTATGCACATGTGAATTATGCAAACTTGATATATGCGCAATTGCATTAAACAGCCTGCCATCATTATATATTGTAACCGAAAAGGGACAATTATTTTCTAAAACGAATATTTTGATACGACAATTTGAAGTCGATATAGTAGCCGCTATTACAAATGCTGCTGCAATTGTTAAATTAAAACCAAGGCATGAAGTTCCATTGAACCAACAAAATGAAAGTTTAGATATATTAGACAAAAAATGTTAGTTTTCTGATGTATATGCTATTATCTGAGTTGTTGTAACCCCATTATGGGTGGAAGTCTTTATATGTGCTTGTGATACTGCTTTCATAATTGTCTCTTCAACCGACAAATTTTTGTACTGAGAAACACCATACGAAAGTATAAATTCAAAATCAGCATTCAGGTTTATTTTATGTACTAATTTTTCACAAATAATAATAGCATTTTCTTTTGGAGTCTCAGTGAATAATATTGCCAGTTCATTACTGCTCCATCTGCCAATGATGTCGGTTTGACGTATATTATTTTCAATTATATCTGATGCCATGCATATTCCCATACGTAAGTATTCATCATCAGAGCCGCTAATTTGATAGGCTTTTAATAGAATAATAGCAATCGAGAATTGATTACCATAGCGATTGCTTCTTGACGCCTCTTTTTGCGAGGTCTTCAAAAACCCTGCTCTACTTGCTTTGCCGGTTTGAGAATCTTGATTGATTAATACTTCATTATATGTATTTTGAATATCCAAACCTGTGAGTTGATCATTCATGTATTTGTATTTCAGAATAATTGGTTTTAGATTGCTATAGCCGAGACATATTTTCCACAAATTCTTTTCTTGAACAACGTATTTGATAAAATCGTTCTCGTTAATTTTCTGAGTTCTTTTATCAAGGTCGCAAACATACACCGAAAACTCTTTAACAACCAAATACTGTGAATTATCGATTGTGCAGTTTTCATATTCACGGAAAGGTGTAATTACGTATGACCCCATTTTATATATTTTTGAAACATTTTCCTGCCATTCTTTAAAGTCGCTAAATGAAACATTCTGCTGATCTCTTTCAGTAAGAATTGAATATGCACCTTCCCATTCACAATCCATTAAATTCAAGAAGTATAGATTAAGTAATTGATATGCTTCATCATTGTTTGTCGAATCCAAAATCCTTAGATTGTCTTGGTTTTGATACTTAATCCAGCTTTCGTGATAATCATTTCTTAGGTTAATATTTCCAATAATTTCATAGGACAAATTTATTTTAATCATTTTTACGTTGTGTAAATCATCGCTGTTCAAATCCGGATGATACATTTTGCATAACCTCTTGTATGCAGCATCAATAATTTCTTGCTTTGCTTCATGATGCACTTGTAACGTTCTATAGTGGTCTTCGAATTTATTCATTAAGAACCTCCAAAATTGTGACTTAAAAACCAATATCTGTATATATCTATTTTATCAAATAATCACTATAAATAACAATATATATTATAAAAAATAACTGGAATTTGTTTCACAATTAATCGTATAATAATTTCGCTGTTTTATATAATTTTCTTCGAAAAAAAGATTGAAGTAATTACTTTTATGGTATAATAATACTTATTACTTCATGTAGATAATTCGATTTAATTTGGAAAGTGAAATTACAATTTATATAATTGGTTAATTTCGGGAGGCGCTATGGCAAAAATACTTATTGTAGATGACGGAACGAATATTCAGATTGATTTTTTTGAATCATTTTTAATATATGACCATGATATCGTACAAGTTAACCGGTTAGATGTTGCAATTGAATCATTAGATACAATTGCTTTTGATATAGTTATTATTGATACATTGTCCGCCGAATTGTTTTGCAAAGAATTAATTGATTATGTTAAGACAAAATCTGGATCTACCCAGATTATTATTATAGCAAACGAGAATGATATTGAAGACTCGGTATTGCTTGAGCAATATAATGCAGATGATTGTATAAGAAAGCCAATAAATTTTGATACTCTCAAGAAGTCTATTATAATGTCAACAAGAATAAAGCAATTGCAAGACAAAAACATCAATTCAGAAGCGAGTCATATGCTAAACTGTAATGATTTGGATGAACAACTTGCTAGTCGTACAGTAGCATTACAGGCTTCATTGCAGAGTATCGTTTCCTTGTTGTCTTCGGTTGTAGAACTTAGAGATCCATACACTTCAGGTCATCAAAAAAGAGTTGGCAACTTGTCTGCGATGATTGCTCTTAAAATGAATCTTTCAGAAGAGTCCGTACATTATCTTAGAATTATAGGATATATTCATGACATTGGGAAAATAGCAATCCCTGCCGAAATACTTTTAAAACCAGGCAACTTGAGTTGGGTAGAAATGGTAATGATACGTAGTCATCCTCAAATTGGTTTTGAATTAATAGAGAAATCTGGATTGCCATCTATTATTAGTGAAACAATTAAGCAACATCACGAGAGATGCGATGGAAGTGGTCATCCAAATAAACTTGTCGAAAGTGAATTAACAATTGAATCTCAAATTGTTATGGTTGCCGACGTTATTGAGGCAATGGTATTCCCTAGAACGTACAGGCCAGCGCTAGGTATTGATATTGCTCTAGAAGAATTGCATAGTCATTCTGGTACTTTATTTAATAAAGTGGTTGTCAATGCTATTATTGAACTTTTTAATAATGATGGGTATGAGTTTGATGATAGCTTTTATCAGATCCACTTTCCGTTCTGATCAGTTTATCAGTTTATCAGTTTATCAGTTTATCAGTTTATCAGTTTATCAGTTTATCAGTTTATCAGTTTATCAGTTTATCAGTTTATCAGTTTATCAGTTTATCAGTTTATCAGTTTATCAGTTTATCAGTTT
>JBBQKF010000134.1:0-6731 GCA_038326615.1 Saccharofermentanales bacterium | reverse complement strand
TATAGTTCACAAGTTTTTCAAAGTAGTTCTTACGCATCTGCACCTCCAGATAAAGCGTTAGCATTATCTTTCCTGCTTAGATTTTAACAAAAATCGAAGGCGGATGAAAGTACGGATTTTTTCCGAATTTGATACATATTTAAATATATCGTTAAAGCCACTGATTTGTGGTATTCGAGGACTTGCAAGCTAAAGTGCTCCTTTTGGAATATGTGTCCAGAGAAAAACTTGCATATTTATTATACAGTTCAATTCCAAATGAAACAAGATATTTAATGATAGATGTTTAATGATAGAAAATAATAGAAAATAATCTTTTGAAATCGATAAAAATTAAGTTGAATCTCGCATAGATAGTAAATATTTAATCAACCCATTAAAAAGACCATAGTACTAGTAAACTTTGCTTATTTCACTATTCAATATTTCGAAATTTTCGATATAATATAGATTATTATATCGAATTTTTATATTTATTAATTATTTTACACGAATTTTTCGTAATATCGTTTACTTTTTCTTAAATTCGTTTATAATAAAACTTGGAGGTACAATATTATGTTAATTATGTTTAGAGCAATGAACTTTGCATCATTCAAAGATGAAGTTATATTGGATATGAGAGCTACAGGGTTTAGAGAGCATCCATCCCATACTATTCCTTTGAAAGATTATAGACTGCTTAAAACTTTAGCGATTTACGGTGCGAATGCAAGTGGGAAATCTAATCTCATAAGTGCTCTATATTGCTTTGAAAAATATGTTTTCAATCAGCTTTTCAAGGAGCAAGAAGAACCACTGGATGAGGAGGACCAGTCCAAATCTATTTTATCTATATCAATGGAGCCATTTGCACTGTCTAATAACGACAATAAAAAAATTGAAATGGAAATAATTTTCAGTGTAAAAGATATTATTTTTCAATATGGGTTCTCTTTCGAAGAAAAATTAGTCGCTAGCGAATGGTTGGTCATAGATGGAGATGAAGTTTTCAATCGTGAATATAACAATATTTCTTATGGTTCAAAATACAAGAAGCAACTTATCGAATATAAAAAGTTCCGCGATGATCGTTTATATTTATCAGTTCTGGATTATTTTGGAACAGGTCAAATCAAGGAATGCATAGATGCTTTTAAAGACTTTTTTGAGAATAAATTCAATGTGTATTTTGAATTATTTTTGGAATCTAGTGTTAAAGGTACTGGTCTGTCCTTAGGAATGACGAACAAATTAATTGATGATGAAAAATTTCGCAAGCAGATTGTTAATTATATTCGTACGATTGATGTAGGAATTACCGATTTGATTGTAGATGTTGAAACCATTGCTTCAAAGAAAACTGGAATAAAAAAAGAAAGAAAAACTATAAAGGCAGTACATAATGTGTATGATCCTAATGGTATTATTGTAGGCGAAAGAGCCTTTTCACTAAGCAAAGAGTCGTCTGGAACATTACGCTTCCTATCTTTTATTCAAGAAGCATCATTGCTGCTTGAAAATGGTGGAGTTTTTGTGGTAGACGAATTATCAGCACGACTGCATCCTGTCCTTACAAAGTTTATAATAGAACTGTTTCAATCTGAAAACAATAAAAGAAATGCGCAATTAATTTTTACAACACATGACACTACAATTCTTAACAAAGAGGATTTGAGACGTGACGAAATTGCTTTTGTTGAAAAAAACGAAAGAGGCGAGTCTCATTATTTCACTCTTGCAGATTTAAAAATCAGACCTGATGCCACATATAATAAAGACTATTTTTCCGGTAAATACGGAGCGATTCCAATAATTCAAAACAGTTTTATTGAAGAGGATGGTATTTTTTGACATGGCAAGATTGAATGTGAATATTCCAAGAACCAGCGATACTAGAGATCCTAATTTAGGGAAGGTTGTCGTTTTTTGTGAAGGTAGCACGGAAACAAACTACTTTTCACATTTTGCATCAATAATTGAAAATAATAGAGATAAGTATTCACGGTTGGATATTTTGTCGCTTAATGCCGAGGGTAATGCAAAAGCTGTCTTAAATTTTGCCAATGAATTTCTTTCAGATGATAAAAACGAAAGATATTTTAAGTATTACAAAAAATATTTAGTTTTCGATTGTGATGCTCCGAAGGATATCCAAAACGTTATAAAAGAAATGGATATAGCAAAAGACTATATCCTTCTTCCTTCAAATTTACTTTTTGAAACATGGCTACTTATGCATCTCGAGGAAATTGATAAACCATTGCGAAAACGAGCTACATATGAAAAGCTTAAATTGGCTCTATGTATAGAAAAGTATAATAACAAAAACAAAGCATCACCAGGAATAATTCGACAAATCATAGAAGATGGAACCAGCGTCAGGTTGGCAATAGTAAACGCGAAAAAATTACAAGCAAAGTGGGATAGTCTTGATTATTCGATACAAGAAAATATTTTGCATATGAACCCTTACACAGCAGTTTATTCTTTAGTTGAAGATATCCTTCTTGAAATGCAAAAATATGGAGGCAGAATTTAAAATTAATGACTGAATGTTTTAAAATGAAAATATTCTAACTATCTAAGAGAAAACATGTGGTTGACAATAAAAATATTCAACACCTTTTCCTGGCATCTATTTCGATCGCCTGACACACGTTAAAAGCTACATTTTCTATATGAAAATGTAGCTTTTTGCTTTATAATATATTTATGCAATTACTGATATGGTGGATTATATCCATCTTTTTCATTTATATGATTCTTGCTGGAGGAGAAGGTTCAAATCAAATGATTGTAACCATAATTCCTCGAAGATTATTCCTAGATAAGCATTTAAAAAAACTAAAAGTTGCGGCATATTGCCGGGTAAGCACAAAGCAGGACCATCAATCAAATAGTTTGAAAGCTCAAATGGAATATTATGAAAACTATATAAAAAATCATGCAAACTGGATTTTTGTTGATATTTATGCGGAACATGCATCTGGTCTGAGAATAAAAGACCGGTTAGAACTTCAAAGGCTTTTGAAGGATTGTATAAATGGGAAGGTTGATTTGATAATAACAAAGTCCATGAATCGTTTTGGTAGAAATACAGTTGATACATTGAAAATTATTAGAGATCTAGGAGCACTGAATATTAATATCTATTTCGAAACGGAGGGTTTAAATTCAATGAACACAAGTACAAGAACACCTGTTGAAATTTTAGCTGCTGTAGCACAGGAAGAAAGTCGGATAAAAAGCGAAAATACTAAATGGGGTATTCAACAAAGTATGAAGCGCGGCAATGTTAAACTTAACTATACTAACTCCTTGGATACACAAAAGATCATCGCGGCAACCTTGTTATTGTGGAAGAGGAAGCCATTATTGTAAGGTTGATTTTTTTATTATTTCTTAAAGGATATGGCTGCCGCAAGATTAAAAGACATTTAGAAGAAAACAATGTCAAGACTGTTTCTGGAAAAGATTCCTGGAGCACCTCTACAATTGATCGAATTCTAAGAAACGAAAAATATATTGGAAATGTCTTGATGCAAAAGACATATCCAACGAATTTCTTGTCAGGCAAGCAAGTCAAGAACAATGGCGAGTTGGAACAATATTTTATCGAGAACAATCATGAGCCCATTATCGAAAAAGAAGTATTTGACAACGTACAGGAAAAATTAAGATAAATCATAGTAGGAAAATTTTATAAGCACGAATTAAATATTAAAGATGAAAAAGCTCTTGCAGAAATTTTTAACATGTTGGCTAGTAAAGTTCATCCTTTAGTTTTAGGGGAAGTGTATAGAGCAATTGGTCAAGTACAAATGTTAGCTGAAAAATTATTGGTTAATCAAGTAACAGATCAGAAGTTACCTGAAACCGCGGAGACAAAGTGCTGAACAAATAACGGCCAAGTCTCCGGACAAAGTAGTGCCAAATCGCCGTATACTATTGCACTTAGTATTACACACACCTCTATATGGTATGCATTTTTCATGTAATTTATTAATTTTGCAAAATAGTTCTTACTCATTTCCAATCTGATAATGCGTTAGCATTATTTTTCCTGCTTAGATTTTAACAAGATTCGTGGATGGATGAAAGCGGCAAATTTTTTCAAATTACATTGCATGAGGCACTTGCTTATTGGGCATAAATATTGTATATTATTTATGACGAAATGGAGTGAAATTATGAAGCGACCAGATTATTTGGAACAGGTTAAAAAGAGGATTCAAGATGCGAAAGACGGGGCGGTTTTTATCCCTTCTGATTTTTTCGACATTGCAGAAGCAGTGAAAATCAATAAGTGTCTTGACCGGCTTGAGAAAACAGGCGAATTACAGCGTGTAATGCGCGGCGTCTATGTAAAGCTACGTTACAGCGAGCTTTTAGGCAAGGATGTTCCTCCGCGCACCGACGATATAGCAAAGGCGATAGCCCGAAACTTTGGATGGAGCATTGTCCCCTGTGGCGACACGGCGCTTAACATGCTGGGGCTGTCCACACAGGTTCCTGCTGTTTGGATTTATGTAAGTGACGGTCCTTATAAAAGCTATGAAGCGAACGGAATGACGCTAAAATTCAAACATACTGACAATAAAAACGAAGTTATTAATATATCGTACAAAACTGCGCTTGTCGTTCAGGCTCTGAAAACCTTGGGCAAGGAAAATGTGACCAACAAAGATATTGTTGGCATCGCAAAATTGCTGACAGACAATGAAAAGTCTCAGATGCTCACGGAAGCTAAGCGTGTTACCGATTGGGTTTACGGGTTCATACGAAAAATTTGCAAGGAGGGTTATTATGAATAAAATTGCAAACAGCAACCGTCGTGAACGTGAAGATTTGTTCCTCCAGACAGCTCACGAAATAAAGCTACCGGAGTTCATGGTAGAAAAAGACTTTTGGGTCTGCTGGACTTTGGATTACTTGTTCCACAAATCCCCTTGGGCAGAGAAGTTGGCTTTCAAGGGCGGCACAAGTCTCTCAAAGTGCTACAACCTTATTGAAAGGTTTTCTGAGGATATTGATTTAATCCTTGACTGGCGCGTCCTCGGCTATACTGCCTCGAATCCATGGGTAGAACGAAGTAAAACCAGCCAAGACAAGCTTAATAAAGAGATTGATGCCAAGACAGAGGGCTTTTTGCGGAGTGAATTTTTAGCTCGGTTAAAAGTTGACTTTTCCCAGCTCTTAAAAGAACCTTATGAGTTATATATTAACAATGATGAACCTCAGACCATTTGTTTTGCATACCCGAGAATTTTCGACGATAACGCAATTGTTAGCGTCGTGCGATTGGAGATTGGCGCGCTGGCAGCTTGGACACCCACACAGACCACCGTTATAACCTCATACGCTGCAGAACGCTACCCTAAAGTATTTAACGCCAAGTCCCTCAGCGTTCTGACGGTTATGGCGGAACGCACGTTTTGGGAGAAGGTGACCATACTGCATAAAGAGGCTTTTCGCACTAACAATAAATTCCCCAGCCGCTATTCACGGCATTATTATGATCTTTACTGCATGGATAAGTCTTCCGTCAAAGCTCAGGCTTATGCAGACTTGAAACTGTTGGAGTGTGTTGTTGCGTTCAAGGCACGTTTCTATCCAACCAACTCCGCAAGGTATGATTTAGCATGCCCAGGCTCAATGAGACTGATGCCTCCAGAGGACTGTGTTTCTATACTTGCAGATGATTACGAGCATATGAAGAACATGATATTTGGAGCGAAGCCCAGCTTTGAAGAAATCATAGATACGCTTCAACGGATGGAAGAAGAGATCAATACGCTTGGTTGATTACCAATCTTACATTTACCTTTATCCACTTACAAAGAATAACAATAAAGTACTGAAAGCGTAGGATTTTTGATTATCATTTTATACGAGGAGGCGTTTTATGGAGCTCAATCCACCGATTAAAGCGGAGTGGTTCTACACAGATGAAAGCGAGCAAACCAAAATAAACTGGTTTTGTTTTGAATATGCGCTTGAATTTTATACATTCATTATTAAAAGCCAAGCCTTACGAAAATACTGTAAAAGAAATTCCAATGATGAAATTGCAGCTTTTTGCGCATATTTTGCAAAACGAATGAAGAAAAGCGTCTACGATCAATTGGGACCAATTACCCCAGTAACAATCATAGATGAAGAATATATTGCTGATTATTACCCCAAAAACACCCAACGTCAAAACATGGTTTTTATTGATGCGGCCGGGGAAGCGTGGGACAACTTGCTATCAATATGTGAGGCTTGCCCATCCCGCTGCATAAGTGAACGTGAAAAAAGAAGCGAGTTTTTTGACAGCTATAAAAAAAGTGGATACTGAGGTGTCAAATTCTGTATAGGATTCCCAGGCGTAATTTTATTTTTACGCTTTACTTCCGATAAATTTACTACACCAGCGATTTTATTCGCATCCCTTTTGTTTACCCTATTGGCTCGCTATATATTTGGGGAATTATTGGAATGTGATGATTATTCACGCAGGTCTCGATGGCTGTAAAAGATCGTTAGTTACGTATATATAGTTTGAGATATTTATAGAATACGAGAAATCCTTTCAATTTAACAAGCAACTTGTCCAACAAAATTCAGGCATCTATTTCGATCGCCTGACACACGAAACCGTTGAAACCATTGCGTTTCAGCGGTTTTTGTTTTTTATAATACAATTCCTAACTGCTCACAATTCAAAGAAAAATCAATTTCAAGCTCATAATCACGATGCACTTTGA
>JBBQKF010000133.1:0-6741 GCA_038326615.1 Saccharofermentanales bacterium | reverse complement strand
AGCAGCTGATGCAGCTCGTAAAAGATTTGAAAAGCAAATGATGAAATATGCATGTCCAGTAAGAAAAAACCGCCAATACCGAAGAAATAAACCAGTAGTTAATAAGTCAAAGATAGCATATAGAAAAAGTTATTAAAAAATGTAATGTGTAATACTTTTAACAGGGATAGTTATCTCTATTTTGTGTACTCTTTTACAAATATCACAATCAAATGGTAATTAAATTAGCGATAAAATTAGCAATAAAAGGCTTTATGATATAGAAATAACTTCATATCATAAAGCCTGATTTTGTCATTCCCTATTTAGTTGTGCTTTATTTGTTCTTAAGTTTATGACATTGACTACATTATCTGCTACATTATCCGCTGCATTATCCACTATACTATCCATTTTTCACTGTCTGCCGTGCTGTTCTGGTTGATCCATTCAAGAAACTTGTCCTTCGGTATGATGTACCTGCCTCCGATTTTGAGCCTGGGGAAACCCTTTGACTTTATAAGTGAGTATGCCCCGGCCCTGGATATTCCAAGGGCGCCGGCGACATCGTCCGCACAAAGAGAAAAGGGGAGTTCATTAGTTGTTTTGTATCTTGTTTTCATTAAAATATTCCTTTCACTTTCTACTAGTTTAATTTTTTGTCGTTTAATTTGTTTTTTGTCATCTACCAAACAATCAAATGAATCACCCCTTTAATTAATTTTCAATATTCGTTAACTTAATAGTTTGAAAATAAAAAAACCGTTACAAAATGAAATTTCTACCAATATTAATTTATCTGCTTCATTTTTTGTAACGGCCAATCACCAGGGGACCCGAAACCATATATGCAGGTTTCGAACCATCCAGTATTTAATTATCAAATTACAAGTTGCTATTGCCAGGCAGTACCGATCAGTCCATACTGTGAACAAATCAATACGTCTATCTGGATTATATCCAATGCTTGACAGGCAGTCAATGAAAAAGTACAATAATTATACTACTTATCAATTATCGCTAAATAGTATATTATCTATTATCGTTTTTTTGGAGGGAACAAGGATGCTGGCAAAAGCTTATATAAAGGACAAAAAGATGTTTGTTCACTACGAAAAAGAGATCATCGGCGAAAGAACCGGGATGCGTTACGATATCGGTATGCATTTGATGGATTTTTTATCTTTAGATATTGAATCAGTCAGAGGCA
The DNA here is from genome assembly GCA_038326615.1 of Saccharofermentanales bacterium. GTDB lineage: Bacteria > Bacillota > Clostridia > Saccharofermentanales > UBA5734 > JBBQKF01. The sequence goes on along the minus strand of JBBQKF010000133.1, from coordinate 5,552 downwards.
ACTACAGGGAAATGGCAAAAGTATTATTTCACCCCGATTTTTCAATAGAAAACATGTTTAAGTGGATAGATGTGATCGATGAATTTTGTCCATACCTACATTTTTATACCCACTCCCTGATTGGATTTTGTCTTGACTATTACAAGGATCCAATGGGCGCTTTTGCTTGTCTGTTTGGTTTTGCAGATGATGTCGCAAACAAATACGATGATAAGATAAGAGCATTTTGTAAAATATACTCCTACGGGGAATTCACATCGATTTTCGGGAATAACCCTCCAATTACCATGGCAGAGTTTTTCGATGCGGTTGAGCTTGCGATATCCGGGTTGATGGATGACATTAAAATCAAGCGCGGCACATTGGCAGAGGAAATCGAGTTTATCCAAGATGAGAGCATTGATACAAAAGACCTTGATTTCATGCAAAAACTATATCTGCTCGATTTTAACAGGAAGAAGAATGGCAAGACATCCTTTTACACAAACTATATATTGACATCGCATTTCATGCCGGATTCCAATAAACTGAACGGACTGAAGAGTCTGGAGGAAATTAAGGAGACAATGATCAAGGAGAATATCAATGTAGTGCAGATGTATGACCTGTTATTTATGGGGGATCTAATCAGACTAGAGCTGATGGGCATAGTCGAAAACAATATGCCTATTAAGAAATGCAAATACTGCAAACGCTATTTCGTACCCATCGGTCGCACTGATATAGAATACTGCACAATGATCCCAGACGGTGAGACCAAACCCTGTAATGAAATCGGTGCTATAAAGAATTACAGCAAGTCAGTTGCCTCAGACCCTGCCAATCAGCTGTACCTGAAAGCTTACCGGCGGATGAACTCCAAGGCGCGCACTAAAAGGATAACTCAGCTCCATTTTCTGGAATGGTCCGATGAAGCCAGATCAAAACGCAATCTCTGCAAAGAAGGCGGGATCACCATCGAAGAATTCAAGGTATGGCTGGATGCGGATAAGACTAAAAAAGGGAGACATGTGTAATACGAGACTCGAACTCGTGACCCCAACAGTGCGAGTGTTGTAGCTTGCCACGCTCTTAGCCCCCGATGGAACCTGTCAAAGCTTGCGATATCGCTTTGCCATTGTTGCCTGCTATCAATCGGAAGATATCGGCTTCCACTCATTATCACTTACGGGGCTGAAACGCTTCACGCTTTCGCATTGCGGCTCTTACGGTCTTCTGCCTACGCTTAACCCTTGCCTCACGGCTTCGGCTCCAAGGCTGAATACCGGCTGGTCACTACCCTTTACCGGGTGTGATCTCTCACCACACTATCTTTCACACACCGGACTGGCGCACCCGATCCCTGTTAGATTTTAACAAAAACCGTGGTTAGATAAAAGTACTCAATTTCTCCGAATTTGATACATATTTGAATATATCGTTAAATCTACTGATATGCGAGGTTTAGAGGTTTTGAAGCTAAAGCTGGATGTGAACCTGGTATATTTGTTTTGATTATCTCATTATTTCTAACTAAGAAATAATCATCCGATGCTATAACAAAAGGCAGGATTTTATCGAAGTTATTGAATACGTTGTTCACTGTGCCACCAATCAGAATTTCGCTATCCCCTATTAAATTGCAAACATTCATTTCTAAAGAATCTGAATTTACACATGTCAATTCATTTGTACCGTCTCTACGTTCCTTGACATAGGGAAAAGAATAATTTACAATTATCGTAGGAAGAGTAGTGTTAACTAAACTATGAAAATTCAGGAAAAAAACGAACCTTGAAAACTGAAAATTGGATTGAGGAAGAAAGAAAAAGATGAAAATGAGCGATGCAGAATACAAAGCGTAATGAAAGAAGAGGGATTGTGTTATGAAGAAATCTATATTAATATTTTGTATTATAGTTTTGTTTACATCAATTGTAGGCTCGATAATAGTAAATGCCATTTCTAATGAACAATCTTCGGGGGTGTCATTTTCAACTAAAAATAATTCAAATAATGAACAAGAAATATTTGTTAATAAAGAGAAGATTTTAAATGATCGAAAAGTAATTTTGGAGGATGAAAATATTTTGCAAAAAGATACTTTGCAAGAAGATATTCTGTTTAATAAGACTGTAGTTAAATCCGATAACTATAATGATATTAGCGTGGTTTCATTGAATGTTCAGGTGTTTAAATTATTTTTCAATAAAGATGTTTTTGAGTATTTAGATGAAAAAAAAATCAAGGTGCGAAATATTGATTTTAAAGTTATAAATACTAATAACCAAAGCGAAACAATCGGTATGGTATGTTCAAATGAGGACAATAAAACGAATTATGCAACTGCAATAAACTTTATACAAAAAAACTGTAATATACAATCCTTTTTTTTACAAACTGTTGTTTTTGAATGCACATCCGAATTGATCAGCGATATTGAGAGGGGTGGAAAAAAATGAAACGTATACTATCATGTATATTATGCTCTGGAATTTTTTTAGCGTTTATCCCATTTACAGTAAATGCAAGTTCGCCTGATGCTTATGGTACAATTGAAATAGTAAATAGTTCCTCACCTAATCCTGTTCCCAACAGCTATAATACGACAATAAATTATTTTTCATATACACCTGGATATTTTAAAATGATGCGAGTACATTTTACTTATATTAATACTGAACAGTACTTTGATTATGTTAAAACATCTTCAGGAGACTCGTGGTCAGGGTATTTAGAAGACGTTTGGAGCAGTTGGTCATATTCTGATTCAATAGGTGTAACGCTAAAAACTGATAGTTCAGTACAAAGCCAAGGGTATTATATAGATAAAGTTGAATACTACACAAGTGTCGAAGTATCCCAAACGTGGAAAACATATGTTCCATATGTCGTTGATAACTGGAACATTGCGACTAATAATTATAATCGCAGTTATACAATCACTGCACCTTCAACTGCAAAAGCTGTAAGATTACACTTTTCCGAAATTGATACAGAAAAAAACTGGGATTTTATTGAAATTAAAGGGAATTCAGAATCGACTCTTTTGCTTGAAAAAATTCATGGTACTAAAACTGGTGTATGGAGTTCATGGTATTTTACAAATATACTTAATTTAACATATAAGACAGATGGATCAATATTATACAATGGTTTTAAAATTGATGGATATGAATATGCTACGACAAAACGGTTCCCGGGAGCTTTAGATACAGATCATTTTCCACAGTTGTGGCCATGGAGTGTTAATCCAAGAAGAGGAGATGGACAAAGAAGATTGGCAGATAGAATAAATTATTTACCCGACTCAGGGAATGTTTATTTTGCTGATGTATCATGTATTTACAAAAAACCTGGTAGTACAATTGAGACAACTCAAAGTTTAAGATCTTTAAAGTTGACTTTCTCGTGGAATAATACAAGACTTAGAAATTTACAAATTGATGGAAATGATAGTATAGAAATGCAAACAACATTTTATAATTCAGGCATAAGTGGTTCTGATCCCGCTGGAAGACCTACCAATTCTTTTTATGGTTGGATGACACCAATCGTATCAGATACTCCCCCAGGATCTGATGCGATTGGGTATAATAGTTATCACGATTCGGGAAAGTATTATTTTTACAAACACAATTTGCCATCAAGCGCTTATGCTGATACATTTTATATGGATAATGTAAATCCAGGGCAAGGAAATATTGCTTTTGCAATAGGAGTTAGTGATACGCAGCAATTAAATGCCGACTATAATTATTATTATGAAATAATAGCAGATAAGGGTAAAACCACCAGCGGAGCTGTTGTTTCAGAAGGGATTTTCTCTATAAGTGGACAAAGAGGATATTCGTATGATAATGGATATTTAGCAAACAACACTCCACCATATTTAGTTTTTAACGAAGAAAACGAAGACCGTAATTTAAAAGGAGATCAAATTATTGGATTATCAAATGAATATCATGCTATGGATCCAATGTCTTCAGGTAAATATTTTGACTTAAATGAGATTATTGGTATGAAAGATTCGCGATTAAAAATAGATTTATTGGCTCGAAATGCATCTACATATTCATGGAACTATTTTGGTGATATTTATATGAAAAAAACTAGTTCATCTTCTGTGGATTTTACTAATAACACACGATTATGGAGTGCATGGAATGATAATATGATGAATTCATGGAGACGCTTACATTAGGAGGAAATATTAATGAAAAAGAAGTATTTTTATTTATTAATTTATATAATAACAATAAGCGTTGCTGCATTTGGTGTTTATGAAGAATTAAATATTAATTCAATTAATGGACTTCCAACAATACTTGTGATTATTCCATCAACTGCACTGTTATTGACCTCGTTTCTTTACTTTATTCCGAATATTTCAAGAATATTTCAACATATACTGTCCATATTTATACCCCTTATTTTATGCTTAATAGGAATAATTATGGCATCATTATATTATAAATTTCCCTTAGATTGGAAATTCTTTATACTATACCCGGTGGGTATAGAAATATATTTATTTACATTCGTGGTCTCTTTTTTAATATCAATTATATACAATAGATATTTTGGTAGAGGGGAAGTCAACAATTTTCCGGATAATTTGCTAAGCCACTAATTTGGGATTCTTTTGTTGCCAATGTTTTAGCCATTGCACTGCCGTACTTTCGCTTCTGTCTTCAATTTTACAGTTTTCATTCTATTACATTGAGTACCAATATTTTGATGGAGAGCTTTTTAAGCTGTATCATATGCATAGAAAGGTGTGAAAATCAATACTAAGTACTAAATAAAATACCCCTACGCGTACCCCTACCGCGTTGAAAAGCATTGGAATATTTGACATTCAATAGCATGACTGCATTTCGCAAATGCACTGTTTATAAGGGTTTGGGACTATTCGTCACAATTGACATATTGGAAAGCAGTATCTCATAACCCGAAGGTCGCGCGGTTCGAGTCCCGCCTCCGCAACCACATGAAACCCTTGGGGCAGTAAGCTCTAAGGGTTTTTGCTTGTCCAAAAATATTCGATTAATTAGCCTTAAAAGATGATTTGACGACAATTTTGACGACAACGCGGATGTCACGCATTATATTTAATGCTATATAAAACACTTATTTGTATGAAATGAAAAGAGGACCGCCAGTAAAATTATCACTAGCAGTCCAATCGAAATCCATGTTAATACTTTGCCTTTGTTTCTCGGAACTATACGAATTTACTTTTTTTATATTCCTCTAATTTATCCATACTGAGCTTTTTATGATCCGGGAGAGCGTGTCCATATTTGTTAAGTGTGGTGGAAGCTTGCGCATGACCTAAAATACGTGAGAGCACCAAAATATCCATGCCTGCCTCAAGGCTTCTTGCAACAAAAGTGTGACGGACAATATCCAAACGTTTGGATATATTGCGCCACACCTATTGTGTAAATCTTCTTCGCAAATGGGTTGAAGAAGGAAAAGATCTGATGGCATACATGCCATACATGAGAACTATGATCGGGCATGAGAGTTTCGAAGAAACCGCTTACTATCTTAAGCTTACGTCAGAA
>JBBQKF010000132.1:0-6761 GCA_038326615.1 Saccharofermentanales bacterium | reverse complement strand
TGTGACGGGGCTCAATCACTTCAGGAATTACAGTCTTCCCTACGGCCTGCATTGTTCCCTGTGTACGCTTCGTCTAACAGTTACCTGCTTCAACGCAACACTCGGTATGGGTGAATGGCTAGTTTTTACCCAATAGAGACTTTCACTCTATAAGAAGTGCGCAAGCTTTGCTTGGCGCACTAACGTGAATGTGTCTGCGATGTTTCCTAACCGTTCTACAACGCCCAGCTACAGAGCGCGCGACGCGCACGGTTAGGGAATATTGCAGACACGTTGTTAGACGCTGTATGGGTTAGAAAAAACATTTTCTAGTCAATCAACATTTCTTTAATTGCTTCTTTTATTTCAATTATTGTTGCACGATCTAATTCCCCGGCGACTTTACCCAATCTTGATTTGTCTACGCACCGAATTAGATCTAATACAATCCAACCTTCTCTCCCATCGAGTATTGTTTTGATTCGCGTAGGGTATTTTTTGGAGGTTGATGTAAGTGGTGCTATGATCACTGTTTTTATATTATTATTCATTTCATTTGGAGATATGACAACGCATGGACGCGTCTTCTTTATCTCAGAACCTTTTGTTGGATCTAGATCGATCCAATATACATCATATTGATTGATCACCATTTCCAGTCCTCCGTTTCATCGGAAACAGCTTCAGTAATGATTTGTACGTCTTCACCTTCTGCATGCATTTTTCGGAATGCTTTTTCCCAACCAGATCTTGGTTGTTTTACTGGGTACATGATTATCTTACCATCGCTTACTTCTATGTTGACTTGGCTTGTTATATTGCACTCTTTTAGAATGATAGATGGTAAACGCACACCTCTTGAATTACCAATTTTGACTATATCAAGTAACATACTTATCCCTCCCTTAATAAAGTCTCTATTCCTTAGTTTTTATCTGCTCCTATAAAAATATTAGTAAACACAATGTAATTACATTATAGCACTGACACATACAACTTTCAAGCTGCATATATTCGGTAAATTTTTTCATATAGCGTCTAACGTCTTTTCTCCGCAGTCACTTTCAGATATCCCAAAGCAAGTATTGCATTCGTGAATGTCGTGAACTTCCACACCTCTTAGGCGTTTGCGACGGTTTATTGCGGAGATGCCTCTTTAATTGAGTGTATCTCTGCTGTCGGTTTCGGGAAATGTACTTTGTATGAATATAAAAATCCTGTTTATTCAGAGATTTATTTCATAGTATATTCAACGGAATTTTGATCTCCAGTATGCTGCACTTTGATATATGTGTATATGGCTCATTGGTCTTCGAACTTGCATGTCACAATACTTCATGGATGAAAAGCAAATTTATCCTCCTTTGCAATAAATGTGTTGCATCATCAAATATGCACTGTACTGTACTGTGCGTTCCGTGAAATAGCAATCTATTCCACGGAACCATATGCTCAAATATATCCGCATACTTCTATTTTGTTTTCAGCTCCCAATGCCCTGTTTTCCTTGCTCCAATTCTAGCAATAATTCCTTTCCCCTGCAATGAGCTTAAACTTCTTTTGACAGTAATTCCTGCTACGCCAATAGCCAAAGCAATTTTTTCTACCGTTATACCGTTGTCTTTTACAATTTCATTTATGATTTTTCTCTCTATCTCAGTTAATGTATCATTTATTGTATCATTTATCGTATCATTTATCGTATCATTCGTAATGCCATCTCTTTGTGTTCCATACAAAGTCACAATAAAATCCCCATGAGATACATTAAACTCTGGACTTTTTAATCCATGCAAATGCATTTCATCAATCATAGTCGGAATGCCAGATCCACGGTTTTCAACAATCCCCATATCTTCAAGAATACGAATAAGGTTCGGATTTCGTGAATCATAATTCTTTCTTATCCCTATTTCTTCTATGTTGATATGACCAAAAAGTCCGCCCGGATTCTGAATCTCAATTCGGTCTTTATAGATACGCATCTGAACATATGCACCTTCAGTATGAATGCTGTAATCCCGATGAATCAATGAATTCAAAACCGCCTCTCTAATTGCTTTTACAGGATATTCGGCTTTGTCTTCACGTTTGCCGGTCTTTTCACTGATTATGGTTTTAACAGCCATGTTTTTTATTAAAAACGCTATGCTACCCTCTATCATTTCGAGAATAGTTCCTTCAATCTTTCTGTTATCGATAAAACGTTCATCAACCCCACCAACATCTCCAATTTCATATCCTGGAACAGATACACATGTTACTATCCACTGGGGAAATAAGCTTTGTGGATAAATACCAAAACTTAGAAGGCCTGCTACTGTTGGTTTTAGTATATTTTTCTCATCAAGTCCAACAATACCGAGGTCTTGCATCATTCGTTCTTTTCCAAGCTTTGCAAAATTGGGTTTTTTAGCAACTTGCAAATTAAGAAATTCTTCAACTTTGCTCATTTCCAAGTCAATAAGGTCTGCTCTTTGTACCACTCTTAACTCATCATGAATATTATTTTTAAAGGCTACAAACCCATATATTTCTTTATCTGACATTCTAATATCAGCATCACCAACACGAATATATGAACCTTTCTGAATACCGGCACCAGAATAATAAACTGGTTTGTCCTGAAAATCAGTTTCTGGAATTTCAGCAACAACAACTGCTTTGCCATCTTCAATTAAAGCACTGAAAACTGCTCTCACAGCCGGTACCATTTGATTGCATTGCTCAACCACCTTCTTTTGTAAATCAGAAGCATCATATACGCCACAAATAGAAAATTTATCGTTTTCATCAATACCAAAAATAATGATTCCACCAGATCTATTAGAAAATGCTGATATAGTGTCATAAAGTTTTTTTGGACAACCCTCTTTTGCTGCTTTCACTTCAATGTTATTAGTCTCAGATTTTGTTATTTGTAATTTTTTTATTATATCGGCTATTTCTATATCCAGCATTGAATTATCCTTTCCTCATAACCTTCGTATCTCTACCTAATAGTGCTTATACTATGTTAAATGGCCTATTTGATTTACGTCTTTTAGAACAAATCCAATAGAGAATCTGTAGCCGTTCTGGAATTATTCTCTATATCGTACCACATCTTGAATATCACAAATATCTAGCCAGTTCAAAAGCCTAAACACGTTATGCCCATTAGGTGTGGGCTCACCATTTTATCACTTTTGATTTGTACAAAAAGTAGCTCCAAATCATTTTAGCTTGATGCGTATAATATCAATAAACTCTAACTCTCTATTTTTTGACACTCTAATACAATTCTTTTCTTTTTTATGAACGTACGATTTTAAATGGGATCAATTGAGTCTGTTAACCGATTTACCGACCTGATTTACCATTGATAAGAATAGCCCGTTCTATTTTGATACTTGCTATTGCATACAGTACGCATTACCTCTGCTGATGGTCCCTCTGCTCCCTTTTCTGCCCTGATTCGAGAGTTCTACTATTACCCCCGGGCATCATAGCTTCTACTTTTTTCTGAGCAGACTGTAATACCTTGACCCTGTTCTCGATTTCATTGGATTGCTTTCGTATCGCTTCCACCTGGTCGGTAATGTTCAATATAAGAACGACGACCTTGTCCGGATCAACAGTGCTGTTAACAGCACTGTTCTGCAGTTGTTTTTGTGTATGCTCATAAGCAAGAAGATCACTTTCATAAGTCGAATAAAAGGCTTTACGTGCGCTTCCCTTCTTCTCATTATATTCTTGCCATATGGGTAAAAGCTTCAGAACACTCTTTAACTGCTTAGCCGCTTCTTTGTACTGCCTGTTCTTCAAGTCAAGCTGCTTTGCACTCTCCTTTAATGAAAGAGCCCTCTTACGAAGATCGCCCAGCTTGGTATGAATGTCAGGAACTCTTTTAATACCTTCTCGTCGAAGAACAAGCAGCACCTCAGCCAGATCCTTTGTCTCCTTCAGCTGCTGCCGACGAATTTCATATTTTATCTGCATGTCAATGGGCATAGGAACACGACGTGCTTTTGCCAGACCCAAAACAGGTGTATTCACAAGTCGGCCGATTGGTGTTCTGCCTTTTTCTGCGTTTCGTGAAAGAGTCTGCTGTATGCCTTCTCTGGTATACCTCTCCCCTATCGTTTTCCCCCGGACAAACCGTTCCTGCCCTTCCAGGCGAAAAGCAAGATGAACACCTTCCTTGACTTCGATCTTTTTCTCCCTCATCAGTTCAAGAAATGCCGGATAATCATCCATCACCCGCAGCGCATCATCAATCTCTTTTTTTATTTGTGCCTTCCAGCTGCTTCCCTTCTTGTTCTCCTGCCATTCTTTGTAGCTAACACCTTTTCCTTCAGGTTCAGCAATGACATCAAGGCCGAACTCAGCACAAAGTCTGTCGCTGACATCTCTCAGTTTTGCAACAGTCTTGTATGGCTCAGAACGAAATTTCTTATGGTCAAGATAGGATACCGCATTGAAAATGATATGGTTGTGGATATGACCCTTATCGATATGTGTGGAAAGAACATACTCATGCTTGCCCTGCAGTACCTCATCAGCAAACCTCTTCCCCACCTCATGTGCTTGACTCGGAGTGACGGCATCTTTTTTTGAAAAGCTTTGAATAAGATGATACGCCTGCACATTGGCAGCGCCGGTTCTTGTATAGTCCCCGTTCAGCTCTTTCGCTAATTCTGCGGTCGCTTTAAACTCAAATGAAGCAAAAGCAGGCACAACCTGAAATCCGGTGACAAGGATTTTCCCATCCGTCTTCGCAGGATTAATGATGTATTCTATTGCCTTCTCAACCGTAACCTTGATGCCCTTTATTTTTGTAACCGCCATGTAGTACACCCTCGAATACTCATTCCATTTTCTTCAGCAGTGCCTTGATAAGACTTTCAACTTCTGACTGCCGGCGAAGAACTTCCTCGACTTCTGACTGGTGTATATGAAGATTTTCATTGGCTCTTTTTGCAATCTGGTTGATATTAGAACCTATCTTTCCTATCTCCCCAAGCAGTTTTCGGATGTCCGAATAATCCTTCTTTACGACCATGCCATCGATACCCATCTTACGAAGATAGGCACCCATATTCTTGGTTCCAAACTGAAGCAGTTTGGCATCGAGTTGCTGCTTTTCTTCTAGGGTCACCATAAACTTGATACCGATGTTTCTTGTTCGATTGGCCATGGATTACCCTCCTGACTGACGAACGGCTATCTTTTCCTTCATCGATTTCTCAAATAGCGGGGTTTGGGGCGCAGCACCAGCAAGGACAGGGGTCGGGGCGAATCGGAGATTGGAAACGACGAATGTCGCAAGTGTACCCACACTTGCAATGCTTGCTATCCTTAATCCAATATACCCCTTATTCTATTCTAGTTTTAAACTTCTAGCAAGTTCTTCAGGAGAAACCGCGTTCCGCGGTAGAAAGCCCCTCCGGCCTTTTCAATTGTTTGAACGAGTGACTTGTCCCTCAGAATTACTTTTCAAGGAAAATCCGCACATCGTTATCATAGTAGAAATTCTGCCGTCCTGCCTTAATTTCTTTTCCCTTTAGTGAACGGTATATCCACTGTTTTGTAAAACCACGGGGTCTCTCCTCTGTCACAGAAAGTGAAATCACATCTTGTATAGAGAGAAGTTTTCCATTATTTCCACCAAACATGGCCAGGAAAATCATCGATCCGAAAGGTGTCCCGATAAATCATAAAGGCATACTTGGTTCTGAATGAACCGCTGCAGCAACCAATTTTTTAAGAGCGTGTCACAAAAAACACCCAGCCTGTTTATGATGCTTGTCCCCTCCACATGATTATATACAGTCATCTTGTCCCCCTGAATTTCTGTTTCATGAAACCCGTCTTCCACCCAGTGTTGTTTCTCAAATACACGACAGCCCTGATGCCATAGGGCGTCCTTCCTACGTTGAAATTTTTTCTCTACAATATCTTTTTGAGTACGTCATACAGACTATACCCACTGACCCAATTTTAAAATTCACATTTTCCCGTTTTGTCCCCTTCTCCACAAAGCCGACACCAAGACCGGCGTAGTTTAAAATATTATCGTAACAGCCAAGGGCTGTTACGCGTCAGCACTGTCTCTGTTGTAGTCAATCAATCCGCGTACTGAACTCTCAACCTGTGCATCATATAAGGCTGCCATTAGATATTTTTTTGGATTGCGTACTTCTGTAATACCACGCTGCGCAACCAGCTTTATTGCATCGACTGCATAGCGGACAGAATCAGCTGTCATTTTCATAAGCACGCTTCTAACGATATCCTGAGCCTTTCGGGTTTGCTTGACAACGATACCGTCAACACTGTTGTACATATCAGAGATTGCATCCCTGACCGCATCATCCATACCGGGATAATCCTTATCGAGATCAAGCCAGTCCAGTTCACATTGTTCATAAATCATTTTGATTGCCATGTCGTCAAGTTCCTTGTCAATAAACACAGCCGGTTCACTGTTCCCAACTTTTTGTTTTTTCTCAAAAACTTTCTTTTCTTTTTCCTTCTTTCCCTCTTCAGGAAGGAAGGATAAGATCTTAGTATTGTTGTTTTTAATACTGTTACTATTACTGTCCTTGTTTTGCGTATCCTCAAAACAAGGACACGGTGCTGATTTTACCGTATCCTTATTTTGAGGACACGGTTGCAAATCCTGCGGATCCTTTGGATTGATGATGTCTGTCATCAGCGTGTAAACATTGTGTGAAAATTTACCGGCAACTTTTTTCTGGTCGGCTGTAACATACCCACCCGCTTGTAAAAGTTTAAAA
>JBBQKF010000131.1:0-6829 GCA_038326615.1 Saccharofermentanales bacterium | reverse complement strand
CCTAATGCTGTTATAACATCACTCGCCCATTTACCGTAATCATAGCTATTTGGAGAAAGACAATTCTCAGAGCTCTTGCCAGGATGTCCTATTGTGTCAACTGCATAAATATGAAAATCCTTAAGTAAAAAATCACAGGTGAGTAGATTACATGCCGTTGTCGCATTTCCTCCGTGAAAGACAAGCAACGGTTTTCCATTGAGGTTACCCGTTTCAATTAAATGTGTCTTACCAAAATTGGTGTTAACATATAAATCTTTATATAACACAGTCAGCTTAGCAAGTTGTTCATCATAGAGCTGTATGACTTTGCATTTACTATCAGTCATTTTATAAATTGTTCTCATCCTTTTCCTCCAGTACAATGCTGTAGCCAAAGATTTGATATCTATATTTGAATCGGGTACCATTAACTTTTTATCTTTAATATGTATATCTGCATCTTCAATTCCTAAAACATTTAGTACCGCTTTTGCCTTTTCAACAAAATCAGTTTCCATAATAATATATTTTTTGCACTTCTCATTAAGTTGCTCTAAGGTGAGATCATCAACTATTTTCCCTTCGTCAATTATTAAATAATCTGTGGCAAGCATATAGAGTTCACTTAGGATATGACTTGAAATCAGTATTGTAATATTATTCTCAGCATTTAATTTAAGAAGCATATCTCTAATCTCAGAGATACCAACAGGGTCAAGTCCGTTAACAGGCTCGTCAAGTATTAGAAGCTTGGTCTCGCCGATTAAAGCAACGGCAATTGCTAGGCGTTGCTTCATACCCATAGAAAAATTTTTGAACTTTTTATTACCGGTATCTTCGAGGCCCACTATTTTTAGAACTCGTGTTATTTCATTTTTATCTGTTATACCTTTATATTTGCACTGAAGTTTCATATTCTCGCGGCAGGTAAAATTAGGATAAAGTCCAGTGTGTTCAACCATACACCCGATGTTTTCCCTTGCTTTCTCAAGACCTTTGGTACTTTTTTCTCCAAATATCTCAATTTGTCCACTATCGGCAAAACAAAGTCCCGTTAATATCTTGATAAGAGTTGTTTTACCCGCACCATTTTGTCCTATAAACCCATAAATTTTCCCGTTTTCAATATTGAGTGTCACATTATCCAAAACTTTTTTATTCTTGTAGCTTTTTGTAATATTCGTAATTCTAATTAAATGTTCTTTCATATTTCCCTCCATTTTTTATAATTAACCACTGCTATCCAATTAAATTATTTTTTCAAACACCTGCTGCGTCATTCTGAACTATTTCCTAAAGCTTTAATGGACTTAATTCTGGAAATGATAAAAGCCAAAAATATGAGCATAATTCCCGAAACAACAAACAGCAACCCAATCCCTCTGCTTTGCCCTGTACCAATCACTTTCCCGACTGTAGATGCAAGTGCGCCTCCCTCCACTAAAAGTGGATTAACCACATAGTCGGCAAGGATACCTGAAATACAATAGGCAACAATATACCCCAATTGCGATATAATTCCGATAATCCCCCAAGCCCTGCCTTGCTTTTCATTGGCAATCGTTTTACGAATTAGTACCTCGGCACTTGTGTTAACAAAGGGTAATGCAGCAAAGACTAAAAAAATAGCGCCTGTAATAAAGTAAGTGTTCGTGGTTAAACCCATCATGGAAACAAAAAATCCGGCAATCCCCAATCCTATTACCAGTTCTTTGGTGTACTTTTTTGTTATACTAAAAATGCCGATAATCAGGCTACTAACCAGCAAACCTATTGCACTAAAAGACTGTAATATTCCAAGTGTTTTTACATCCGTTAAGGACAGCATCATCGGTGTAAGTAAAGTCTGAATAAAGCCGACAAAGAAGGTGACTAAGGAAATAGTAATAATGAGAAACATTACGCCTTTATTTTCAACAACAGCCTTGTATCCTTCAGCTAAATCTTTTAATACATTATGTCTTTTCTGTTCCTTTTTAGTTATTTTTAGTCCTCTTTTAACAAACATAACTGCAACAACAGTGACTAAAAGAGTGCAAATATCGATGATTATAATGGTTTCTATGTGCGTTATTGTTAGTAAAAATCCTGCTATAATTGGTGAAAGAAGATACTTTGAAGATGCTGCTATTTGTACCAGTCCACTTGCCTTAGAAAATTGTTCCTCTGTTAACAAGTCTGATACGGTAGCTTTGTACGCTGGCTCTAAAAGGGCAATAAAAGTAGAGCTAATTGCAACTCCAAGGCATATATGCCAAAGTGCAGCTTCACCCGTCAACATAATTATCAAGATAAAGATAAGCCCAAAAGCTGAAAAACCATCACCAACAATCATCATTAACCGTCTATCAAAGCGGTCTGCCAGCACTCCAGCAATAGGACTAAGCAAAACAGATGGTAGAAAGGAGAAAAGAATAACTAACGCAACACTTGTTGCAGTCCCCGTCATTTGATAAACATAAACTGCTAGGGCAAAAGCTGTCAATCCACTACCAATACTTGATACAAATTCCCCTGCCCAAATAATCAAAAACTTTTTAAAAGACTTATTATTTTCTTTTTCCATTATCTGCTCCCTAATCTAACCCTGTTTAATGTGCTAATTTGTTTTCGTTATTCAATTTCTTTTTCAATTTCATTAGTGTCATTACCCCACCATCTAATTACATTTTGTTTTTATTTTAACTTTTTTTGTATTGCCCGATATTAGATTAACAAGTTAAGATTTAGCAAAACTAAACAGAATGCTATGCTTATAATGCTATTAGAAATGGATATGAATTTAATTAACTTGTTCTCTTGCCCTTCCTTATATTTTAAAGAATCTATAAGTTTTATTAAGGTTGCTACAACGATGATCCATGATGCTATGTTAATATACAAAGTGTAAGCTAAGATTGAGTATTGTAATAGTCCAATCAATAATGCTGCACCTAATCCCAGCAAAGCCACTATCTGTAAAATTGTCATAATAAAATGTATTATAGGCATTTTCTTTCGCTTAAATCTAATTATTAAGCATATAACTACATACAAAAAAGTACTGACAATAAATAATAGGGCAATCAATAAAGTTATTCCTTCATTTTCGAGTCCATTAATCTTAATATAAGTCTGGGAATAATCAGTCGCCAACAATATTTTGCTATCTTTGACAAAGAATTTAACAGTACCAAATGACGTGTCATATGCATTATTCCCAATATGAATAATTTTTTCCCCATTGATTATATAGCCTTTAGATAATGAGCCATCTATATCCATCATTTTACCTGGAACTAAGAATCGTATGAGTTTTTCTGCTGTTGTAAAGCTTGACCATGCATTCACATAACATCCGGCAATATCAATGGTCGCATCTTTTTGTACAAGTGGTTTTTCCTTTTCTCCAAGCAATTCATCAATCACTTTTGATATTATTACACCGATTTCTTCATCTGGAACATAAGTATTAAATGAAAGAAATAACCCAGCTTTAAGCTCCGGAATAACCATCAATCTTGTGTAAAAATGTAGTGTTTCACCTTTTTTCATGTAATACATAATGCCATTTCTTTGATATCTGTTCCACACATAGCCAATCCCGCCTAATTCGTCTGCCATTGCATATTGTCTGTCAAAAAGTTTCTTCTTATTATCAACTCGAAGCACTACATCATCATTACCTAATAGCCATTGTATGTATTTCGACATGTCATCTGCTGTAGTAACCATTGACCCTTCTGGATACAGATTCATAAATAAATCCATTGTTTCTTTGCCGTTAGGCAGATATGCGTGGGATACTTTGACTATATTATGCATATGGGCATATGTCGTTCTTCTCATATTTAGCGGCAGGAAAATCTTGTCCATACAATAATCCGCAAAGTCTTCTCCCGTTACTCTTTCAATAACATGCGCAGCCAAAGCAATTCCATAGTTAGAATAAGATGCGATTTCTTCTACTTTATATATCTGATTAGGCATGTACTTTCTAACAGTTAAAGATAAAGGCTCGGTATCACTATAATTGACTACAGCCATCCCAGAAATATTCTCTTCAAATCCCCCTGTATGAGTTAATAAGTTTTGCATTGTCACAGGATACTTTAATTTCGGAAAATCACTTTCAAGATACTGACTTATATCAGTATTCATTTTAATTAAACCATCTTGCATGGCCACTAGAGCAGCAACCGCTACAAAAGTCTTAGATACGGAACCTATTCTAAATCCTGTATATGTGCCATCTGCTAGAATGTTCGAGGTTTCATCCTCATAACCGTATCCCTTTTTCATAGCAACTTCACCGCCAAAAACCAATGTAGCAGTTGCGCCTTTAGCTTTTCCGGCTGTTATTACATCTTCTATAGCTTTATCGAACTCTTCAGTGATATCTCTATTGCTAATTATCGGTTGGTCCTTTGCTAAAGCAAGTATTGATATTGAAAACGTCATAGAGAAGGCAATCATTATTAATAAACTTATTAGCTTTTTTTTCATTTCCTTTTACCTCGTATAATCTTAATCTACCTTGAACAAGTAGAATCATAATTAGGGCTTGCTGAATAACCGGACTGTTCATTTCAATTATATTTTTCAATTATTCAACAGCCCTGATTATTGATAAAAATTTATTTGCTACTTATATAATTACACCATTCGTCGTATAGTTCTTTTTCGGTTTTATTAAAAATTTCCTGATAATTACCTTCACCTGAAGCAAAACTTACAACCTTATCCCATCCATAAGTTTTATCAAGGAATTCAATATATAAGTATGAAAAGGCATAACCACCATAATTTGCAAAGATCAATCCGTTATCTGTCTTCATCTCTGTCATGGATGGAATAGAGGATGAACGATAATCTTCTTTATCAGGTGTCTGTTCAGAAATGTATGTTGCTAAACCATTATCCCAGAAATATGAAATGTTCTTATTTATTCTATAGTTTATTGAATGTACCAATTCGTGCAGCGTTGCTAACAATATAGAATCATGCGTATGATCTTCAATTTTAGTATTAGGAGATACCATCATGATGTTGCCATTATGACTGTCGCCTATGTACCATGAGGGGGCAAATGTAAGTGTAATAAATCCTGCCTCTCTTATGGCTAATTGTTTTTGAGTTTTATAGATATATACTTTTATTGGTTCTTTTCTCTGATAATTCATTTTGTCATAAATACTTTCTGCTTTTTCAACCAACAGGTTAAATACCTCCTTCGAGCCATCCTCATCACCCTCTTGATAAGACAAATTGATGAAATCATTACTCATAGTCTTTGCACCCAATGGCTTCATAAAAAATATGGGCAATGTCTGCAATATTGCAAGTACCACTATTAATCCTATTACTAAAATTGTTCCCCTGTGTTTTTTCATCATTATTCTTTCCTCCAAATATTTTTGTTAGAGCCTAAAAAAGTTGTTATTTATTCTCTACATGTACATTGTAGAATAGCAAATTAAATTAGAACTTAGTATTATCTTAAATCAACCTTAAATCTTAGTACTAAAAATCAACCTATCATTACAATATGAAAAGCCCCGGCACTTTTCGTGTCTGAGGCATGTTTTCAAGGTTTATAAACTTTTTACTTAATTTGGATGCTTTTAATTGTAAGAACAACCTTTATCATAATAAATGTAAACAGAAACGTAGCTATATAAAGTTGTCGTGTTGCAATAAAAAATATTATTTCCAAAGCGTTTAGAGACATTGAGAATGTATTAACCCGTCTCCATAAATTTTCATTGTTTATAATTGCATAAGCAATTCGATAATTCCAACAACAGCCATAAGTATTATAAATGAAAATGAAACTGCAATAATCCAAGAGGCGGTATTACCATAAATTATTTGTGTTTTAACATCGAGTTATGTACTTTTCTATAATTTAACATAAGCAATTAGCTCATCGATATTTTTCTTTGTTGTATAATCCTCTGGATTATCATAAGCAGATAACATCCCTATTTCATCGGGTGCTAATTTATTTTCGTCTTTCATTTTCATTTTCCATTTCATTAGTGTCATGAGAACTTTATCTATAGGCTTAAGTTTACTGAAATTAAAACCACCACGCAAATAAAAAAATCTAATTTGTTTTTGCTGCTCCAAAGTAAAGTTCTTGTTACTTACCGCACTCACAACCTCTTCCTTGAAAGGAGACGCTCCTGTCGCAAACACAACAATCTTTTTATCCTTAAGTTTGTCAAGATTTTGTGTAATTAACTCAACCCCGTTGATACCTACAGCATACAAGCCCCCTCCGTAAACAATGGTGTCATAGTCTGTCAGTGTTTCAATATTAATCTTTGAAGCTTCGAAAATATCAGCGGATAACCCCTGAGCAATCCACTTTGCATATTCCTTTGTAAAACCCGATTTCGATTTATATATGACAATTGCTTTCATTATTATACTCATCCTTCTCTCCTATTTACTCTTTGTAATCCTAAAATAATCACTCATTTTTAGTCTGTTTCCATAGTTTAAAATGGCGGAAGAATATATTTTGATTGATATCCATGAGAACAATGCAATCGTTGCGATAAGCAAAACAATTGAAATAATTAACTCTAGAGGCGGGACAGTATTCATCAGTAACCGACTAGGCATAGAAAAGGGCAATGTGAACGGTTATAATAAGACTCGTGAATGCCAAGATGGCTGTCAATAAAATTATTAAGTGTTTTTTCATTGTTTTTCTTCTCTAAAAATAGTATTTAAGTTTTTATGATTCCATTTTCTATAACCTATGAATTGTTAGCTTCTTTATTTTCTTGTTTTGACTTGTATAAATATCCTAAATACACTAGCAAAATTATAACGCATTTTGATCATTCGTAAAAGC
>JBBQKF010000130.1:0-6921 GCA_038326615.1 Saccharofermentanales bacterium | reverse complement strand
AAAAACGAATTTTTGATTTCATAATAAACATTTTTCTCGCCAAGATCCCCCGCTTTTATAAATCCAATATCCATCGCAATTTCATCTTTAATCGCAGGAACCTTTACTGAACTTGTAATAACCTCAAGCTCTGTAATTAATTCGCTAGAGTCCTCAAATTCCTTACGAAAAATGGGCCTGTCAATCTTTTTTCCACCCGTTAAAATATCCATTAAAGATTTCAAAATATGAACCCTCCTTACATTTTCCGAATTTAATAAACCACTTGTAAAATGATATCAGATATCAAAACAACTGTAAATGAAAAAGAAAGAAATCGCACAATAATTTGTATGATTGAACTTGCGATTTGTATTCCATAGTTTACAATTTGCCACTTTGAATTTAAAAATTCTCTAATGACTTATTGCCTTTCCACCGTTTTCGTACCACGAACAAAAACGTAGAAAATACTTTACCTTATAATGTTTGTCAATACTTTTTATCTTCAACCTGAAATCGGCAAGTAAAATGGTATAACTATGATTTTAAGCTATTGGAATAGATTTAATTTCGAAAATTATTTTGCCACTTATATTTAATCAAAGCACTGATATTACTGCATTATGAAAAATACTTGCCGATTACAGGTTCAATAAATGTTTAAGGTTAATACTCCGCCCTATCCTCTAAAATGCGGCAAACGAAACGTCCCCTTGCCTTCTTGAGTGAACATCCATTTCATCACTTTAAATTAATTGCTTAAATAAGTGTCAATATTTCCATCAAATCGAGAAATTTATAATTTTAAAAATTCGGTACAACGTATAAATTCAGCAGAAACTTATTATTAAATCTTGCAACTCCTATCAATCTATTGTGTTTCGAACATACACCACTTTTCTGTCGTTTTGGTACCACATACTTAATAAATTCCATAACTTTTGCATTTTTGATTATTTTATAACTACATCGTAAGAATTATTGCATGAAATATTGCTGCATTTAAAAGTTAAAGTATTTTCTTTTTCCTCCAAATTCATGACATTTAAACATTTGGTGCAAGTGGGATGAGGAAGAAATTTACGATAAGGACAAAATGTTTTTGGATTGTTGATATTTGAATCAGAATAGTCCGAATGGTTCAACACAATTTTCAAACTATTTGACAATCTTTCATCGTCGATATTCATAGAAAGACCTGTTGTAATTATCGTCCTGAAGAAATCATGTAAAGTAATAATTTGATCGTCAGTATGTATGTTAAAAAATTTCACACTACTTAGTGCGTTATTACTTGGCTTCTCGATATCATTGAACCCAATATCAATTGCAACATTCAAACAGTTTTGGTTGGTTGCCCAAGCTGCACCAGCTTCAGAAACACAAATATTGGAGTCATAAAACGCTTTACCAAATAAGAATATTACCATTAAATCATCGCGGAAGCATTGCTTCAAATAAACATATATATCTTTTCCTTGAGGAACTCCTAATTTTCTGTTTGATGTGAAGATAACATATCTTTCCACATCAACATCATATTCTTCTAATACATCAACAATAAACTGACCATATAACTTATGTTCAGTTCTGTGACTTATAAAGATTTTCTTTGTAGAGTTTCCGCTGTTTACCGCCCTTGTAAACTGAATATTTTCAAATTCAACTACTGATTTTTCATCCTCATCAAGTTTTTTATCAAGAATTTCTTTAGTTTTTAAATTGCTCCAGAAATCTTGTTTAATTCTTTCTGACTCCTCGATATCGGCAGCAATAGCATTATCGTATTTGATTCTTTTTTGTACGTCATCTTTCTCGTTAACAATGTAGCCAAGAAGTCTTTTTGATATTCTAATTACTTCAGTATATCTACTATCGTTTTCTTCATAACCACGTCTATTACTTATAGCCATATCTGTAAGTTCATTGTCTTCAAAAATATCCACAAAAAGCTCGCCGATCACATAAGCTTCGCTATTTCTATTATTTTTTATTTTCGTTAGAATATCATATTCACCAAGTTTACCCCTTGCGTATAAAGATATTCTGTTATCATTTATTGTGATTATATCTTCATCCTCATCATCTCCAATAAATTTAATAGCAAGAGCCTTTAGATGAGGCAATGAATCTACTGTTCCAATCCATCCATTTAAGGTAAATTGAATTATTTTCGAATTTCCATATGAATCTTCTACTTCTAAGTCATAAGGAAGCATATTTAGCTTGTTTTTTGTACTCTTTTGCCCTTGTACAAATTCATGATATGTTGAAATAGATTTGTATTTGTTATCAATTGTATTTGACTTAACTTTATCAATTTTATCCAATTGTTCATCACCAATTACAATGATGGTATCCATAATAGAGAAATAATCAAGAATACTGCGTTCAAGTTTTTTGTAAGTTTCTTCATTTTTGCGTATA
Source organism: Saccharofermentanales bacterium (assembly GCA_038326615.1). Lineage (GTDB taxonomy): Bacteria > Bacillota > Clostridia > Saccharofermentanales > UBA5734 > JBBQKF01. The sequence goes on along the minus strand of JBBQKF010000130.1, from coordinate 4,512 downwards.
TAGATTTTAAAATTGCTATCATTCACATCAAATATTCTTATTAATTTGCTTATTATAAATCGATAACTCAATGCTATTTTTTTCTTTACATTAATTAATTCAAGTCTTGTTCCACATTGATCTTCAGAAATATTATTTGGATCAAATGAAATATCATTGCCATTTATTGCATTTGGTTCCTTATTATTATCTGTTATCTCATTAAAATTCAGCTCACATCCACAAGAAACTCCTTTTTTAATTGATAGTACACGCAAGTTGCTTGTTAATGAAAAAACTGCAAGCTTTCCAATACCTTTTCTGCCCATGATATTACGCCCAAGATTAGTCTTTTGACTTTTTTCTCGTTTATCGTAACCAATATTCAGGAAAGAATTGTTGATATCGTTTACATCCATTCCTTTTCCATCATCTTCTACGATTATGCTACTGTTGGTTGTGTTTAATGTGATCCAAACATTATGGGCGTCGGCATCATGACTATTTGCCACTAATTCAGCAATAACACTCGGTGTATCACCATATAGTTGCGAGCCTAATTGTTTTAAAACTTTCCTATCTAAAGAAATTTTATAACTATCCATTTTATATGCCTCTCAAAATGTTTTTCTGAATAATATCGTCAATTTTCATTATTTGCAGAAAAACCCCTTCTAACAATTTCACAGGGATGCTGTTTCCTGCCATTCGTATCAGCTTATCTCTCGGAAATAGGACGTTGCCTTTACGTGGAGATGGATTGTTTTCAATAACATTTTCAAAATCTTCATCTGTAAAACCCATAAACAAAAAACATTCTCTTGGAGTTAAATAGCGAAATTTACTTTTGCCTTCTATATGACTATCAAAATATAGGTTGCCCGAGTTAGGGTTTCTGTCTTGCTTTGTCGTAATAGTCCGAATTGTTGGAATAGCGGAGTTGATTTTATTTCCTAACAAGATAATTTGGGGATTTTCATTCCAGATTGCTCGACGCGATATCGTATCATTTGGCGTACATTCAACTGCTTCATCATATAGGTTCTTCTTATTGTAATCTGTTCTAAGAAGATTTTCAACTTTCTTTTCACAATAGAATTTTGATGATTTATATTCATTAACAATACTATCATTATCTGTAAGTTTAAAAAAATCTTGTACTTTATTCTGTAATTCCCCATCTTGTCCCACAAAAACACTTATCATGAAAAGTCTTGGTCTATTTTGAGGCAGTCCAAAATCACTTGCATTTAAAAAGAAATATTTATTTTTATAGCCAAGTTCTTCAAGATCTTGTTGCCAAGTTCTAAAGTTTTCAAAATGCCTTTTTGCTACTAATGCAGGGACATTTTCAAGCAATAAAAATCTCGGTAGCACTTTTTTACATTGTTTAATCTCGGTTAATATTCTTCCTACTTGCCAAAGCAAACTGGATCTACTCCCTGAATCTTTGTCAATTCCTTTGTTATACCCATGAAATGCACCCACATTTGACAAATCTTGACAAGGAAATGAATATGTTAAAATATCAATATTTTTCGGTAGTTGTTCACCGCTTAATCCACTTACATCGACAAAATTATTACTACGTTTAATCGCTGAATATATTCTTCTTAACACTTCCACTTTACACGTCTGCAATACTATATATTTCATGGCTTCTTTGCCGTTATTACTTAATGTGAAGGTACTAAGTATTTTAAGAAGTTCTTCTTTTGTCAAGTGTTTAACCTCGGCAATAACATCTGTTCCGTTATGAATTGCATCATAGGCAACCATCGCGTGAATATCCCATTCGCATGTGCCTAATGTTTTAATGTTAATGCCAATATTACACAAAGCCTTTGCTTGGCTACCAATGCCGCTAAAAAGCTCAACAATGTTATAAGTAGTTTTCTTCATATTATCTTTTAATTCCTTCTGCTTCCAATTTATTTTTTATATCATGGACAGCTTTGATAGTACTCATTGTCTTAATTGGAACTTTCCCAAAAGAGGACGCAGGAATATCACCCGTTGATGCCATTGTGACTATCTGCTTTATCGTTGACTGTTCTTGATATGTAAGCATATTTCTTTTTGAACCTTCCTCAAGAAGTTCGTTCCAGTAATCTGCACCTAACGTCAGCGTCTGAATTACGACTTGAAGTTCATCTAATTCTCTTTGATCGTTTTTTGCTGATGCTTCTTGTTCTTTAGCAAGTTCCAGTGGCAATAGCTCCTGCAAAAATGCATTGGAAGGCTTATATTCTACTGTATCACGGTATTCTTCCCATGTAGAAGTACGCTTACAATATTCGTGAACAATTATACTATGACTATTACAAATAAAGTCATTTGTCATTTTAGTAACAACTTCAACTTCATGCAAGAAAGCGGTTGAAACGTTTTGTTTCTGCCAGATTTTCTCCCAGTTAAGTGTGTATCTCTTCGGAATACTGTTTAACATTTTTGCGATGGAATAGGGAACAATGTCACTTTTGTATCCGCCAGCTTTATACCAAAAATTAGTCTTTTTTTTGGCACTGTCTTTGTTTGTTTCAAGGTAATGATCCACTGCGCGAAAAACAATTGCTGCACAGATACATTTTTTAAAATACAATTCATTAAATACGGCTTTGTTCTTTATGTATTCACCTCGGATTTCTTCGCCGAATTCCTTGATAACCCAGTTTTTACCCTTAGATACGATGCTTGGTTTGCATGAAATCGTGGTAAGATACATAGCCAACTGCTCTTTGTCTATTATCTGATTTTTGGGGAACTTTTTCTGAAAACGATTTGATTCATCTTTGCCACTCTTGTTTTGAATTTGTTCCTGTTCACGTAAATATTTTTTTCGTGATCTTTCGTAATACCAGCCAGTTGGCACTGGATATTGCACAGGTGGTGAAAGATGTTTTTTTGACATTTTTTCCATCCAAATATGGAAAGGATCATTAGACAATAGATCAGCTGCACTAACTTTGTTTTGACTATTGGCATATTTTGCTATGTCTTGTACCATTTTATCATAAAATCTAACTCCATCTTCATCTTCAGTTTCGCGATCTTCAATTACTGTCAGTTTCATAGGAACATAAATGCCGTTTAAATTTGCGTTAGCAGATTTTTTTAGAACAGCCTCAGCAAGTGTTGCAGTTGTCTGTCCTCCATTGATTATTTGAAAGTCAATAATCTTAGTAATGAGAGGTTCAGCACAAGAATAATTGATTTCAACCCCTGCTGCTGTGGTGGCAATTCCATTGTTATATGTAAAAAACTTGGTCGGCTCTATATTAATAGTTTTTTTAATTCCGAAGTTGATACTTTTTTGACTATTTGTTCCGAGAAATGCACGGACATTGCCTTCAAGAACTTTGCTTCCATGTTCAATATAAATATCAGCAAGCAGTTTTCCTGGAATTATTGCTATGTATGCGCAGTACCCCAAATTCTCACCAATTTCTCCGTTAATATAAGGGATACCCTTGCAATTAAAATCTTCAACAAAGTCTATAATTATTGGTTCTGTACTATTTGAAGATTCGATTTCAAAAAATCTTTCAATAGGCCAAAGGTTGATTTCAAGAGGTTTTTCATTAAAATCAACTTTCTTAATTTTTCTGCTTGATTTAGTGGATTTCTTTTTTGTGCTATTTTCGAGAAGATCTTTATCCAGCAGTTTTGTATCGAGCTTTTTATTTGTAAGGATGTAAAATTTTACTTTGAGTATTAGTTCTGGATCATCTTGAAGTGCATTCATGCGTTTTCTTATCATTCGTGCGACCTTTAAGCAATCATCAGAATCATCGCAAAATTGACCTATATTGCCATTGCACACTTCATCTAAAAAATAATACATTTTCCAATATAGCGAATCGACTTGGCTGCCGACAAGATTTGAAGGAGCAAATGAATTTTCAAAATCGCTGATTAATATATTGAGGCTATGTTCAACCTCATCGAAAGAAAACCCGTTAATTTGCATCAATCGACCACGCTGTCCAGCTTTACCAAAATAATATTTTACTGGATCTGTTAATTCATCATAATCGGCAAGCAAACTCAACGCTTTATCAATAAATTCATCTTCTGCATCTGTGCCACTAATGGCAGCATCATTGCGAAGTGTTTGAACAAAATCCTTCTCGTATTCTGTGAATTCCACTTATTCTCCTCCAGTTAATCTTTGATTTCAAAAGAACTGATATCTACTAAAGATATTTCATAAATTGTCTTTCTAATTGCTTGAGGCATATTTTGTCTTGTAAGCTTTGGAAAAGCTTGATCTACATTATATCTTTTAAAATCAATAATTTCAAATACAAAGTTGTCATAATAATTATTATATTCATATCCTTGAAGCGCGACCTTTGATAGAAATAAGTCTTGATCCTCTAACGAATCAAACATATTACGTGTTTCGATAACAAGTTTGTTAAGAGTAATTCCATTATACTCTATACTCATTTTTTCAAGAGAATGAATTACAAGTTCACCATCATTCTCGCTTTCAAGTTGTTCCAATGAGGAAATTTTTACTGACTGGTT
>JBBQKF010000129.1:0-6953 GCA_038326615.1 Saccharofermentanales bacterium | reverse complement strand
TGGAGAAATTAGCTGGACAAAACATCTGGTTATTTTATCGAAATGCAAAAACAGTCAGGAACGCCAGTTTTACATCATGGCGACCAATAAGTTTGGTTGGACAAAAGATGTGTTGATCCATCAGGTTGAGAACAAAACCTTCGAAAAATACCTGCTCAATCAAACCAACTTTGATGCTGTACTACCAGAAACGATTCGGAAACAAGCCTGGCTGGCCGTAAAGGACAACTATACATTTGATTTTCTTAATCTGGCTAACGAACATTCAGAGAGTGAGCTCGAACAAGCTTTAATTCAAAATATCCGCCAGTTTTTGCTCGAAATGGGGTCTGATTTCACATTCATCGGGAACCAATATAAATTACGGGTCAACGATAAAGAATTCCGTGTTGACCTTTTACTGTTTCACCGCAAATTGCAAAGCCTTGTAGCCATAGACTTAAAAATTGGCGAGTTTGAACCCGAACATAAAGGTAAAATGGAATTTTACCTGACCCTATTAAACAAACAAGTGAAGTTACCGCACGAAAATTCGGCTATTGGTATTATTATTTGTAAAAGTAAAGACCGCACCATTGTTGAATATTCGCTCGAAACGGCAACTCACCCAATTGGTGTATCAACATACAACACAAGCAATACCTTGCCGGTAGCATATAAGGCCTTGTTGCCTTCTGCCGAAGATATTAGCGAAAAACTTCTTCATTTTTTTAACAACAGCGAGCTTGAAAACTAACCTGCAAAAATACCCCACCTACAAACCCTCCGGAGTGGAATGGCTCGGAGAAATTCCGGAACATTGGGAAGCTGCCTCATTAGGTTCAATTATAGAATTAAAAAGCGATAAAAATCATCCAGATTATGAAGTATTATCAGTTTATAGAGAATATGGCGTAATAAAAAAGGATTCGCGTGATGATAATCACAATGCAACCTCACTCGACACATCAAATTATAAAGCTGTTGCACCAGGAGATTTAGTAGTTTATAAAATGAAAGCCTGGCAAGGTTCAATGGGAATTAGCGTTTATAAAGGAATTGTCAGTCCGGCTTATATCACGTGTAAAGTTAACGCAGAGAAAATTCATCCAGAATACCTTCACCAATTATTAAGATGCAATTTATATATTGGAGAATATAACAGGTTGTCTTATGGTGTTCGAGTCGGTCAATGGGATATGCATTATGAAGATTTCAAACATATTACAACTACTATTCCTCCAAAAGAAGAACAAATTACTATTGCCTCATTTCTGAAAAACAAAACGGTTCATATAGAAAGTGCCATTGGTATCAAAGAAAAGCAAATCGACTTGCTCAAAGAACGCAGACAAATATTGATTCACAAAGCTGTTACCCGCGGTTTAAATCCCAATGCAAAATTAAAAGACAGCGGAGTGGAATGGATTGGGGGAATTCCGGAGCATTGGGAGATGAAGAAGTTGAAATATCTTATAAATAAAGCTTTTAGTGGAGGAACACCTTCAACTGATAAACTTGATTACTGGGATGGTGGCATTCCATGGGTTTCATCTATTGATGTAAAAACAAATTATCTGAATAACACTATAAGAGAAATATCTTATAAAGGTCTATTGCATTCCTCATCGAATATTGCCCCAAAAGGATCAGTAGTTTTTGTTACTAGGTCAGGAATTCTTCAACACACTTTTGCTATTTCTATCATGGGAAAAGAAATGGCTATAAATCAAGATATTAAATGTCTAATTTTGACCAAATTTATTTCTGCAGAATATCTTCAAAAATTAATTCAAGGAAATAATTCACAAATTCTATTCGAAACACGCCAACAAGCTGCAACCGTTGAAAGTATTAATATGGAAGCATTTTACAATTTGCTTATTCCACTTCCTCCTAAAGAAGAACAAATAGAAATTCTTAAGTATATTGAAACTACTACAACCAAAATCGCCACTGCCATTTCCCTTAAAGAAAAGGAAATTGAGAAATTGAAGGAGTATAATACAACGTTGATTAATAGCGCGGTAACGGGGAAAATAAAAGTGGGATAATATGAAAGAATACATTAAGCTACTTATACGTAATAAGAAAAAGCGCTACAAAGCAGATTATAACGAAATGCTTGGTGAGTATTACCGTGAAATAGAAACGGTTATGGGCTATAATGGGCGACAATTACTTGAATTATTGCAAAATTGTGATGATGAAGGAGCAAACGAAGTTTTAATAAGACTTGATAAGAAAGCACAAACAATTAGCATTAGTAACAATGGCAATTCCCCTTTTTCAAAAAAAGGATATCGATCTTTATTCATTGCAAATCTTTCATCAAAAACGTCGAAAAGAAAATACATTGGGAACAAAGGATTAGGGTTTCGTTCTATCATTAATTGGAGTAATGCAATTGAAATTCAAAGCAATAATATATCATTAAAGTACAACGAAGAGAACAGATTAAAAACGTTCGATAGTTTATTTGATAAAGAAATTCAAGAACAAATTTTAAAGGAAGAAGAGCTAAAAAAGTCTATTATTCCAATTCCATTTTTATCTATACCAAAACTTTCTGTTATAAAACAGGATCAGTTTGTGACATCAATTATAATCCAATACAAAAATAATTCTTTAAAGAAAATATTAGAACAGGTTAAAAATATTACACCTGAAACGTTATTATTTCTTCGAAATCTAGAAATTGTAAGGTTTGAGGGATTCGGTGAGGATATTATTGATATTAAAACTTGTAAGAAAAAAATAAATATTGATTCAAAGGATTTTTTGCCTTATGAAAAGATAAGTTTTAACGGGAATAGCTGGCTTATTTTTGAAAAAGAAGGAGTTTTTGATACAGATTTTAAATCAAATAAAGAAGAGGAAGAATTCTATCAAATTAAAATCGCAATTGAAGAGAATTTCCAAAGATCTGTTCCTAATTTATATTCATTCTTTCCTACCAATATTCATTTAAATCAACCCTATATACTACATGCCACTTTTGATCTTGACCCCACAAGAAATCAAATAATTGAATCTGATAAAAATAAGATCATTCTCGAAAAGGTGGTACATTTTACCATTAAAGTAGCCAAATATTTCACTAAAGAGAAGGTTAGTTATAAACCTCTCGAAATTCTAAATCACAAACATAAAGCAGATACTTTAAATAAGTTGGGTTATTATGAATTAATAAAAGAGGCAATTGGCAGTGAAGCTATTTTTCCATGTATTGACAATACATATAAATCCATAGAGCAATCATTGTACATCAGTGATGATTTTGCAAAAATGCTTCAAACCATTGGAGGACAAAACGTCATCAACATGCATTTAATTCCAATGAATCCAATTAGTCTTTCTGTTTTTGAATGGAAAAGTGATATTGCAGCAAAATTATCCAAGTTACAAAATGTTGATAAAGTGATCAATAGAATAGCGGAACATGAAATGGATGACGATAATAGAGCGCTATTCATAAGTCAAATTGTTAAAGAAGGTGATTTTATAATTGAAAAATTTACAAATAAGATTAATTTCTTGATCAATGATACTGACGAGAGAAAAGTGATCAATGGTGATGAATATATTTATACGACAGTAACAAAAGAAAACAAACTTAAAACTCCGGGTTTTGCACATATTCAATTTATAAACAAAGATCTTTTTGAAAAGCTACTTGTAAAATTCGATTTTGAAAAAGCTGACAATCCCAATAAAGGTAGATTCATATATGACAAACTAAAGGGATTTTGCAATATACATAGTTACGAACCTGCAACATTAGCCCAAAAAATTATAAGTGAGACTCGAAGTCAAATAGAAGATAACCCATCATCATCTATGTTGGTTATTAAAGAAATGAATGATTGTTTATTTCATAATTATATGCAATTTGATGACGGTACAAAATTGCCTGAAAAAGTACGTACCCCAGCAATTACCAAAGACAAAGAGATTAAATTCATAGATGAATTAATGTTCTCAAATTTTTATCCAACAGGTAAAATAACTGAGGTCATATTTGAAGGAATTTATAGTGACAATGATTATGTCGATTCTCCTTCTAATTTAGGTTTAGAAACTGATAATATTGATAAAATAGAGGAATATCTAAGGTGGTTGGGATTGAATGATTACGCTGTCTACAGACAAGAGACCCATGAAAATTATGGTATAGATAAATATAGGGACTATGTTAGAGATTATAGTAAATACGGGCACGAACAAAGGTACAAAACAACAATAAATCGCATTGAAAAATTACATCATATTCTCAAAAAAATATCTATTGAACGATTGATATTATGGATTCATTTTGATAGAAAATTGCAAAATCAAATCGATGATCAGCATAACAAGGACACGTTTGCTTATAATTATCGTGGATATAACAACATAAGTAAAAAACCATCTTATATAAAATATGAGATCAACACACTTTTCCCATATGATTTTCAAAATTATCTGATTGATGAAATTTACAGCTGGGTAAATGATTTCTACATTGATTATAGAAAAGATTTTTTTATTGAAAATGGGGCTTCTAAGAGTCTGATTAATCCAATTTTAATTTTGTTGGGGGCAAAAGATAACTTCAATGATCTTTCAATCATTAAGGTAACTGAAATAATGAATAAGCTACCTGAGAAATACCCAAATGGAAAAAAAACGCAAACTATCTACAAAAAAGCATTAAGTCATTTCAAAGAAAATGACCTGGAAATTAAAAGTAAGATTAGATTATTCGCGGATGATGGCGATGGATTAAAGCATTTCGATCAATCTGAGATATATTTTAGTGATAAAATAAAATTACCAAAAAAGTTAAAACAGAAATATCCAATTTTCAACTTTCCCGCCAGATCTGGTGGTGCTGATGCTATTAAGTTTTTTGGAATAAATGACCTTAAAGATGTGCATATAGATATAGTGAAATATGAAATTATTAAGGAATTATCGGATCAATTCAATGCACTTCTTGATAGTCTTAAACCATTGTTTCTGACTTATAGAATAGACATTGATGAAGGTATAAAGTTTAAAAAGCTACAGGCTTCCATTTGTAAGAAAATTACAATTGTTCTCTGTTCTGAAATCAAATACAAAATCGATGGAAATACTTATGAGGTTGCCAATTACGAATTCTTACACCAAAATGAATATACATACTATATTAAAGTGAAAAGTGAAGACTTAATTAGCGACCTTCATATAAATACTTTATTCACTGACAGTTGTGCAGACATCATTTCCCTGTCTTTTGATGTGAGTGGTGAATACGATTCATTCAGAAATCTTTTTAGAAGAGATTACAACGAAGTTTTGCGAGATGTAAAGAATAATTTTGGTGAAGATACATTTCAAGAATCACGCGAATTATTGGGTTTAGCTGACTATAAACAAGCTTTTTGGCAAGGAGTTTTAGCAACTAAAGGAATTAATTATTATGAACAGTTAGATGATCTGGCACTGGAAATCTTCATTAAACAACAACTAAATATTGATTTTGACTCAAGCTCTTTGGACTATGAAAATGTAAATAATGAAGAGGAGATAAAAAAAGTCAAAGTCCTCTTTACTGACCTAAACATAGAACTTAAGGATTTTGCAACTCATTTCTTATATGACATTAGTATTTCCAATATCCATTTCAAAAAAATAAAGAATGTAATACTGTCGAAAAAAAATGTTATAAAATCTGCAGTCTGGAAAAAATTGAAAAATAATTCAATTATCGAGCAGGCTCACTATTTATCGGAGATAAACAAGTTTGAAAACTTTAACGATTTCGCTGCGCAATTAGCTGATTCTAATGCGTACACCTTCCCTTTGGACTATATAATTGTATTTGAAAATTTTGCTAAATCCCTTTATGGAGATTTAGATTTTTCAGAAGTAATTGATATTACTTTAATACGCGATAAGAATGCTTTACGATTTAATGCTGACGAGCTTCATTATATTTCACAAAACGAGCGTTTAAAAAGTCTGTTATATTTCGAAGATGCACTTGATGCAATTCGATTAGAAATTCCAATACATGAGGATCATGGTGCTAATAATCTGGATGAATCCTCTAATGCAAGTACAAATAGTAAACCCACAATAACAAGCAGTGATAATTTAAAATCAAAAAATGGAAAATTAGGAATAAGTAAAAATGGTCACCATGTATTTACACCAAAAGAAACAAATCAAAGAAGACTTAAAGAGACAGGCAATGAATCTGAAAGAATAGTTTTTGACCATTTGCGAGAAAATAATTTTGAAGGTGTAGACCATGTAGCAAAAGATAATGAAGGTCTTCATTGCGACATAAGATACACTGATAAAAATGGAATTGTAAAATACGTTGAAGTAAAAACCTTTGATAATGGTCGATTTACGCTTACTAAATCCGAATTTGAATTTGGCAAAAGCGAAATGGATAATTACGAAATATGGCTCGTAAGAAATAAAAATGAAATTATCCCGATAAAGGACTTCTTTACCAATGAGAAGTACAAACCTATTATTTCAGAATATGAAGTTTATTTAGATTTAATCAAGCAAGAATCATGACAAGTATGACCAACGAACAAGCCCTCGAATCAGCCATCGAGAAACGCCTAACCGGCTCTTGCCTTGAAGAACTAAAGGAACAAGGGATAACCATGGATTCCATTACCGATCGCGCAGAACTGTACCGGAGTGGCAACGGCTATTTCATTGGGTCACCCGAAAACTTCAATGCAAAATTTGCCATTGACGAACATCACTTTTGGAGTTTTCTGGAAACGACTCAAAAAGATGAGTTGGCCAAACTGCAAAAGCAAATTGACTGGAAGCTCAAAATACTGGAACGCCTCGACCGGCTGATCAAAAAGTATGGAATTCTTCGCTTATTGCGTAAAGGGTTGGAAGTGGACGATGCTCATTTTACGTTGTTGTATGTGTTGCCATTGGCCAGCAGCAGCGAAACGGTTAAAAAGTAT
>JBBQKF010000128.1:0-6953 GCA_038326615.1 Saccharofermentanales bacterium | reverse complement strand
TGCAGATGGTTCCTTGATAAACTTCTGTGGACTAGATAATAAGAAAAAATAGAAATAAAATCCAAACCTTTTTAATGCTCAATCAAGTAAAATTAGGCATTTGTTAGAAAAGGTTTGGATTTAATAAAGGTTTGGATAACTGAAGATATGACTTCATATAAGGACATTACTCCTGCTGAAGCTAAAGAATTAATCGACACTACACCTGATCTCATAATAATTGACGTTTCACCTAATTTCAATCAGGGTCACCTTCCGGGTGCTGTTAATTACTATCTTGGTGATGGTTCATTAGATGATGCAATCCCTACTTTAGACAAAAACAAACATATCTGGTTTACTGCCAGTGTTGCTATACAAGGAGCGAAGAAACTCATAGACGCTGGATTTACAAATGTTTACAGGCTTGAAGGAAATTATGAAGCCTGGGTTGCAGCTGGTTATAGTGTAGAAAAGTAAAATCGAATTTTATAAATCCCTCAAACCCTTTGTTTATTTAGGGTCTGGGGGATTTTAATTTTTAATGCTGTCAAATGTGCCGCAAAATGGGAAACTGCCCGATGAAGATTTATGGTTCCGTATTTATTCATATGATGATTTTTTTTGGAAATATATCCAAGATAAGGGAAATACTTCTTTGTTTGACCACTATCCAATACCGGAGGGGTTTGACATCCGCAGTCTGACAGCACTTCATTATGGTGCAGTGGCCTGGGTGGACAATCTAGTAGGACGGCTTTGCGCCTCCCTGGGAAAAAATAACCTTGCACATGTACAGGGAAGAAACCTGACGCCAATACTCATAAATCAAACCCCGGAACTGGATATATATTATTGGCATGATGAACACAGCGGATAGAAGTTTGGCTATGCTTGACTACGCACTTCGTAGGCGTTTTGCTTTCTATGAAATGAGGCCAGGATTTGAATCGGATGGTTTCAGAGAATACCGTATGGGCTTGAAGAACGAAAAATTTGATAATCTCATCACCTGTGTTGAAAATCTGAACGGAGTCATTACAGCGGATGAATCTCTCGGCGAGAGTTTCTGCATAGGCCACAGCTACTTCTGTGAGATGGATGAAATTACACATTCTGTGCTTTCAAATATCGTCGAGTATGAGCTCATCCCGCTATTGAAGGAATACTGGTTTGATGAACCACTGAAGATCAAAGACTGGACTAACTATTTAAGGAGTGCGATTAAGTGATACCTGTACAGAACGTTTATTATATGCTGTCATATGCTTTCCGAGTATTGAATGAGCAAGGCTATAAAAATATAGCCACAGAACAATTTAATAACGTTGCAGAGCTATGCGCAGCCATTCTGACAAAAGGTATTTCTTTTCAACTCAAGAGAGGTCTCGGGCGGGAATACATCCCGGAAACGGATGCGTTATCTGCAATTAGAGGAAAGATCGATATTTCAGAATCGATAAAAACTCGGACGATGCTAAAAAAGCAGTTGGTGTGTGCGTATGATGATTTTTCAGTGAATTTCTATATGAATCGGGTTATCAAGACTACTGTTGAACTTCTGCTGCGTTCGTATATTTCCAAAACACGAAAAAAGGAACTGCGTAAACTGTTCGTATTCTTTGGCGAGGTTGAAATGCTGGATGTTCATAATATAAACTGGGGTTTTCAGTACAACCGGAACAATCAAACTTACAGGATGCTTATTTCAATCTGTTACCTGATCGTGAAAGGACTTCTTCAGAGTAATTCCGATGGGACAAAAAAACTGATGGATTTCGTTGATGAACAGCGCATGTCCCGACTGTACGAGAAATTTATACTGGAATATTTCAAAAGAGAACATCCGGAGATAAAGGCAAATTCATCTCAGATTCCTTGGCAGTTGGATGATGATATGAATGCTATGCTTCCGGTTATGCAGACCGATATTACGCTTTCGAAAGATGAGAAGACGCTGATAATCGATGCAAAGTATTATTCTAATACGATGCAGACCCAGTACGATGTGCATACACTTCATTCCGGGAATCTTTATCAGATATTTACTTATGTGAAGAACAAAGAAAGTCAGCTAAGGAGCCAGCCGCATGAAGTATCCGGTATGTTGCTCTACGCTAGAACCGATGAAGCCGTACTACCAAATAACACATATCGGATGAGTGGCAATAGGATAAGTGTCCGGACGCTGGATTTAGATTGTAATTTTGAACATATTGCGGCACAGCTTGACGCCATATCATCCGAGCATTTTGGAGCCAGTGCCTAAACCTTTTAATTTTACCTATACTTTTTAATTATTCTTCTGAGGATAATTGTGCAGGGTATGTTGACCGCCGCGTGATCGGCATCATCTTACAAATATATAAATAATATAAGGGCTTCCGGGAACTACGCAATCAACATGCGGGGTTTCGGATATACGAATTTATCATTTGTTTAATTTTTCAATAAATACTTTTTCTTCTTCCCCAATGTTGTCAACATCCAGCTTTATTGTATGTTTTGAAAGTTGATCAAGAGTAAGTGCTTTGTTGTTAATAACAATTTCATATGCTCCAAATTTGTCCACATAATTCATTTGAATTGACTTGAAATTATATTGATCACCTAATTTGTCCAACAATTGACTTGCTATTTTGCTTGCCATATTATTGCTGTCATTTTCTGAAATCACTTTATCGTAATTTCTAATTCCCATTAAGTACATCTTTTGTTGGACATGCAATTTTTCAATATTGGAATTATAATCATCATCAGTAATTACGGAAGTCAAAACGAAGATATTTGCAGGAAATTCTAAATGGGTATTTTCCATTAAAGCTTGGCAGGCTACAATATAATCATTATCGAAGCGTTTTTGATAATAAGCCTCTACTTTTTCATCTGTAATAAAATTGGAAGAATATTTAAAATTAATTTTTTCATTATCGATTTTTGTTTGAACTACGTAATATCCATTCTTAGCAGAGTAGTAAGATTTTTCAACTATGCCATCTGGAGAATATACATCTTGAATATACCGCTGAACCCTGTTTTTTGCAGCAATACTAGAAATAGGGTTGCCAACAAAAAAAGTAATAACTAAAAAAACAAATCCAGAAACAAGGAGAATACACGAAAATATAACAATTTTAAACAACATACTTTTACCTTTTTTTATCATTTCAGCACCCCTTTTCATATCACGAACTCTTAGACTTTTTCCAGACATTTTTTCTGATAAAGTCCCTGTTTTTTAATACCATTATCATTCATGGTTCTCTGGAATATTTTTCAGAATAATGTAAGAAAACTTCTCTCTTCTCATTGTAATAAACATTTTAATATCCCATTCCTGGTTTTCAGTTTGTGTCTTCCACGTACTTCGTTTATATATAATCGGAATGATGTTGTAGGTTCCTTTCATAACTTCTTTGTGATTTTCCCATCATCATATCTCTTGTCTGCACTCAAATACTGACACTTCTTTATAATGGTAAGTTGATAAACTTTGAGCTTTTCGACCAATAGCAGTTTCCGAGTAAACGCGATAGCCATTTGTTTTAATTTATCAGAGGATTTCTATAAAAGCGAGATGAAAAGTATTTTTGAAACAGAACCTTTTATGATACCTCAGTCTGAGATTAATGACGAAAATGGCTGATCGTATTTCATTAGACTGACGCTGATAGTACTGCCGTCAGGTTGCAATTTCACAAAGTAGATTGAATTAAAATATATCATAACACTCATACTCTTTTCAGCATTTAGAAAATAGATGCATCTATATATACCACTCCCACCTTCCCAATCTGGAGCACCTGCATATTTATTGAGTTCAGCATTGATAGTATATTCAAAGATATCACCCGCATTATAAGCTTCGATTACTTTATTAGACCTACAAATTGATTCAATCAACGACATTGTTAATACCGGAGTATCAGCAGGTAAATCATTCATGACAATCATAATCCTTCTAGTCCACTGACCTGGGAGATCCATGCTTTTATCATCATTGATTATCTCCAATTGTCTCTTTTGCTCATCTGTTGCTATAGCATAAGATCTTTCATATAATGTTATATTTGACGTATCAATAGGGGATTCAGTTATTCGAGGGTTGCTTGAATTATTAGCATTACTTGAAATATTAGAATTGCTGGAAATATTAGAATTGCTGGAAATATTAGAAATGCCGGAAATATTAGATTTGCCTGCATTACAGGAACTCAATGGCCAGCATCATAAATTAAACAGTTTTGTTTAGCTGATATGATACTGTATTCTTTTGATTATTTGATGTATCCATATTATCCACCCTATACGATGGACTGTTATCAAAATGTTATCAAAATGATAACTTGCTCTGATGCTATTCTATACAGAATAGTAAAAAGCGGTTTGTTACTAAATTTATTATAATCGATGTTTGGAGGAAAATCAATTCGTATTGTCAATTAACTTATTAAAATGATTCGTAAAATTAATTTTCTTCTGTTGGTTGTTCAGACAAACCCCCAAACAAAATTTTAACAAAATCTCTGCCCCCATACAACACTCTGTCAACAAAAATCGTGTCATCTATGTAGCGGTAAAAAGATATAAAATTGCCGCTGACAACAAATCTATAATCGTTTGAAAAATCAATAATGCTTTCAAGCGGAGCTCCGGACAAGGGAAAGTCAACAAGTATTTTTATTCTTTTAATAATTTTACCAACTGTATTATCCGCAGCTTTTGGATTATCCAAATCCTTTGTTATATATTCCCTAATAGATAATAAATCACCATTAGCAGATGGAGATATCTGCAATTTAGCCATTCTGGGCACCTAAATTTCTTTCCACTTCTTCTACACTAAGCCATCCTTTTTCTCTGCCGGATTTTTCACCTTTAGCTAGCTCGCTCATCAAGTGAATTTTTGCTTGTGTCTTTTCATAATCATCAATATCCATGATTGCATAACGACCACGACCGTTTTTCGTTAGAAAAACAGGCTCGCCCACTGCAATATCTCTTAAAACCTCGTTGTAGTTTCTCAAATCAGATACCGGTTTAATATTTGGCATAATAATCTCTCCTCAAAATTTATTGTTGCTGTTATTATTATACCTATATTATTCGTAAAATACAACAGCATTTTGAATTTTCCTTAAAAGCGTAGCAAGATCGCCTGACAGTACATTTTCGATAGAATTTGCGCTCCGGCAGGCGAATTTCCCTAATGTATTGTAGTTGGCGGTCAAAATACTCGTCTGTGAACATATGTCCTTTTTTCAGCCGATCAACGTCCATTATCCACCCTTGAATGGTATAATCCTTGACGATTTGACCTGCCCATTTCCGAAAACGCACTGCTCGATCATTATTAACCTTGTCCATACCGAGCGAACCCAAAACAGCTCAAGAGTACTTAATAAAAGGAATCTTGAGCTGTTTAAATTTCATCTTAAAGATAAAAATCAAATAAGGTGATTCCTTGATTTATTTCATCTTATACTATTGGTTATATGAAGTCGACATTTTTCGGGCATACAAAAGAGCAGATGTTTTATACCTGCTCTTACATTTGTTATTTGTAGGCAGCACTTTAGCTTCTGCTTAATATTTTAATGTTTTATCTAATCAATAACAACAGTTATTTCATTTTTCTTCGAAATTGCACTTGTTTTTTCGATAATTGATACACCTCTCCCCTCCCCAATAATTCAAATTCTCTATTCATTTGTGTTTTTTTACCTATGAACTGCTAAAAATCAGTTTGTTGAGACTGTGACTTCTGTGAATTGCAAAGCGAAATTAACACGGCCGAGGTAGGTAATGCAATCAGCAGTGAGCAAGCGTGGTATTTAAGAGAAAAATATTTACGAATCGACCGAGTGAAATAATATGACGAACTCTTCCCGGATTTGTATGCATTACGCTCTAATCATTGAGTAAATTTTGCTCAATTAATTTTCTTTCTCTTGTAATTTCCTTTTTCAGTTCTTCCTCACTTGGAATATACATCATGTATTTTGAAGCAAAAAGATTAGCATTTTCTTCGAGAACGGAATATTTTACCATCGTATCATTTTTGTCTGAACATAGCACAATTCCGATTGTTGAATTGTCCCCTTCACTTTTTATTTCTTTTTCAAAATACCTGACATAAAAATCAATTTGTCCAATGTCCTGATGAGTAAGTTTTCCGGTCTTCAAATTGATTAAGACAAAACATTTAAGTATGTAGTTATAAAATACTAAGTCGATATAAAAATGATCACCGTCAATAGTAATTCTTTTTTGTCTTGCTACAAATGAAAATCCTTTCCCGAGCTCAAGTAAAAACTCCTGAATATTATCAATAAGTCCTTGCTCAATATCTTTCTCAAAATACGACTTGTTTTCCTTCAAATCCAAAAACTCCAATATGTAAGGGTCTTTAAGGATATATTTCGGATTAATCAGAGGTTCAATAAGCTGTATTTCATTTCTGACTGCCATTTTTTCACTTTCCTGTGTTGCAATCAACCGTTCATAAAAAAAGGAGTTGATTTGTCTCTCTATTTGTCGAACACTCCAATTACTTTCAGCACATTCCTTTAAATAAAAGTCTCTGCGTTCGTCATTATCAATTCTCATTAGTAAACGATAATGTGACCAACTTAATTGGTCACACAGTGTGTGGCGATTTTTGAAAGTCAAATAAAATTGACGCATATATTTTATATTTGTAATCGTAAAGCCTTTTCCAAATTCGGTTGTAAGTGCTTTCGAAAGATATTTAATTAATCCTTTACCATATTCAGCTCGTTCGTGTTCCCCCTGAGCTATGGGCTTTGGAATCTTTAATTTGTTGCTATACACAGTAGGTATCTTTATTATTTGAATTATCCATAATTTATGGACTATCCGATTTTTTGTTGCCATATTGTTGCCACAGACAAGTTGATCTTTAATCCTCAGAACAAATCACTATGGGTTCCTGTTCGCGTGAGATATAAAAT
>JBBQKF010000127.1:0-6980 GCA_038326615.1 Saccharofermentanales bacterium | reverse complement strand
TATTGTTGATAATTTGGTTACCAGATAGCTCTCGGCATATTTCTGAATAAAAAAAGGACTGGTCTTGGCGTTCAGCATATAGGTCAATATGGGGCCACTATTGTCTCCACTGGTGCTCATCGAAAGCTCTGGGAACGAAACCTGTTCCGGTAAATCGCCGTAAACTCTTCGGATAATGGAAGCTACTTCAAATCGTACAGCATCCAAATTAACCTTTTTTTTGAACGACAGGCTGATGCGTCCGTACCCTTTCGAGGACTGAGAAGAAACCTCCCTGATGCCCTTAACACCGCTAAACAAACCTTCGAGTTTCGAGCTAACTTCCTGTTCGATTACGCGTGCAGATGCGTCAGGCCAACTGTAACTTACAGACAAACCTGGCAACGAGCGCGATGGAGTCAGCTGCACATTCAGGAAGGGTAACAGGCTGGCGCCAACAATCATCAACAGGAGGAAGACGATCAGGATAGAAAAGGAGGTGGGGTGAGATTTGGGAATAGCCATAGAATATTCATTATTGAATAGCAGGAGCATTAACACTTATAGTTTCTTCATCGTATAATTTTGCAATCGCTTTATTAAACAAAGGGTTACCAATAATACGAATTTTATTCTCGCTATTAATCAAAAAAGTCTGAAATCTTGTGTCTTGGGGTATTTTGTTGGTCGACTCAAAGACATTGTCTCTATCGTAATAAATATAAAGAAAACTTGATGATTCCTTTGATCGAATCTCGTTAAAAAAATCCTCATTGCTACCTTTGACGATTATTATAAAAGTAATATTCTTCCCATTCAGATATTCTTTCCATTTTTTAATCGACTCCCTGCATGAGCCACAATCAAAATTAATAATCGTAACAATCTTTGATATTTTTTGTTGAAAAATATTCCCGGATGATTGACCGACAAATGGATGATCAGCCAACAAAAAATTGGTAAACACCATTTCTTTGCCCGTTAGTTCTTCAACAATTTTGGCTTCACGACTTTCCTTAACCGGATTGGTACACGCGCCGAAGTATGCTAACAATACAAACATACAATATCTCATAGCTGGAATTTAACAATTTCGGGTTCTGGGGTATGAACAATCGCGTATAATGTATTCTCGTGGGTATCAACCGTGATCTTAAAAACATCCCGATCTAAATTATATGAAACAACAGGGTTGCCATCGAAGTCGAAAACACGAATAATCGAGCCTTGTAATGGTCCCCCTTTCCCATGCGATTCTTTGATTGTCTTTCCTGAATACAAGCAATATACATGATTGCCCTGTGCACAAATGGCTAAGTATCCAAATTTGGTATCTTCTTTGGGGTGCAGTATTTTCATTTCTCCACCTGATCGATTTTCAAGATCGGGACAATACGATTGATATTCCTTTATTTTATCGATATCAGTTCCCTTTACCGCGAAAAACTCGATATTATCACAATACAAAGATGCTTCCACAAGTCTGTTCCCTATACTATTTACAACCAGCTCATTCTGATATGCAATTGACTTTAAATGAAAAGACCAATTCTTCCCTGACAAATCTGGATAGTCATATTTAACATTAATAGATTTACCATCAGGATTTAAAAGTGCATAACGTTTTTCTAACATACCAACGCCAATTAAAAGCGAATCATTACATTTAATTGCTTGCTGAAGAAAAGGTTTGTCAAGATGAACTTTCTTTACCAGATCGTTCTCCCATTTTAAGGCTGCGGATATAGGGAATTGGGCTAAAACTTTGACATTTACCTCGAAAACATTAATGGTTTTGTCTCGTTTATTATAAGTTATCTTTATGCGCTCTGAAAACTCACCCGGACCTCTTCCTATGCGGCAAATACTGTTTAATAATCTTCCTCTTAAAGGATCAACCACTTTTACCAACCCTTCTCCAAAGTCGCCTATTAGCAATAACGAATCGGCCATGACGAGTTGCATCGGATCGTTTAATATGAAACTTAATTTAATTAGTTGGCTACTCAATTTTCGCTCTTGACTGAACACTAAATTCTCCGAACTTATCCGGATATCATTTTGTATGCCTGACTTATGCTTACCTGCACATCCTACTAAGATATACAATACAAATAAAAAAGCAATAACATTCTTCATTTAAATAGAATTTATATTTATATTGGCATGCGCAATTATTGCACATGCCAATTCTTAGGTAAAATGGTAATAGAATATAATCATATTGCAAAATAAGATATGATTTCTTTCTTAAAAATAGCCTGCGGCTGAGTAATATATATCATAACCATTTTGAGTATAGTGTGCACCACACCATGGTCCGTGATAATATCTATCGCAAGGTACTGAATAATCAAAACCTTCGTAACTACTCAGGTCGATTCGTTTAATTTGGTCAATAGATGACCAACAAATATAGCAGTTCTATCGCTGGATAAATCTCAGTAATATATTGCTAATCACATTTGGGTTATCGGAATTTCTATCGCTTACTGCTGATCTGGGATTCATTCTTACTGGCAGCGATATTTATGGCAAAGCGGATTGTTTCAAATGGGTTTCCACCTTTTTTAATGATTGTGTCAAATACCGATCTCAATATTGCAAATATTTCAGCGCCACGTTCAGAACGAAAACTTCCTGAGACTTTTTGCTTAACTTTCACATTGCGAATTGCCCGTTCAGAACCATTGTTGTTATACTGCACATCCGTATAAATCAAGAAGTTGAATACCTGATCTTGACGTTTTATTAATCTATTCTGGAAAGGGAATATTTTTGAAACTGTATCCGGTAAAAGTTGGTTGATCAGAATTTCAAATTCTTTTAGTAATGCATTCCTCACTTCTAAGGGTTCAATATACTGTTCCCGGGGCATTGTGTCTTTTAATCTTATTGCCCTTTTCAGTAAGACCTTCATGTCTGTCACCCATTTGTGATGTTATATCTCTTCGAAGTATTTTAGTTTCCGCAGTAGATGTGCAAGACACAATTGATGTCTTTGAGCAAACGTTTTTAGTTGCGCACTCAATGAATCACTTACATAAGTTGCATTTGTAAATCCATTGGGGAATGCATTTTCGACAGTTACAAAACCCTTGGTATTTGAGATTACAATGTAAGTGGCCAGTATCGTTTGCCAGGTCCAGGCCCCAAAATTATCCTTTTTAACTTTAATTCCCGATTCATCACCACCTACCGTAGTTGCTTTTGATATCTCTTCTTTGATTCCTTGGTAGATGGGCAAAACAATATTGTCGGCTTTATTAAGAAGGTTAAATATCGTACCTTCGCTCATGGAGATATTTGTAATACTCTGTATTAATTCGGATAAACGTGCATATGGAAAATATTGTCGAGAACTGAGGTATGCGATGAAGGCGATCAAATTGTTTCCATACTGAACTGATGCAGTAACAATTGCAATAGGTCATGAAAAGGTGGCGGAGAACTGTTGCTACTGTTTTTTGGAGCCTTGAGCTTTATTACTTTTTACAGGAGCTCCTGTACTTCAGCCGTTAATTTGCCAACCCTGATCAATAGATCATAGACGAGATCAACCAGTTTTTCCTTGTTCAGTTTCCGAAGTTCCTCTTTCGAGACCATAACAAACCGGCGATTACCGACTCAGCCTAAGGAAAATGAGTTGAGGAAAAAATAAGCTGTTTTTGTTTAACGCTGATTTAGACTCAAAAAACAATAAAAGACCTGAGTGGTTACCTCTTATCACTATTTTTTAAAAGTATATATGAAACTTCTTCAAAGTACCTTTCTTTAAACGAAGGAATTAATTCTGGAATATAGAAATAGTTATATTTTCCTGTCTTGGTAATGTACATATAAAAAGGTTTTTGTTTAATTCTATTTAATTCACCACCAGAATTTAGACAAACATTTCTAAATAATTTTGCATACTCTTTAAATGGGTAGACTTCAAACAAATTCTCCTCATCTGTCAAACATACCAATACAATATTGTCAAATGATGGTCCATATTTGGTGAATTGCATCTTCAAGAAATTCAATTCTTCAATAACACATTTAGTGCAAGTATTTGAGCTAAAAACACATAACAACTTATTTTTAATTTGATAATTTTTACTTAATTCAAATGCAAACTCATCTAAATGACTTCTCTCATCATATAATAGATTAAAAAAAGAAGACATACCTTTAAATTCCTCTGCATATTTATTTTTCTCTCTAAATAAATTGTCCTGAGAAATATTATACTTGACAGTAATAATGATTGAAAATATAATTAAAAGTGATATTATTAAAGCTACAATGGTTCGTTTTTTCATTTTGTAAATTAATCTTATTATGTTATTTATGCTTAAATATTCCAATATTATTTTAAATGATATATTTCAAGGGAACTTAGAGATACTTAGTTTACCACATGATTGAAAACAGCAAATATATGTTTTTCCATTCTAATTGGAATACTGTCAGAAACAGTGTAGTCAATTTCTCAAAACCAACCATTTAAATTATTTTACAAGGCAGGCTGTTAAATAAAGCACTTTATTCTTGCCATTCCAACCTGAATATTCATGGAAAATGAAAACTAATTCACGATATATCATCACGGCCCCTTGGATGTTGTATTTCTCACAAAGCGATTTGTTTCACCTTGTATCTTGCTTGCATATAGTATTTTATATAAGTAATTAAACTCTTGTTCTGCCGACAATCGATTGTTTATATTTTTCTCATATTCACCATATAAGCTTATCTGAAAAAATGAAGAAACTAAGGTCGTGTGCATAATTGGTTTGAATATTCTGAATAAAAATTGTTTCTATCTTTTTTCTAAGGAATAAAAAATTAAAGGATTTTCATCATCTTGAAGATTTCCGATGAAGGTTATAGCCATATCTTGCTTTTGAAATATTTCAAATTTTGATATATATCTATTAAAACTATATAGATTTAAAGGATTACCATTCCAATCATATTCTTCAATAAAACACTGTACATGAAAATTATTTTTATAAATATCTCTTCCAGAATGACCAATGTAATATACAAAAAATGAATTATTTGTTGCACGAATGTCCCAATAACATAATGTAGAATTTTCTATATCAAATTTGCCATTTTCCATTTTCGAGAGTGCTATTTCAGGTTTCCTAATTATTGATTTAATTAATGTACCATCTAAGTTCATTATGTCAATACGTTTCATATATCTATAGGCATATATCATTTTATTAGATTTCTCTCCAATAGTTAATACTCCTGCATATGCTATAGATTTATCCCTCTTATCGTATTTATCAATTTTCCTCAAAACAATTGGGGAACTTCCATTAATCCACTTGTTCAAGAATAGTTCATTATCAATATGACTATCATAATAATATTCTCTTCCTTCCTTTAAAAATATATTTTGAGGTACTTCCCTAATTGCCTCTTTACTTTTATTAAAGTTTATCCTTTCCTCATTTTCATTTTGTAAATCATTTTTTCTGTAGGTATTAATTTTATTTTTACTAAAATCAATAAATTGAAATCGATTAGAATCAACTTTTAATAAATGTGTAAATACTCCTATCTCGTTTGGACCGTTTCCCTTTATTCCCCACGATTTTAGACAATTCAAATTATTCAGATTTAACACCATTATTACACTATCTTTTCTTGCGTTATTAACTACTAAAAATGAATCAACTACAATAAAATCCCGTACATTAAGAATGCTTTTAACGGTACATATCTTCTCTTCTAAGCGCAACAAACCATTAAAATCTTTATCTTCTATTACATAATCTCTATTCGACTTTACGCAACTACAAATAAACAAACCACATAATATGTAAATAATATTTTTTTTCATAAATTTTTATTTTATTTATTAAACATTTTTTATTCAATAAAACAATATGGAGGTTACCCCCCATATTGTAATTAAATTAACATTCATCACAAACATTGTTGCGTGATACTCCACAACAATCATAACCATCTTGCCAAGAAAAGAAACAACCCCAATGTTTATTTCCACCCGTAGCTCCAGGGCAAGAATCTTCTGCCTGAACTTTATTAAAATGCATTAATGATTGAAGATCAATATCTCCTACAGTTGAATTATTAGTTTGTAAAGAACCAACAAAACCAACAAAACCAACAAATAAAACTAAAAATACAGAAATTAATTTTTTACTTTTCATAATTGAGTTTTTAAAATTTGCAATAAGAATGCTTATTATTTGCCTATTATCATTTCATAGACAGAGAAACCGACCGTTTCTACAATTGGTTTTTTCTTTATCTTTGCTCCCCGGAGGGAACTACCACTTCTGGAGTTTGAATTCGCCGTTCATTTTATTACAGTTTTAGTTTCCCTCCTTTTTTTAAATATCGTTCTTCCTTAAAAAATAGCCTTCATACCGCTTATTACTGTGGTTTCTATTGTTAGAAATGTTTCTGTTGTTTGGACTGTACTAAACATCGAAAACAATTTTCAGGTAATAGGTCTTTTTACTTTTATAAAAGCAAATATCAGCAACTTTCGGCCGCAGTTCGCCCAGATAACGAAAGAACGTCCGCCTCGAAACGCCAATTTTCTTGGAACAGACAATCTACGCAGCCAGTGTTTTCTTGTATTATAACAGTCCAACCAGCCTATCCATTTTTGAATGGTAATTTGAGTAGATCATAGTATGTTGTTATTTCAATAATTTTAATATCCGATCCCATTTAATCCCATTCCAGTCGTTCGAGAACAGGATAATTGATGCTTTTCCTACAATATTTTCCTCGGGCACAAACCCCCAGTAACGTGAATCGATTGAATTATGCCGGTTATCGCCCATCATAAAATAATAGTTGTGCCTGAATGTGTAAGTTGTAGCTGGTTGTCCGTTCAGAATAAAAATGTTGTTTCGCTCCTCAATTTTTGATTTCTCCAATAGGTTAATTGACTGATGATATTTCAGAAAATTCATAGGTGTGAGATTTATCGTCATTCCTTTTCGGGGGATCACCAAAGGACC
>JBBQKF010000126.1:0-7056 GCA_038326615.1 Saccharofermentanales bacterium | reverse complement strand
TGGCAGCAGAGAAAGCAATATGTAGTTCATATTTGGAACTGTCATTTTTTCTCCCGGTGTGGAAATTATCTGTTTTGGAAAGATTGAAACAAGTGATAATCTGTAATGTTCGGCATATGATATTGCATTATAAACAAGGTTACCGTTTATTCTTACATCTGCATCGAGAAAGAGAAAATAATCACCCAAAGCTATTTCAGATAACGAATGGCAGGCATGGTTTTTCCCAAGCCATCCGTAAGGTAAATTAACTGATTTAGTTAGTCTGATCCTTTTGTCCATTGAAGCAAATCCCTCTACAATATCAGAAGTCCTGTCTGATGAATTATCGTCAAATACTATAACTTCAATTAAACTATATTTCTGGTGAAGAATATCATTCAGGATATTCCCTATGTTTTTTTCTTCATTTCTGGCTGGAATAAGGATCGAAACAAGTGGTTTTCCTCTATAATCAAAATCCCTGAGTTTTGACGAAAATATAAGGTTCACAAGTGCTATGATTAACTGCACTATGACAAAAAAATATACGAACCATGCAATGTATACCATTAATTATCAGCTTTATTAATGTTTACAGTTATACATTCTGAATAAAATATGTTATATTCTTCCTGTATCTTTTCAGTCTTATACTCCGCCAGCGAATACTCTTTTAAATATATAAAGAGTGAAGGTTTTTCCTTAGAAAAATAGTCGACAAGGTTAGCCATGAAAATGATCTGCACCTTACCTTGAACCTCTTTAAGTATGTGTTCAATTCCTTTTTCAAAAATAAATGACTGATCATAAATCGAGGTTATTCTGCCTTGTGGGAAAAGCAATACCATGTTTTTTCTATCCTTCAGAAGTTCAATAGTATAGTGTATTGATTCAACAACGCTTCTGGCTCCCTTCTTAACTGAATAACCTCCGGTATTAATAAAAAAACTAAACCGTTTTAACTGTTCCTCAAGCATCATGAAATGAAATATCCGGTGTAATAACTTCACATTAACATACATAGCCCAGAATCCATCCCACCAGCTGAGGTGATTTGACAGAAGTAAAACCGGAAGATTCTTATCATGATATTCACCAGAAATTGTTGTGTCATAAAAGTTCCTCCGGATCTTATAAACCGCATAGAATTTAAAGAAAGGATAGATTAACCAGTTATGCTTAGCTTTGATTATCATTTTGATATTTGAAAAAAGGTAAAAAGTGAAATGAAGAAAAGCGTCTGTATTAATAATATTGGAACGGCAATTGAATTTCTTGTGCTTACTTTTGATAACCTGATAAATGACTGAAATAAAAAAGCTATTATGAACCATGCTAAATAATTCTGAAAAGGCACAACATTGTCCTTCCAGTACCACATATCCAGAACTGATGCAACCTGTTCAAGGATAATGTCATATACCAGAATTATAGTGGATGCGATAATTATTTTGAGATAATCAGGCATTGATAATCTTTCAGTAATTGAACTGCCGGCATATGTAAGCATAACCCAGTTAATTGCGATCAACAAAGGAGTATTAAACAGTTTCAGTCCCAGGGCATTGCCATAACTGTAATTACCGAAAATAAGATGAGTATTTACACCCGTAACTTCAATCATAAAACTCCATACACCAATTAATACAAATACATAAATTGTTTTGGTATCATACCGGTCCTTATGTGAAAGGAGAATGGCAGAAAAGCTTAAAATCAGGGCCAGAGGGAATAGGTTTAAAAAGAGATGGTATGTATATGGAATTACCAGACCAAGAAATCCAACAAGATAAAAAATAATAAAAAAGACAAGTATATATCGCTGATACCTTGAAAAAAAGCTGACAATATTATGTGATAATTCCATAAATAACCTATTTATTTCTACGGCTAAAATATTTCTGAAACTCTGATATGAAAAGCAAATTAAGAAGTATCAGGCTGAATGCATAACCTATATCTTCAACAGGAACAGTCCCCAGCCTGATTCCGAGTGTTTCAGAATTATTATACCATACTGCCTCACCCTCTATAAATGTGCCGGTTAAGATAATATTGATTATAAAAAACGGAACCAGGATTATTAGAAACGTCAAATAATACCTGGGAA
Organism: Saccharofermentanales bacterium; assembly: GCA_038326615.1. Classification (GTDB taxonomy): domain Bacteria; phylum Bacillota; class Clostridia; order Saccharofermentanales; family UBA5734; genus JBBQKF01. Next base: position 4,964 of record JBBQKF010000126.1, on the reverse strand, counting down.
GAATATCCGATTTGCCGGTCATTGCCCAGAGAAGAGCAAGTATCAGCAGACTGAAGTTGAATAAAGTATATGCTTTATCGAAATTTAAAAAGATAACTATCAGCAAAATCAGTATAAGTATAACTGAAAATATAATGACAAATCTCCGGCTTAATTTAAGCGCCGGGAAGTATGAAATATAAACATAATGTATAAAAATGCAGGAATAAGGGATTAAAATAAAAAACAACCACTCTTCAGCTGGTAAGCCCAGAATTATTATTCCGGAATGATATTCAGGATTAAAACCCCATATACCTTTTTTTACAAAAAGTATGTCAAATGCAATATAAATAGCTCCGACAATTACCGATGATGGCAACAGGCTTTTCCATATTCTGTAAAAGCTTACTTTCTTATCGAAGCTTAGAATAAAAGGAATCAGAATTGAAAAAAATAGTAGTGCGGTATAAAGTGACATGATTATTCATTAAAAAACCTTATCGGAAATATCAGTAATCAATAGTTTTTAAAGTCTTTGACATTTTTTCCAAAATGATGTTCCCTGATGAGACCTGATCAGTGAAATTCCATAAAAGGAATGAGAGTAATAATAATAAAACGTTAGTCATAATTTATTGTTTTTTATCATTCAACAAATGAGAATTCACTTTCTGATAAATTTCTTTGAACCAATATGTATAGTTATCAGGATTTTCAAGAATATTTTTGTGAAGTACATCATATGAAACTTTTTTCCAGTTATCAACTTCGGATTTATTGATGACGGGATCGCTGTCGTAAATACCTATAAATACATGATCAAATTCATATTCCGTGAGTTCATTATCGAGCTTCTCTTTATAAACGAAACTGAATAATTCCTTTAATCTACAGTCTATTCCCATCTCCTCAATTAACCTGCGATTAGCCGAGTCTATGTCAGACTCCCCGGGGGAAGGATGAGTACAGCAGGTATTTGTCCATAATCCTTTGGAATGGTACTTATCAAGAGCTCTTTTCTGTAGAATCCATTCGCCGTTTGAATCTATAATAAATACAGATATTGCCCTGTGAAGTAAAGCTTTTCTATGAGCTTCCAGCTTCTCCATAATACCAACAGGATTATCTTTTTCATCGACCAATATCACAAATGTTTCTTTCATACAATTTTAACGATCTTAAATTAACCTCAACTTAACTGTCATGTATGCTTTGACTAATAGTAATAGCTTACTGATATCATTAATTCTGATCCTTGTAGTTACAATCTTTTGTGCAGGTGTTCTTTCTATTTTCTTAAGCAATTTTAAATAATATGTATAGGCAATTAGAACCGGAAGTTTTGCATTTCGCGGGAGTTCTTTTATTCCCTGATAAGCATCAGAAAAATCTGCTTCAATATCCCATACTATTTTATCCTTGACTTCCTTTCTAAAAGTATTGATTTTAATCTCAGGAAAATAGCTTCTGCCAAGGTCATAAATATCATTTTTAATATCCCGTAAAAAGTTTACTTTCTGAAATGCAGCTCCCAGTTTCATTGCCGGATGTTTTAATTCTTCATACCTGTTCTTATCTCCATTTACAAATATGCATAAACACATAAGTCCGACAGCCTCTGCCGACCCATAAATATATTCTTCAAGTTCGGGTTTACTATAACTCCCATTTTTTACCAGATCGGCTTTCATACTTTTGAGAAATGCCTGAATAAGATCATCGGGGATATTGTACTTTTTTACAGTAATCTGGAAAGAATGCAATACAGGATTAAGACTTATTCCATCTTTATAAGCCTTATAATAGGAGCTTTCAAACTCTGTTAAAAGATCCTTTTTATTATATTCATGAAAGGTATCAACAATCTCATCAGCAAATCTTACAAAACCATAAATACTGTATATTGCTTTCCGCATCTCATGGTCCAGAAAACTTACTGCAATAGAAAAGGAGGTACTGTAACTATGAGTTACAATTTTACTTATTATGAAAGAGACATCATCGTATAATTGTACCATTACTTAAAGATAGATATAAAACCCAACTGAGGCATTATTAATGAAAGCTTTGTGTCTTATCTACAAAATCCGTATACATTGACCACATTTGGCCGGTGATCTAACAAGAAACATAAATAGCTTAAATTAAATCTATTAACTCCGGCATCTAGGTCAAATTATTCCGGCCAAATGTGGTCAGGGCTTCTGGATTTTCCACTAATTAATTTTTCTGATTTTTCAAGTACTCGTTTTACATAAGATTTGTCTAAAAGAATTTGGTTTGAAAGAATAGGGTCCGCCGTGCCTGCCAAACATTGCACCCGAATATTGCTCAATGTCAGGTGATACTAATAGTGGCGTTATTTTTTTTGCATATTGTTCTGCACTTTGAAAAAGTATACCCATAACCGTCTGTTGTATTTTCAGCAAAACTGAATTATCTCCAAGAACACCTGACATTATATTTGATTTTATTATACCTGGGTTCATTCCATAAAAATTTACCAAAGGAAAACGTTCTGCACTTCCATTTTTACGCTATGTTTTGTTTATGATATATTGTCCTGTGGTCTTTGAATATAACGCCCAACGGGAGTTTGTGCAAAAAACCGTGTGCAATTGACAGATATAATTATTGCAAGAAAAATCAAAAACCTGTATTTACTTTATAGTTTATTAGTTTTCTCGCACGTTATTTAAAAATATTGAAAGTGCTCCGGAATTGTTTATCATCTCTATCTGCTTCCGGACAAGCTCCGCCCTTCTTTCATTGAACTTTGACATCTCTTTTTGCAAATCAATTTCATCTGCCAGAAGGTCATATGCGTTTATCTGACCCTTTTCAAACCTATTCTGGTTGACCGAAATATTCTCTTCAAAAAGTGAGATGTTCTCCTTCGAAATGCCAGCCTGGTAGCCGATCTGCCTTAACTCTTCAGAAATCCTCAGGCTGGTATTATTTACAAGTTTAATTTCATCTTCCAGCCTCAATTTAACCCCCTTTGTCTCGAGTATTAGCTGCTTTTCCTTGTTCCTGGTGCTGGTCCCGGAAAGAATCTGAAACTTAAGGCTCAGTCCTACATAGCTGCTACCATACCAGCTGCCTGAAAGAAAAGGGTTAAACATGTCGGCATACTGGGAGGCACCAAGAAAACCCTCTAAACCGATAGATGGTGTATATTTCATTCGTTCTGTTTTTTGCTGCTGTTCAAGAAGTTCAGATCTTAATTTCAGGTTTTGCAATGAAGGGACAGAATCCAAAAGAACATCTGTATTGCCGTTCTTCAGGAAGCCATCCTTAAATGGCATAAAGTCAAAACTGCTGTTAAGAAGAGTCTCCAATGACATTCCTGTCAGGAAACTCATATAGATCTTTTCCCGTGTGAGGGATGATGAAGCTGCAAAATAATTTGAAAGTGCATTATTATGGTTCAGAAAAGCCTTATTTACCTCGGTTTTCAATACCTTACCCTCTTTAAACCTTGCTATGATTAACTCTTTTGTTCTCGATGTGCGAAGAGTATCGAGTTCAGCTGAGTGAAGCTGCTCCCCCATGAGCCAGATGTTTGAAAAACTCTTTAATACCTCCATTTTCAGATCATTTTCAGCGGCAACTGCATCGGTATTCTTAAGTTTCTCATTTATTCTGCTTTCTGCCACACGGCTTTTTATTGAAAAGTCGATTATCGGCTGGTACAGGTCTATTCCTGAATTCTGCTGCCAGGGGGTTCCGAATTTTATCGGCCTTTTCTCGTCAGTAGGTATGGGGTTGAACTGGCCCACAGGAATAATCTGTGAAGGTATTATCGCATTATACCTGTAGTTGTAATTCAGCGACAAATCAGGAAGATACTTCTGATAAGCAGAAGACGTCTGGAGTTTTGCTATCTCAATATCGATCTTCACAACCTGTATATTACCCTTATTTGCAAGCGCCGAATCTAAGCAGGTTAAGAGTTTAATTTCCTGACCGTATAACCCTGATGATGAATTTATCAGCAGAATAAAAATTATTGATATAATACTGGATTTCATATAAAATATATTTATGAATTATTAGCCACGGAAAACAGCAGCCGGTTCAACATTATTAATTGTTCTTACAGAGAAGAAAAGGGAACTGCCAACAGATATTAACACAGTCACCAAAAAAAGCACAATGTATTCCCTGATATAATAGTCGAATACCAGGCCCGCGTTAGAAACACCGGCTCTGAAACCTTCAAGAATGAACATTGCAATTGCAAAACCTGTAAATGCAAAAAGGAATGACTGAGTAAGAATAAGTTTTGTAATATATCTGTTTGTAGCACCGATGGCTTTAAGTGTACCATAATCTTTTATCCTGTCGACAGCCGAAGAATAAAGAGTAAGTCCGATAATAAAGAACCCGCTGATTACAGCAAAAATGATAAGCGATCCAAAGCTTATTCCGATGTTCGTTGAAAAGGTTATATAGCTTATGGTTGTCTTTCTTAACTTTTCAGAATTCCATGCTTTTATACCATACACCGATCTGTTTATATTGTCGACAACATCGTCAACTGCATAGCCGGGTTCCACCTGCACAGCTATTGTACTTACCTTAGATTCAGGAAAGGAGGTATAAGATCGTGCCTTTGATAATGTTGTATAGAAAAATGACCCTGCAAATCCTCTTGCATTTTTAGTCTGTACCTTTATCGTTGCACTTTTTCCGTTTATCTCAACTCTGGTTCCGATTTTTACCGGAAAATCGAACTGAGTCTGGTCGTAAAATTCTGCCGACACAGCTTCATCATCGTTTAGCGAAAGAAGGTTCCCCTCATTTATTTTTTCAGGTTTTGGTCCTGCAATAAAGTAAGGAGCTTCACTGCCAATAATAAGTACCGGTGCAAGCTTGCCATTCTCGAATTTCACTGTAGCTGCTGCTGCTACAATAGGGTATGTATTCTTTACACCTTTTATGCTCCTCAGCTCTCTCACAAGGCTCTCATTGAGTTG
>JBBQKF010000125.1:0-7075 GCA_038326615.1 Saccharofermentanales bacterium | reverse complement strand
TAATATTAATATTAATGAAAGAATGCGTGAAATTGCAACCATAAAAGTTCTTGGGTTCTATGACAGAGAAGTTTCTGCATATGTATTCAAAGAGAACATTATTTTAACATTTATCGGTACGGGAATTGGCCTTGTTTTAGGCTATTATCTATCAATGTTTGTTATACAAACCGCGGAAGTTGATGTAATAATGTTTGGAAGAGAGATTTATGCACTTAGTTTTATATTCGCTTCGCTTTTAACAATTTTCTTTGCTTTGTTCGTTAACGTAGTCATGTTAAGAAAAATCAAGAATATAAACATGGTCGAGGCGCTAAAAACCGTTGAATAAAATAAATATCATTTTATTCTCTGAACATTTTTGGTCGTCAAAAGCCGCTCTTTGTGGTAAAATTAGAATGCTTAGAAATTTACTGATGCGAGAGAGAAAGAGTGAATAAGCGTAAGAAAAAGAGCGAAAGAGTGAAAATTAAGAGAGAAAAATTAAGAGAGAAAAAGCAAGAGAGAAAAAGCAAGAGAGAAAAAGAGCGAAAGAGAGAAGCGAAGAATTGATAAGCAAAAAAATAGCTTTAGAAAAATATAGTTTTTTGATATTTAGCGCATTGTTTATTTTTTATGCAGAAATGATTTTGCGTTATAACATCGACGTACCTTTCTGGGGCATTGGGATTTTGTTTTCGTTTCTATATGCATGCTTGTTTTCGGGAATTATCTTTCTAATTATATCATTACTTAAAGGCTGGCTGAGAAATTTTGTAGCTATAGTAATGCTTCTGATTATTACATTGCTATTTTGCTCGCAGCTTATTTATTATAAGATATTTTTGACGTTTTTTACATTGTACTCTGCAGGTAAGGGTGGACAGGTTTTGGAATTTATCCCAGAAACAATAGCCTTTACAAAGGAAAATCTAGTGTCGATAATATTACTATTTCTTCCATTGTTTATTTACCTAATATTTATCCGTAAATCTATAACTAAATATTCATTTAAATTTAAAGAGAAAGCCCTGACTTTTATTACCTGTGCTGTAATTTTTTGTTTGTCAATTTTAATCATTGTAACAGGCACGAAGGACGATAATTCCCCATACGATTTATATTACAGAAGCAATTATCCTTTGTATTCAGTTATGAATCTTGGGCTTATAACGACGTTCAGACTTAATGCGCAAAGAACAATTTTTGGATTTTCGCCAGACATAAATTATCTTTTTTCAAACAATTCATCAACTTCCAGCATTTCTGAAAATACATTCTCAAATTCTTCAAATTCTTCAAATTCTTCATCTCAAAATTTAAGCAACTCGGATCATTCAAGTTCTACAGAATCTAAACCTGATGTGGAAGGACCTTCTGCGCCTACACCGACCTCCGTTCCTAACTATGGATACAATACCATGAACATTGATTTTAATTCTCTCATTAAAAATTCAAAGAATACTAATGAAAAAATGATGAATGAATATTTCAGCAATGTAACACCTACAAGTAAAAATGAAATGACAGGTAAATTTAAAGGATATAATCTAATTTTAATAACTGCCGAAGGATTTTCTAAATATTCGGCAAATAAAGACGTTACGCCAACTCTTTATAAACTAATTAATGAGGGATATAACTTTACGAATTTCTACACTCCTATCTGGGGAGTAAGCACATCTGACGGGGAATATGTCGCAACTACCGGACTTATTCCCAAATCAGGGATATGGAGCATGCTACGGTCAGGTAAAAATTACATGCCTTTTGCTATGGGAAATCAGCTTTTGCCGTTAGGATATAAAACAGTTGCCTACCATGATCATTTATATTCTTATTATGGAAGAGATGTTTCTCATCCGAACCTCGGATATACATATAAGGGCGTTGGTAATGGTCTGAAAATTAAAAAAACATGGCCTGAATCTGACCTTGATATGATGCAGAATACCGTTGATGAATTTATCAACACAAAGTCTTTTCATGCATATTATATGACCGTAAGCGGTCACCTGCGCTACTCTTTTTCCGGGAATTACATTGCAAATAAGAATAAAGCATTGGTGGCGAATCTTCCTTTAAGTGAAGGTGCAAAAGCCTATATGGCAACGCAGATAGAACTTGATAAGGCATTGGAGTATCTTTTGATGAGCCTCGAAAAGGCGGGGATTGCTCAGAACACATTAATTGCAGTTAGTGCGGACCATTATCCATATGGATTAAAGAAAAAAGACATAGACAATTTGGCAGGATATGAAGTTGAAAGCAATTTCGAGTTGTATAGAAACAACTTCATACTTTATGCAAAGGGAATGACACCTAAGACCATCGATAAACCAGTATCTAGTCTTGATATTAATCCGACGATTTCAAACATGTTGGGATTGACTTATGATTCCAGACTGTTGATGGGAGTAGATTGTTTTTCTGACTCATCTCCTCTTGTTATTTTTGCAAACAAGAGTTTTATATCTGATATGGGTAAATATAATTCATTAACCAGAGTGTTTACACCTAATCTTGGAATAAGTGTAAGTGACTCTTACAGGAAAAATATCTCTGGTTTAATCGATAAGAAGTTTTATTTTTCTGCAGCTATTCTTGATAACGACTATTATTCGATATTGAAAAAGAGTTGGTCAAAGTAAATAACTAAGCTAGTAATTTTACGTGACAAGAGACAATGATTCGTTTTTACACGAATGTGATTCGTTTTTATACGAATAATGGTTGTCAAATACAACAAAATCGGATAGAATCATATTAAGGAATTACAGAATACCTGCTTAAATCAAAATAGGAATTAAGAGTATCCGAATCGTTGCGGATTTGCACTTATAATCACCAAATGGTACATTTTAATTTAGCTGATTAACCTCAAAACTAGAAATAATAAGTTAGAAATAATAAGTTAGAAATAATAAGTTAGAAAAATGGGAAATAGAAATTTAAAAAATAAATAATAGAAAAATGGGAAAATGGGAAATAGAAAAATAGAAAAATAGAAAATGTGAATAAGAAATAAAGAATAAGAAATAAAGAATGAGAAATAAAGAATGAGAAATACTCAGGGTATCTTGAAAAATTTAATTTGACAAAAGAAGTTATTGGAATTCTAAAATATCATAATCTGATGTGTGGGAGAATACAATATGGGATTGTTAACGAAAATAAAGAGCTTCATGAAAGGATCAAAATACATTGGCGAATATAGAGATGGCCTTTACCATGGTAAAGGAACATACACATATGCCAATGGGGACAAGTATGTTGGAGACTTCGAGAGCGGATTTCCGCATGGGCATGGAGTTTTATATAATTTAGATGGTTCAAAATATGAAGGCGACTGGAAAGAAGGTAAATGGAATGGTCAGGGCACATTCACTTTCGTTGGCGGCGCTAAATATGTTGGTGAATATAGGAACGGGTTATGGAGCGGACAAGGAACCTTTAATTTTGCCAATGGCGATAAATATGTCGGAGAATGGAAAAATGGTAAGCAGCATGGTAAGGGCATTTTATTTAATGCCGATGGCAATGTTATAAAATCCAAAGTTTGGGTTAACGGCGAATAAAGATTACAATTAATATTGATAGTAACAGAGCACATTTATTTAAATGTGCTCTGTTGATTTTAGTTCGCCCGACATGGGCAATTGCTATAGGGTGCAAATCCCGAACGGGCTTGGTAGTAGGAACCGTTAGCCAATGATACAACCTATACTTAAAAATACTAAACAAAACAATCTTTAAAATCCTATATTTGTTTTATATAACAGAATCAAACGATAAAAAAGATAAGCATTGATCTTCATTTTTTGGACGAGTTTCATTTTTCGAAATTCTTCAAAAACAAAACAGGCATTTCGCCAAATAAATACAGACAACGAAATAATAATTTCAAATAAGTGTTTTAACCGACTGTATAAAAAGCCAATAAGATTTGCAAAAAGAATATATAGATATGTAAATAAGATGTGTAAAATATTTCAAATTATGATGCATTTAAATTCCAATGATGCCTCAATTATTAAATTTACAATCTTACCTGCATAATTTGCAAGAATAAAAAATAATGCTTCAATAGGAAATCAGACAAAGTGAGAACTCAATATCTAATATTGAGAAAAAAATACAAGATAATACAAGATAAAGACATAAATTAAAAAACCATAGCAAAATAAACAAAATATATAGAAATACTATTGACAAACATGTAATAAGACATTAAAATAAGATTATTCAATCGATTAAGACAATTCGTTCGCCAAACAATGCAGTACAAGTAAATACAAGCCAGAGATGCCATTTTGAGTAACAGATCTTTCTTGCCACAAAAGCAAGAGACAAACAAAGAAGTCTAAATTATTATATGAAAGGAATGTTAAAAATGAAAAAAACACAAAAAATCGCGTCAGTTTTTATTGGGCTGGCATTATTTGCAACATCACTTCAAGGGTGTTCAGTAAACACGCCAACGGATAAAAACATTTCTAACAAGGAAAAAACAGACAATCCTATTGGAGTGGTTAGCATGATTGTTGCAAATTATCAAAAACCTTTAAATCTGTCAGGGTCCACAGTAGTAACCTCAAGAAAGACCGATTCCCCCGAAAGTATAATAGTTCCAGGCAATGCAAATGTAAAGGTGTCTTCTAATTCTGACAAATCAGGGTTTTCAACCGAATTTGTTTATGACGGTGATACCACAGCAAATTCTGGGATAGGCTGGTCATCAAAAGCCAATTCCGATTCAAAAGCAACAGAGTCGATTACCGTTGATTATAAAAGATTGAATTTTATCAACAGAGTAGACTTATACCCAAGAACTGACAATAATAATGTAGGTACTGGTTTCCCCAAAACTATAAAAGTTGAAATATCAAGCGACAATGTTTTGTGGCAAACTGTAAGTTATGTAACAGGGTATCCGAAGCCTTCTAATGACATCGCCATTATTATAAGATTTTCCTCGCAGCTTGCGCAGTATATTAGAATTACTGGCTCTGATTTGCAAAAGATTTCCGACGGATATGTTATGCAACTTGCGGAAATAATGGCATATTATGAGAATTATAAACCAGGAGCAATTGTTAAGGCGAAAGAAGGAGCAACCTATTATGTCAGCGACTCAATTGGTTCGGATGATAATAATGGACTTTCGGAAGATAAACCTTTCAAAACACTCGCAAAAGCATCTTCTTTACTATATTTTGCAGGCAACAAAATCCTATACAAATGTGGAGACAGCTTCATAAATCAAATATTTTACCCAGATGGTAGTGGCACAGCTCAAGATCCAATTATAATTGGTTCTTATGGAGCAGGTAAAAAGCCAATATTCAAAGCTGGTAATTCTGGTGGAAGCGGTATTAAACTCATAGATCAATCTTATATTAGTATTTCAGGAATAGAGTTTAGCAATTCAATCTTTGGAATATTAGCGGTAGCAGATGAAACTTCTGATAATAAGGGTTTATATATTAGCGACTGTAATTTTAACAATATGACATGCCCTACAAATCCCGATTCTAATAATTTTATAATGCCATATCCTGAAGCATATTTTGCAGCGGGTATCAATATTTGTGCATTTGGAAATAATACATTGAAAGACAAGACTTACTATAGTGATATTAAAATTGAAAACTGCACTTTTGACCGAACAGATACAGGTATACTGAACACATTAAATGATTATCCAGTTGATTTGGGTGGATATCCAACCACGGGACACAAACATTTTTCAACTTCATCATTTAAAAATGTTGACATTTCAGATGTTGTAATAACAAAGAGCTACAGAAGTGGAGGTATAATGCTTTACGGATGTAAAGACAGCAGCATTGATAATGCATTTATCTCACAAACAGGATATATGAAAGGTATGTTCTGGGGGACTTGCTCAGCACAGATTTCAATGTGTGAAAACTTTGTAACCAAGAACAGTGAGTTTTGCTTTACGGAAATTCAAACAGGGAATAGTGACGGAGAAGGATTTGACTTTGAATCCGGCAATATAAATTGCACGCTATACAATACTTATATTCACGATAATGCAGGACCAGCTATATTAATATATGGGGGAAATGCTGGATGGCGTGGAGCAAACACTGGAATTGTTGTCGACTCTTGTATATTTGAAAATAATGACAAAAAGAATAAAAACCTTGGTGTTTTGAATTACTATACAGGAAACGGTGGTGTTATTAGAAATACTACAATCAAACTGCTTTTCGAAAATCAAACGATGACATGGAATAATAGAGAGTTTGATGAGTTGTTCACCTTTAGTGATACAAATAGAGTAATAACTGCTGGTGGTTTAATAAAAAGTGGTCAAAATGAAGTTACAGTAAATAGTAATGATAAGACCATTGTTTATACCGATGGATTCACTTTAACGAATGATAAATATGTATCAACTAAAAATGCACAAGCAATTTTTAAATTTTTAGGAACATCTATTTCTATTAATGGCAGTTTATTAAGTGGTGCAAAAGGTAAAGTATATATTGATGGTGTTGAAGTTGGATTGCTTACTGAAGAAGGCACAATATTTACAAAGAGTAATCTAAGTAAGACAACCCATGTTGTTAGAATTGTTGCCGAAAACGAAGGCGTAGAATTAAACTCAATTACATATAAAATTCTTGATGAAACATAGAAGGATGAGGTGGAATATGAGAAAAACGAAAATTATCGCAGTCATTACAGCTTTTGCACTTCTAGTTACAATGTTAGTAAGCTTAAGCATTGTTAGTTTGGCAAAAAATGTTAATGTTGGGTTCGAAGGACTAAATGGCTTTAACTTCAGTGCGGATGCTAACGGTTTAAACACAGTATTTGTTGAAGCATTTAAAAATGATGCAACAGCCGACATGGCAATAGCAACAGCACAAAAGGTAGATTTAACAGATTTTTCAATAACATTCAAGGCAAATGCTTTGAATGGTGCAGCATGGATATCTCCACAGTTTGTAACTAAAAAGACATTATTTCAGGTTAATGACCTAGCTGTTTCAGAAGGAATAGTTCCTTTATTTAATACTAACTGGTGGGGCATGACGGATTTTGCAGTACAGATGAGAAT
>JBBQKF010000124.1:0-7179 GCA_038326615.1 Saccharofermentanales bacterium | reverse complement strand
TTAACATAATGCGAAAGTATCTGTGTAGGACGGATGAAAATATCCGACCAGCAGTAGTGGGCTTGGACAGCCCTAAGATGTACCGGTGGGACGGTTATCGTTTCTCCGGGAATCCGAAGCTCGCCCTTTCAATGGCGATGTAGTTCACGAATGTTTTGGTTATAAATATTTACTCAAAAAATCCTTGCATATCCTCTGTAGAAAAATCCGTTACAGGCAAACTGACGGATTTTTTTGTTTTTGCAGATTTATATAATGCAAGCACGAGTTCAAGCGAATCTCTTCCCGAATTTCCATCAGCTCTAGGGTCACGATTTTCAATAATAGCAATACAAAGGTCACGTAGAATCCCTGAATGAGGATTCCCAAACTGCATTATTGATGACAATTTGCCGCTTTTTATTAAACTTTTAAGCAGGTTCATAATATAATGCCCGGATCTATTCTTGTTATCTTGATCACGAATCTCTAAATAAGGCTTTCCAGATTTAATTCCTGCCTTAATAAACCCTTTTGTACATAGAATATAAAATGATGCCTCAGGTGATTGTGGATTAGTGTTAGTAGTTCCTTCAATAGTACAGTATGTGTCATTTTCGAATTTTATTATTCCAAGCCCCAGATCCTCAGCCTCCATTTTGTGGTTTTGCCTTGCAATCATGCCCGTAACTTCACTTGCCTTTCCACCCATAAGCCAGCACATAAGGTCAAGTGCGTGAATGCTTTGATTCATTAAAACACCGCCATCTTGTTTCCATGTCCCCCTCCATGATGCCTGATCGTAATATGCCTGATCATGACCCCAATAAACTTTAACATTCCCGTACAGAACCTCGCCATAAACATTGTTTCTGATGTCAACGACAAGCTGCTCAACTAGTGGAAAAAAGCGGTATATATGGCCTACTGCAATTTTGACATTATATTTCGCTGCTTCGTCAACCAAATTAATTGCTTGCAAAAGATTTAAAGTCATCGGCTTTTCTATAAGAATATTAATGCCTCTTCTTATTATTTCAAGACCGATTTCAGCATGAGTTCCGCTTGGTGTGGTTATTGCCACAATATCAGGCTTTTGTTCATCGAGCATAATTCTGTAATCTGAATAAATTATTATCTTTGAAAGCTCTTCCTTTGTAAAAGAGCTGTTTACAAGTAAATTGTCAATTGCATTTCTATTGGTATCAACGATTGCTACCATTTCAACTAAATCTTTATTATGCATGACCGAGCGAATATGTTTCTTGGCAACTTTACCGCATCCAATAAGGGCATAACGAAATCTTTTTTGCATAAATCCTCCTGAAAAGTAAATGGCTCTCATAATTCTATCACATTTGATCAATACATTTTGTTAATTTTGAGTAAATAAGAGCAAATATAGGTATGATTAGTAAAATCAAATAATGTTAATAAACAATGAGTAACAATCAAAAAAGCTTAGACATAAAAGAGTTTAGCACAAAATAGTATAAATGTGGAATATTAAATTGCTTAAACGATAGGATTTGAATCAAAAATTTGTGATAACGACAGAAATCAAATTGTAAGTTTGCAGAAATCAAATTGTAAATTGTAAAACACTACAAATAGTGATACTATAAAGTTAACTCTGAAAATTGCATGAAAAGCATGTTATTTATAAAAACAGCATATCATTTCTTCTTTTGGACTATTATGATGATAAGGAGTAAGCGACAATGCCGAAGAAAAAATACATAGGGGAACTACTTGTTGAGGCAGGATTAATAACAAGAGGTAAACTTGAGGACGCTTTGAGCTTTCAAAGAAATACGCAAAGCAAGAAGCAAATCGGGGATATACTAGTTGATTTAGGATTTTTAACAGAAACACAACTACATGAAGCTCTTGAATTTCAAATGGGAATACCTTTTGTAGATTTAGCAAGGACAGTAATACCTGTTGAAATGGCACTTAAAGTTCCTGATATCATCGCGAGAAGATATTCCCTTATTCCAATTAAGATTGTTAATAATAAATTACATGTAGCGATGTCAGACCCTTTCAACCTCCATGCTATTGAAGACGTCGAAAATGTATCAAAAATGAGAATATTACCCCTTTTTGCAAAAGAAAAAGCAATCATACAAGCGATCGATGAATTATATGGAAATGTTCGTGCTGAGAAGGCTATTGAAGATTTTAAGAAAGAAAATAATTTATTTGATGCTGCCAAGGAAGTACAGAATATTGAAGAAGATTCAGTTGGAAATGCGCCAATAGTACGTCTTATCAATTCTGTACTTGAGCAGGCAGTCAATGATGGTGCGTCTGATATCCACTTTGAAGCAATGGAGAATGAAGTAAGAATAAGACTTCGTATTGACGGTTCATTATCACAAATTCTCACAACACCACAGAAAGCCCATGCAGCAATGCTTACACGTATCAAAATCATGGGTAATCTTAACATAGCAGAGAAAAGACTCCCACAGGACGGCAGATGTGAGCTAAATGTACTAGGACATAATATTGATGTTCGTATATCAACGCTCCCGACTGTATTTGGGGAAAAGGCAGTTTTAAGACTTCTCGATAGAAATTCATTCCTTAAACCGAAAGCAGCATTGGGATTTACAAAAGAAAACTTAGATAAATTTGATATGCTTCTTAAAAACCCGCACGGAATCATTTTAGTTACTGGACCTACGGGAAGTGGTAAGTCTACAACACTCTATACGATGTTAAGCGAATTAAACACAATGACGGAGAATATCATAACTGTTGAAGATCCGGTAGAATACATGATTCACGGTCTTAATCAGGTTCAGGTTAATCCTAAAGCAGGACTTGACTTTGTTACTGGTCTTCGTTCAATCTTGAGACAGGACCCCGATATTATAATGATAGGTGAAATCCGTGACCAGGAAACAGTTGAAATTGCTATAAGAGCAGCTATTACGGGTCATCTTGTTTTATCAACAATTCATACCAATAATGCACCAAGCACTATATCAAGGCTACTTGACATGGGCGTTGAGCCATACCTTTTGTCAGCTGCACTTGTTGGCGTTATAGCCCAAAGACTTGTAAGAAAGATCTGTCCGGTCTGTCGGAAACAACACACACCTGACCCAGTTGACATAAAGGCAATAGGCCTTTTGCCAGATACACAAATTAAATTTTTTATGGGTACAGGGTGTGGAAATTGTGGTAATACCGGTAATAAAGGCAGAATTGCAGTTCATGAAATATTGGCCGTTACAGGTGAAGTCAAGGAATTGATACCGCAGGATGATGCCGCAAGCAAGATAAGCAATTATTTAACAAGAAATAAGATAAAGACAATAAGAGACGAATGCATAAGGCTCGTTAATGAAGGGGTAATATCCATCAAAGAAGCAATTGCAGTAGCATTTACGCAAGAATAAATAGAAAACTAGGAAGGAAGCCCATCATTATGGAAATTAATCTTACGGAGTTAATGGACAAATGTAAAACAATGCACGCCTCAGATTTACACCTTACAGTTGGAACACAACCAATTCTAAGAGTATACGGAAGAATGATTAGAATTGGAGATGAGAAGATAAAACCTGAAGACATTGAGGCGTGTATTAAGAAGTTTCTTAGTGAGTCTCAGATTGAAAAGCTTAAGCTTCGAGGCGAAGTAGACACTTCAATATCGATCACCGGGAAATCAAGATTTCGTGTTAATGTTTTTCGCCAGAGGGGATCTTATGCGATATCAATGCGTAATATTGATTCTACAATGCTAACAATAGAACAACTTGGGCTTCCTCCACAAATCAAAGAATTTACTAGGAAAAACTATGGAATTGTTCTTGTAACAGGCCCTACAGGAAGTGGTAAATCTACTACGCTTGCAACATTAATTGACATTATTAATCATGAGAGGGATTGTCATATCCTTACACTTGAAGACCCAATTGAATTTCTACACAAACATGATAAAGGAATTGTAAATCAAAGAGAAATAGGACTTGATACTCAAAGTTATAATAGTGCCTTAAAAGCTGCTCTTCGTGAGGATCCAGATGTTATTCTTATCGGTGAAATGCGAGATTATGATTCAATGGCAATTGCGTTAACAGCTGCTGAGACAGGGCATCTTGTATTTTCTACACTTCACACAGTTGGCGCTGCTAAGACTATTGACAGAATCATTGATGTCTTTCCTCCAAACCAGCAACAACAAATCAGAACGCAACTTTCAATGACTTTGCAAGGAGTTGTATCACAACAATTGATACCAAGAATTGACGGAAAAGGCAGGGAAGTGGCAATTGAAATAATGTTTACAAATCCTGCAATAAGAAATCTGATACGGGAAGCTAAAACCCCTCAAATTAATAATACAATTGTATCTAGTGGTTCTAGTGGAATGATTACAATGGATAATTCCCTTTTGAAACTATATAAAACAAATAAAATAACTTGTGAGGATTTGATGATTTATTGTGTAGATCAGGACTATATTAAGCACAACCTTCATATTAATTAGAAAGGAATGGTGAGTTTATGCCTAAGTATCGTTACAAAGCAATTAATATTGCTGGAAGTGAACAAATTGGTGTAATTGAGGGTAACAATCAGATAAATGCTGAGGAAGCTCTCCGCACTAAAGGGTATTATTCCAAGGAAATTTCTTTACTAGTAGAAAAAGAAAAGAAAGGTGAAATTGAATTATCACCCAAGATCAAAATTAATGATCTTGCAATCTTCTGCAACCAATTTTCCGTTGTTCTTAAAGCAGGTGTTTCAATTCTCCAGGCACTCGAAATAATGTCCGCACAAACCGAAAGTAAAAAAATGAAGATGGTTCTTAAGGATGTCTATGAGAAAATTCAGAAAGGAACGAGTGTATCTGCAGCATTCCGTGATAATGCCAAACGTTTCCCAGAATTATTTCTTTCGATGCTCGAAGCCGGAGAAGCATCTGGTAACCTTGACGGTGCTCTTCAAAGGATGGGAGTATCACTAACTAAGGATTACAAGCTCTCACAAAAAGTGAAAAGTGCCATGATATATCCTGCGGTGTTAAGTATTGTAGCGTTATTGGTTGTAATATTTCTACTGGTTGCTGTTGTTCCAACGTTCTCAGGCATGTATGCTTCTAGTGGCAAAGAACTTCCTTTTCTAACAAAAATGATGCTCGGACTTGGGAACTTCATGTCCCACAATTTACTATTTGTCATTTTAGGAATGATTACTTTAGTTGTTTCAATACGGACAGTTTTGAAGGTTGAGAATGTAAGGCTTAGCTTTGACCGATTCAAGCTTAGAATTCCTGTAATGGGCAAATTGCTTCTCAAAATCGTAACATCACGGTACACAATGAATATGTCTACTCTATTGAGTGCTGGTATTTCACTTACTCAAACAATAGAAATCACGTCGAAAAGTGTTGGTAATGCTTACGTTAGTAAGGGCGTTCATTCGCTAATTAACGAAGTAAGATCAGGTAAAGGATTAGCGCAGCCTCTCAAAGCCCTTAATATTTTCTCTCCAATGGTAATTCAGATGACTGCTTTAGGAGAAGAGGCCGGAACACTCGATGAACTTCTAAATCAAACAGCCGACTTCTACGAAAGTGAAGCTGACACAGCAACCACTAGACTCACAGCATTAATGGAACCAGTAATAATTGTAATTATGGGAGGAATTGTTCTTACAATAATTTTATCAATATTATTACCGATGTTTGGTATGTACGACATGATTGGGTAATTTGCAAAAAGACTAAGTTCAACAACAAAAGAAATTATAGTGTTACATTATGACTACAATTAAAATACAAAAATCCTACATTACATAAACATACCCAAAACACTATTGACAAAAATAAATCTCAGGAATATTATGTAGATACAAAATCATTATGTGCTATATGACACAATTAAATTAAATGGAGGAAAAGACTATGAAAATGAAAAACAACAAGAAGAAAAAGGGTTTTACACTTATCGAACTTATCGTGGTTATCGCAATCTTAGCAATCTTAGCCGCAGTAGCAGTACCTAATTTTATCGGGATTATGGATAAAGCTAATATAGCAACTGAGGTAGCGGCAGCATCTGAATTTGTCAATGCTATAAATATTTATAACGCGACAAAACCAACAGCTATAGCCGATGGAGTTTTAACTGCAACTACAAATCTTACAGTTCTTACAACCGCAAATTTGATGCCTAAAACAGACATTGATTTAGCAAAGGTCTTACCAAGAATAACAATTGCAGGTGGTGTTGCTTCTGTAACAAACAAGAACAAAATTTAATTAATTTAAAAATTATTACAATCAAACTCCTGACGTAAAGTTGGGAGTTTTTTTAAATAAAGCTAAAAATTGGATAGAATATTAATATTTCAACTAATCATTAATTGAAATATTTTAAGGGGCAAATAATGTTTTGGAATATTTACATCGGCACTATAATTTTCATTTTCGGCCTAGTGCTAGGCTCATTTTATAATGTCTGTATCTACCGTATTCCAGAGGGGAAGTCTATTATTAATCCTCCGTCACATTGTGGCAACTGTAATCAGGTTCTAGCTCCACTTGATCTCATACCAGTTTTAAGTTGGGTCATGCTTGGTCGTAAATGCAGATATTGCAAATCTCCAATATCCTATAGATATCCTTTGATCGAACTATTGACGGGATTTTTATTTCTATTATCTTACATTAAATATTCGATATCATGGGACCTCCTATTCGTTTTGATTTTTATATCGATAATGATTATTATAACTTTCATCGATATTGATCATAGGATTATTCCTGATAGATTTATTGTAATCGGGTTGATTCTATCAATATTATATATGTTTGAACCAATTTGGATGACTGTAATCAAAATAATTACTATCAAGAATAATTTTTCATTTACAATGCTGTTTAACTTATTTAAGGCGTTCCCATGGCAAAATGCAGTTATTGGAGCCTTGGTAGGTGCGGGGTGCATGCTTCTAGTTGATGTTTTAGGGCGTGTTTTTTATAAGAAAGAGGGAATGGGATTTGGAGATGTAAAGCTTATGCTTTTTGCGGGGCTGTTTCTGGGACTTCAAAAAACTATTGTTGCACTTTTGTTTTCAATATGGATAGGCGCTATCGCTGGCATTATTATTTTAAGAATGCGAAACAAACACAAACACAAAGATAATGAAGAGAATATAGTCAAAAATAAGAATGAA
>JBBQKF010000123.1:0-7399 GCA_038326615.1 Saccharofermentanales bacterium | reverse complement strand
ATTCTCGTGGGCCAACCCGAACTGTGGGAACGCCTCAACATGCAGTCCTACGCTGCCATCAAACAACGGATAGATATCAACTGTAGATTTGAACGCATGGATAGATCCGTCATGGATGCTTATATCCAAAGGCATCTAGCCTATTCAGGACTTGAAAATGATGTATTCTCAGAAAGTGCGCTACAAGCTATTTACCAGTTCTCAGCTGGATCGGCAAGACTTATAAACAAAGTATGCACCCACGTCCATATCTACGCCAGCCAAAAGAACAAGAAAATCATCGACGATCATATGATCAGACGCATTATCGAGGGCGAACTTTCCTAATCTTTTTACAAGCTACAACTTTGACAGCTCATCCGGCTATTGGATGACACCAGACGCCGGCAATCTGGGGACAGAACAAACCGGCTTTAACAGCATAGAGCCACTTGGAACAGAAGCATTAAAGAAAATAAATTTATTTATAATAAATGTTAGTATTATAGCTGATATTATTGGTATTATCCAATCTTTAAATATTTTTCTTATAATATTCATGATTATTTTTTCCATATCAAAGAATATCTAAAGAAGAGTTTGCGTTTGATCTTCGCTGCTGGTATATGTTTTTTAGCTAAAGACCTTATCTCTTTAATTGTCATATATATATCATGTTTACCATGTTTCTCCCAAACTTCTTTTGAATGTTCATCATCTTTTTTTAATCTACGGTTCTTTAGTAAATTCATTGCAATATTAGGCAAAAAGGCACTACCCCATATAATATAATCACTTAATGACTCGGCCTGTGCAAGGTCTAATATAATTAGTTCCCCACCTTTTTTTAGTTTATCTTTTGCAAAACATAAAAGCCACTCATAAGGTAAGTGATGTGCAGTTGCGGTTGTGATAATTACATCAATGCTGTTATTTTCAAATTTCATATCAAGAATGTTTCCACAAATATATTTGATATTTTTATTTGCATGCAAAACTTTTGCCTTTTCAATCATCTTATCTGAAAGGTCAACTGCAATAACATTTTTTGATTTTTGTGATAACATAAATGAAAGTTCCCCTTTACCACAACCTATGTCGAGGCAAGTTTCAACATTATTTGGTACAATTTTTAAGAGTTGATTGAAGTAGCAGTTGTTGTGATTCCATTTTAATTCTCCAAGTTGTGAAATTTCGTCAAAGTCGTTCTTTACAACATTATAATCTTGCATTTACATATTCCTCCCCCATATTCTCAAGTAGTGTTCCATGGTATCGCTGACAACTATGACATTATAATAATCTATATATTTAAGAATAAGAACATACTTATAAATAGGTTTCAAATTATTTAAGGTTTCTAAAATTATTTTTTTAGTTTCCAAATTCATAACTATTAATTGAATATCTTGAGTATCTTTTAGATAATCGAGTTCTTCTGAATATGAAACCACTCATAGCGAGTCTTGGACCTTATCTGGCAACTAATGATGTCAAGCATTGGCATTTAGATAGTAGGTGGAAAGCGTAAATTAGGTTTTTCCTTATTTTGTAGGAGCTTGAGCTTTTCTAAGTGGTAACTCTTTCAAGAAAAACACAAGTATAAGAGCTAAAGCAATTACAATAATACCTATAAAAAACACATCATGAATAGATGATGCCAAAGCACCTTTCAACTCCTCAAAGAACTTAAGCAACACTTCTACAGATTTTGGAGGAATATTTCCTTTCATTTTCTCCATAAATTTGGGATCAAAAAGAATTTGAGGCGTATCAAATATTTTTTGTTTATCAAGAGGAATTATCTTTTTTATAGTTTCAGGTATTAACTTTATAGATTCAGCTCTGAATGTTGAATTTAACCTGGACCCTAATATGGCTACCCCCACAGCACCTCCTATATTTCTAAAAAATTGCAATGAAGCTGTAACAGTACCAACATATGACTGTGGAAATGCATTCTGTACTGCAATTACAAATATTGGAACCACGATGCCAAGCCCTGTACCCATAACTATCATGTTAATGACTACTGTTTTATTTGTGGTATTAATCCCCATCATAGATAGCATTATCATTGCGATAAGCATTATCGTAAAACCTGTGATTGCTAAAATTTTATACTTTCCCATCCTTGATATAAGTTGCCCACTTATTATACTTGCTACAACTACACTTAACATCATAGGCATCGTTATCGCTCCTGAGCCCGTTGCTGTTGCCCCAATTACACCCTGTACAAAAAGAGGTATATACATAATAGTTCCAAACATTGCAATAGCCATTAAAAAGCTTGATAAAACCCCTATGGTAAATATTGAGTTCTTGAAAAAAGATAGAGGTATTATCGGATCTTTTGCTTTTAATTCTACAATAACTAATATAACTAATGATACAATTGAGAACATTAACAAGATAAGAATAACATTTGATGTCCAAGCATATTTTGTGCCACCCCATGAAAGTGCCAATAGAAGTGGTGTAAACGCTGCAATAATAAAAGCAGCACCTACATAGTCTATATTCCTTTTTTCACTACTTTGCTTTATGAAAGGCATACCAACCCATACAACTATGATTGCTAAAATACCAACAGGTATATTAACGTAGAATACCCACCTCCAGTTAAGGTTATCGGTAATGAAACCTCCGAGTGCAGGTCCAAGTACACTTGCCAGAGCATAAACCCCACCTAAAATTCCTTGGTATTTACCCCTTTCAGCTGGTGGAAAAATATCTGAAACAATTGCCATGGAATTTGCTGATAAAATACCACCACCAATGCCTTGCATTCCTCTAAAGAATATTAGTTGACCCATTGTTTGTGCCAGACCACATAATGCAGATCCCAGTAAAAACAGGAATATTCCAGAAATATAAAAGTATTTTCTACCATATATATCAGCAAGTTTCCCGAATATAGGGATAGAAATTGTGGATGCCAGCATATATGCTGTAAATGTCCAGCTTAAATATTCAACACCACCAAGTGCTGCGGATATTTTAGGCATGGCTGTGCTTACAATCGTCGTATCTAATGAGCTTAGCAGCATTCCGAGGAGTATTCCTGTAAGCACAACTATTTTTCTTTTTTTACTCAATTCTGCAAACATATTTTATCGCACCCTTTCACCAATATATTTAAATTAGCTTTTCTTTCTTCTATAGTATCTGGACAAATCCTTCAGTACCGTTCACTCTAATGCGATCGCCATCTTTAATGATTTTCGTTACTTTATCAATTCCAACAACAGCCGGCAGACCATATTCACGGGCAATTACAGAACCGTGAGTCATCATACCACCTACTTCTGTAACCAGGCCAATAGCCGAAGTAAATAGCGGGGTCCAGCCAGGATCAGTATATGGTGCAACTAAAATTTCTCCAGGTCTTAGCTCAGCATCCTCTAACCTTAGTACCACCCTTGCAATACCTTCTACTATGCCTGCTGAAACAGGTGTTCCGATGAGAGCACCTTCTGGTGCATTAATATCTCTTAGCCTGCCTGTAATAATTTCTCCGTCACTTGTCATAACACGAGGTGGAGAAAGCTTCTCATACTGCAGATATTGCACTTTTGTTAAATCAATAAATTCCTCAATATTCCCTGGAAAACTGCCCTCTTGAAGTTCTATAAGTTCCTCTAGCGTAATATAGAATACATCCTGTTCATTTCGTAGCATTCCTTTTTTCATTAAGCATCGTGCTTCCTCCAAAATTGCACGTTTGTATATATCTAAGTGCATAATTAAACTGAATTTGTGATGCTCACGCATACCCATAAGATTACGATATAGTTTAATCAATCGACATATTATTCTCTTTTCAAAAAAGCCAAACTGTGAAATTATTTCTTTAGCTGCCCGCTCCGCATCTATTTCACCCTGCTTGAACTTTACTTTATTCTCTCCGGCTACAGCAGTCCGTATATTACTGAGAATAGACGGTATAAGCTGAACAGGCTCCTCGTTCCATCTAGGTTTTGTAATGTCAACCTCGCCAGAACAGCGCATACCATACTTCTTTATAAAGTTATCCAATCCAGATTTAAATTCAAATCCTCCTTTAACTTTAATTAATTCTTCATAAAAAGTGACATTATTGGCTTTTTGAAGATAATCTATAACTTCCGGATACTTCCTTGCAATATCAGCCAAATCCGCAACCTCGAGTCCTAGCTGCGTTGTTATATTACCAGGAAGTGATTTATTAAGCTGACTTAACAAATACGCACTTTTCTTATCACCAACCTTATTTTTAAGTTTCTTTTCTAGCGACCCCGCTGCCACAATTCCTGTAATCCAATAAACTACAACTTTAGCCAGCACATTCGGTAGCATATTGCCCATACTTTCCTGTATTCTTCGAATCCTTTCTGATCCTTTAACCGCAAATATTCTTTTTTCACTATCCTTAGAGATTTCTTCAATTAAACAATTAGCCTCGTTTTGAGCTTTAATCGGATCTTTAATCAAAAGGTTGTAAATTACCTTAACAATAACCGGAATAATAATAGGAGCCATTTTTCTAAAAGTACGAAAAACTGCTTTTTTAGATACAGATAAATTAGTAAACTCTTCTCGCTTGCACACTTCTGTTAAGGCCGATGATATTAACTCATCCATGCCTTTAAACACCTTAAGGAACCTATTTCGAAGAGGTTTTAGTAAAAGGGGTGCTGAAACATCCGCAAACATGTGGCCTCCTACTTCAACTATTATATAATTGCCAGAAGGAGTAGTATCATCTTTTAGAACATTAAGTATGTTTTTATATAATGATATGGTTAAAGGCTTCATAACGTCCGTCATCATTTGAATATGTCCAAAGGACATAAATACATGTAATTTTTCATCTGAAACAAGAGGCAGGGGGTATAATGATGTAATTGGGCGACTTTGAAGGATATAAAACTTGCCACCAGCAAATCCCCATTCAATGTCTTGCTCTAAGTCATAATGTCCTTCGATTTTCTGACCAAGCTCTGCAAGTTCAATAATTCTATCATCAGCTAGTGCTTGAACATCCTGTTTATCAAGTGGAATATCTTTTGTTACGGTTCCACCTTCAAGCACAGAATATATTGCTATTTTCTTTTTAGATATTTGTTTTTTTATAATTTTCCCTGACTTAACCTGGTATAAATCTGGATTTACAATCCCTGAGACAAGAGCTTCTCCAAGACCAAAGCTTGCATCGACAGAGACTGTTTTCCGAGAACCAGTAATTGGATCTGCCGTAAACATAATCCCAGAAACCTCCGGGAAAACCATCTCTTGAACCACAACGGATAGAAATACTAAGCGGTGATCAAATTTGTTTTTTGCACGATATGAGATTGCACGGTCAGTAAACAGGGAAGCCCAGCAATTTTGTACTGCTTTAAGCAGCTGCTCCTCTCCACATATATTCAAATACGTATCTTGCTGTCCTGCGAAAGAGGCGGTGGGTAAATCCTCGGCTGTAGCACTAGAACGAACTGCATATGCTTTCTCTTTTCCTGCTCCATCCCATGATTTTAAAATGGCAAATTTTATATCTTCCGGCATTGGAACCGAATTAATATCTTCGCGTATACTCTTGCCAAGTTTGCTAATTTTTTCTAAATCATCTGGTTTTATCTTATCAAGCTGGTCAAGCATTCCATCCATCTCTTCGATATTTTGTAAGAAAGTCCGATAAGCCCATGTCGTAATACAAAATCCTTGTGGAACAGGGAACCCCGCTTTTGTCATCTCACCAAGATTAGCACCCTTTCCTCCAACATAGGGTAAATACGTTTTATCGATTTCATTAAAATTCAGTACATATTTTTCCATAATTTATTCCTCCTAAACTAATTTAGCTAGCTCATAAGAAAATATAAAAACTATTATATTGTTTTGAGTTTCCTAATAAAAAATTCATTAAAGCACAGCACTAGGTTCAATAGTTTTTGGTGCAGCTATACCACTAAAGAAAATATCTATAAAGGTATCTACAACATCTGTCCTTGAATATATTTGTGCTGATAGAAATTCAGGTTTAGTAAGTGCCCGCAGCGACTCATGTAAAATTTCCATTGCCAAATGAATATGAATATCCTTAATCAGGCCAATTTCTTTTGCGCTTATTAATAGGTCTTCAATAACCTTTTTTCTCTCCTCACGAAATTGTTTATATTTAACTGCTAATAGAGGTAGGTATTTTTCAATATCCATTAAAAACAATGGACTAAACCTAAGAAATTCATCCTTTGAATTTATAAAGTTCTCCCTAAGCACAATAAGTGGGTTTGATTGGGTAAACTCAGACTTATCCATAAGCTCACCTATTTTTTTCATAGTTTCATAAACAACAGCTGTTGCTATCTCTTCCTTACTGGAAAAATACTGATAAATTGTCTTTTTACTCATTCCCAATTTATCTGCCAAGTCCTTAATAGTTGCACTCCGGTACCCGCGAGTATAAAACAATTCATGAGCCGCTTGTAAAATACGCATTTCATTAATAGTGTCCATCTAACCACTCCGTTCCGAGGAAACCTTTGCGTTCCTCTTTGGTTTCCATTATATATTTTATTAATTTCTTTGTCAATAGTCTTAGCAATAAATATAATTCCTCTGTTATATATATCCTGAATATACAAATACTATTTTCACCCAATATGGGTTAGAGCCAACAACATGAACAGCGACTTTGAAAGTTTAAAGTATTTTACTCCTATTAAGTACTTTGATGCAGAACAATTACTATTTAAAGGGGATTTAGACCATATTTTAAAATTTTTTCGGTTATAATTATAGGAATGTTACTTGGAGCAACTTATATATTTTATACAAGAAGAGACTTGAATGTATAAATATATATTGTTGAGATATTGCTTTTCAATGAATCAGTGAAATAATGTTCTAAGATCAACTCAATCAATAAGTGAATGGGAAGTATCAGCTTCACTTATAATGTGTAAATTATGCCCCTATTCTAGGCAAAATACTCTTTATACTTCCGTTCGAGAAATTGGAAGGATAGAGAAAACTATATTTTTACTTGATTACATTTCAAATAAGTCCTTGTGTAGACGGATACAAGAGGTAATTGACCACCTTAAACGAAGAACCGGTATCGATGGAAGTCTATTAAATCATATATTCCCACTTAGATGGGAACATATAAATTAAATTCCCTCAAACATTTTAATCAGTTTGAAGGAACAAAAAAATACTTCAATATTTTCTTAAAATTCTCTATGCCTTGTTAGCAGGCTATTTTCTCTCTATCAACACGCAACACTCAACGTGCCGGGTAGCAGGTAATTCACATAGTTACCCGTGCCGGTTTGAATTGCTCCTCCTAACACATAGACGAAGAGTAACATCATCGCGATCGGCGTGATGGTGACCGTAATGATGGTGTCCATGCTACGAAAGATATGGCGCA
>JBBQKF010000122.1:0-7432 GCA_038326615.1 Saccharofermentanales bacterium | reverse complement strand
CAAAAATATTAATAACAAAATTCCCAGATGACTTAGCAATAGTATTTTTTGTGGTGTTTTCTTTAATGTTCCCAGAATATACGGAGGTTTCACTACTTACTAATTCACTACTATTATCATTTGGAGAAACAGATTCACTCTCATTTGAAGCCTCTATGCTCTGGTAATTATCATTGTTTACTATTTCCCCATTTGCACCAAGAATCATAAAATTCACTTTACTAATATTACCTGCACGGTCAATTACCTTAAGAGAATATTTACCCGGTGTAGAAATTTTGGTACCAAGTACATATTTCTTGCCATTTAATGTTGCAATGCAATTAGTTTCTTCAGCGGTTGGCGAAACAGATCCACGTATACGTTGGCCTTCATATACCCCCAGATATTTGCAGGATCTCTGTCAATCGCAACTTTAAACGGATTTTAATCGTGTTTTCGAAGTTTTAACTCATCCTAGAGCCTTCTTGTTATGGTTTTGCATTCTTTACTGACGAAAAGTCCGAATATACCTTCGTTGTCCCGACAAGCCTGTAGCTTCGCACCTTGTAATAGTATGTTGTTCCTGTCTTAAGGGCTGTGTTGGTATAGGTCAATAATGTTTGAGCTTTAAGAAGAGTGTATGTTCCTGACGCGGCAGTTGAGCGATAAATCTCATATCCACTTGCACCGCTTATGCCACCCCATGTAAGCTTTATGCTTGTAGAGCTGTAGCGAACAGCAGTAAGATTTGTAATGGTTGCAGGCACTACCCGTTTGCTAACAGCTGCGCACTGAGGTCCGTAAACTTTTGTTGTTCCGACAAGTCTGTATGCCGAAACTTTATAATAATATGTCGCTCCTGGTGTAAGAGAGGCGTTAGTATAATAAGCAGTTGTTACAGTCGAAATAAGTGTAAATGTACCTGTTGCAGAAGTTGATCTATAAACTGAATATCCATTTGCTCCTGGAACCGCAGCCCATGAAAGCTTGATGCTGTTGTATGAAGGAGAAGATGCAACAACTGATGCTGGTGCAAGTGGAAGTGTTTTAGCTGATGCAACAGATGAATAGCCGCTATAAGTTTTAACAGAACTATAAAGTGAATACGCGCGCACTTTATAGTAGTAAGTTGTGTTAAATGAAAGTCCTGTGTTGGTATAGCTACTCCCAGCTGTTGCTAATGTGGTGGTAACAAGAGTGTAAGCTCCTGTAGCACTTGTTGCACGGTAGATCTCGTAATTGGTTGCACCTGACGTTGCAGTCCATGTAAGCTTAAGTGCGTTATATCCGCCAGATGCTACTTTAAGTCCAGCTGTAGCAGAAGCAATCCATTTGGCATAAAGAGTGGTGTTGGCTAAAATAAGGGTATCAAATGAAACCGGTGTTGTAAAAGCAGATGATGTATACCATCCGGAAAAAATGTAACCTGAGCGTGTAGGATTTACCGATGGAGCTGCGGACTTTGTATTGAATGTAACCGTTTTAGTAGTTATTGCTGTTCCTCCATTAGAATTAAATGTTACTGTGTATGTGCCAGGGATAGAAGTACAAGGGTATTTATCATCAAGCCAGTAAGGTGTAGTAAATCCAGATTTCGTGGATAAATAATAAATTTTGAAATTATCAGCACAGTAATCAAACACTCCCATACCCATCTGTGGAGCATTGCCTGAAAAATAAGCTTTTGATAGAGAATCACAAATATAAAAGGCATTATCACCAATTGAGGTGACACTCGCTGGCAATGTAACAGTAGTTAAGGATGTACATAACATAAATGAAGCTGCTCCAATAGACTTTAGCCCAGAAGGAAATAAGACAGATGTCAACCCTGTACACATTGAAAATGCCAATTCTTTTATGTTAACGACTGTATTTGGTATTGTAATAGCCCCAGTTTTAAGAATTGGACATTGAATCAAGCCAGTTTTAAGTTTGTTATATAAAATACCGTCAGCAGAAGAAAATGATGTATTAGCCGCTCCAACCTGAAAGGTCTTTGCATTAAAACAATCAAATAAAGCAGCTGAACCAATACTAGTGACAGTATCTGGAATAATTACTGTAGGGCCTTTAAGTGCAGGACATTGAATAAACGAAGTTTGACTTTTGTTTAAAAGTATTCCTTCCCTTGATGAATATCCATTGTTTCTTTTATCAACTTTGAATTCAGAAATTTCTTCGCACCCCATAAACGATGTTTCCCCAATTGAAGAAACGTTTTTCGGGATTTTTACAATAGAAGGAGTAGTAGAATTTAAAAAAGCAAAGTCTTCAATCGTTGTAGCAGATTCAGGAATAATAAATGTACTGCCGTTTTTGAAATCTGAAACAGCATACGAAGATATGGTTTGTATTGACATAGGAAATGATATAAATGGTTCACAAGTAGCCGGGATTTTAATTAGTTTGGTTTTGTATTTGTCATACAAAATATTTCCGTAGCACGAATAGTAAGCATTACCATAGTCACCAGAAAAGGCATTAAGATTTGTGCATGAATTGAAGGCTGTCGGTGAAATATGGGCAATACTTGATGGGATACTTACACCAGAAAGCTTTTCGGCCCCAAGAAACGCATAATCGTTAATGGTTGTTACACCATCTGGAATAATAACCCAAGTTATTTCTGATTCATTGGCAAATGCATATTGACTAATGGACATTACTTTGCGCGATGCAATCTCTTTTGGTATATTAATGGTATCAATTGCAGGGCTTACTCCATCGACAGAACACCATGAAGTCCCTCTTTCAGTGTAATGCCACGTAAGACCATTTATCTCAATTGATTTTGATTCGCCATAGGACCAATCGTCTTCCCACATTGCATATAAAACTATGTCATCGCCATCTATTGTAAACATATCACCAGCAAAATGATCAACAGATGTTCCGTCAGTATTGGTGTTCCACCCCAAAAACTCACTTTCGCCCTTTTGTAAGTTGCCAGTGTTCTCCATAACTGTGTAAAAATCATCAAAATCATACTCGATTATATCTATTGGCACTGCTCCTGAAGTTGCGCCGTTAGGCATATAGGTAACTTTATGCTTTTTAGTTAAATCAAATGGAATAGTAGTTTTAAACATAAATAACTGATCCCAGCCTGTCATGTTTTGGTCATAAAAAACTCTCATTGTTGACTCACAAGTTTGGAATAAATTGTATATATAATTATTAGCATTGCACAGTACAAAAGCTCTTCTAAGATTTGCACAATCAGCGAAAGGGTCGGAAGAAAATGATGAAACATCAGAATTATCATAACTCATGTATTCAATTTCTGTGCGGATCGTAACTGTTTCAAGATTAATACAAGATTTGAACGGCGAATATCCAAATCTTGATACTTTGTTAAGATCAATATATGTTAATGAATTGCACCTAGAAAATGAATAATCGCTTAATGCTATAACACTGTCAGGGAAAATTACGCTATTGAGTTTTGAACATTTTGAAAATGCGTATTTCCAAACCGCAGTAATTCCATCAGGTATAACAAACTGTGATGTCCTTGTCTGTGGGCAGCGTACCAAAATCGTTTTATCCTTGTTATATAAAACGCCATTATCAATTGAGTATTTGTTATTACTTAA
Source organism: Saccharofermentanales bacterium (assembly GCA_038326615.1). Classification (GTDB taxonomy): domain Bacteria; phylum Bacillota; class Clostridia; order Saccharofermentanales; family UBA5734; genus JBBQKF01. The sequence goes on along the minus strand of JBBQKF010000122.1, from coordinate 3,851 downwards.
ACTCATCGAAAATCCTGTTACGTATGGTAAATTGCTTATCCCGAAAGAATCAATCTCAGATAATGAATCAGGCAAAGCTACCATACCGCTTTTGCCGGATGGAATGTGCTTTAATGTGTATTTCGTCTTGTCATACAATATTCCATTCTCACTGGAAAAATTGCTATTTGAAGAGTTTACATTAATATCTATAAGGCCAAGGCAGTCATTAAAAGAATTAGAATTAATTGTCCTTACAGATGAAGGAATAGATAATGTCTTTAAGTTATAGCACCCTGCGAAAGTCTCGTTGGAAATATACAAAAGACCTTCCGGGAGGTTAATATCAGTTAATGATTCGCAGTTTTTAAATGCACCAATTGCAAGACTTTCTATTGTTGAAGGTAAAACCACCTTTACAATATCGATGTTATCCATAAATGCATAGCCATTAACAGCAACTACCCTTACATTATTAATTCTATCTGGTATAGTCAATACTCCATTTACAGGCTTACCACCTGTTATAGCAATAACACCACCAATAATACTGTATTCCAGATTGTTGTATGTTTCTGCGGATGTTTCCATTGAAGGGATTGTCAGAGAAGATAATATGATACAAATAGTTAACAAGAGTAAAAAAGTCTTTTTCATGATAGTATCACCTCATATAATAGTTTATAGCTTCGGGCATTTAACATTTTTAGATTCCAAAGAAATTATCATTAGTAAATTTAATTGACTGCTAAAAAATTTACTCCTAATAACTATACTCCTAATAACTATACTATACTATAGTTTTTTGTTAAATACAATGAAGTAAATAATATCCATTTTGGTATAAGTATGCAAATTTGAGCCTCTATATGTACCATATATTTTTATTTTTATTTTTTTGATACACCCCCTATTTTATTGATTTTCATATCTTTTGAAACATAAATCATGTAGCAATTCAATATCGCTGATGTTAAATCAAAATTTAAGAGATTTTTATCATTTTTGAAATATTGTTAAAATCATTGAACGTTACCGAAATGAATGATATAATTATGCTGATACTAGCACAAAAACAATCCCATAAATGCTACATTTTCATGCAAGAAAGAGATGTATCCACAGAAGCCATGCACCAATATGTTGGAGGATTTATGAAAATTATTGACGAAATCCCGGGTCTTTATAAGGTTATTCAATTTGATATTTTTCGCAAAACAAACAAAGTTACTTTCGATTTAATTCCACTTGAACTTTTTGATCATATTGATTCACTCGACAGAGTTATTCATGAGAATGGCGCAATTTCTCCGGGTTCGGTTGCTGACGTAGAAAGGCCGTGGTACATGCATAAATTTCAAGATGATAATCTTGTAGTTTTTGATGGGGCTAGATATGTTGAAATCTATACGCCTTTGCATGGAAAGGTTGAAAAATTTACTGTTACGCCCGACAAGGTATACAAAGACGGAATTTTGATTGCACAAGGCAGTGTCTTACTTGTTTGGCCCCGCAATGTTTTTCATCGAATTGTGAGTGCAGACACTGGCTCTGCATCACTTAATATTGCTGTTCACTATGAAGGGTTCGATATCAGGACAAACTTCAATGTTTACGATCTCGATACAACCACAGGCAAGTGTAAGATTATTCGAGAAGGTCATCTTGATCAAATTTAACACATAAATTCAACCGGATATTCCCCGTATATCAATCCTAGTATTTATAGAATAATCTCATGCTTTGCAACCCTAACACAAGGGGCTAAGAATTGTTCTTAATCCTCCTCGTCCAAATCATGTGGATTTTCAATTTCTGAAAGATTTGCCATCATTTTTTCGAGCGTTCTCCGAGTTAACGCGAACTCTTCTTCGGTAATGTTTTTATTAAAAACACTCATGAATTTCTGTGCACTTACTTCGGTCTGTGCCCAAAAAGCTTTGCTTTCAGGTGTTAAAACAAGGCGAGTTACGCGGGCGTCTTTTTTGTCTTTTACAAGTCGAAGAAGGCCTTTTTTCTCAAGTTTAAGCGCTACTTGTTTCACGTTTTGGTGGGAGCTACCCATCTCTTTTGCAACTTGCTTGATTGTTGGTGGAGTATCGAATCTTTTGTCAATGACTACGCAAAGAAACCATTGTTTTGATGTAACACCGAATTTTGTGAGATCCCTTTCTATTAAAGTATCCATACGGTTTGCTACAACAAGAATCCCTCCAAAAGCGAATTGTCTGTCTGGCATCGATTCAGCTTTTCCCATTTTATATATCCTCCGTTTTTGTAAATTGAAATAATTTCAATTTCTTAATTATTCAACGCTTTTCAGCTACTTGATTATTCAAAGTTTTCCAGTTTCTTAATCATTCAATGCATTTTCAATTGATTTCAAATACGCTTTGCTTGTGACTGTTGCTCCACTCACAATGTCAATATCCGTGTTTTGCCTCTCGATAACAGCTTCAATTATTGATTTTGTTACTTCCGCTTTTTCGATTAATACAAATTTAAGAACTTTAATTTCTTCTATTTTACCGTTTGCAACAACAAGGCTTATCTGATTTGAAAATCTTCCATTTTCATATTCCCCAACATGAGTTCCGTCTTTGAAACTCGTACCGGACAAGCTTTCAATTTTAACACTATTTGTGTTTTTTATATCTTTTGTAATATAAAAAATTCCACCTGCAATAATTATAACAGTACAACCTATAATAACCATCATTATTTTTAAAAATGTTTTCATTTAATCCTCCTGCAATCTATTTTTTAATAAATTTTTTATCTTTTTCATATTTTTATAGTCTGAATTGTCAAATTGGTTCTGTTTGCATTTTAAAAGTATCAGCAAGTTTAGCAATATTTTCCGGGAATTGTTTTATCGGAGGATTGCCTGCTTTTTCCTGCATCTTCAACATCATGTTTGCGATAGTTTTGTGCATGAATTTCATTTTTGACAGCCGAAGTTCTCCGCCAAAACACTGCTTGCTCGTTGTACATTTCAACAATTCTTCGGGAAAGGAATTTGCGAGATGCGTTTCAAAATTTTCTGCAACTCCGCAGCTAAGAAATAATCCGAGTTTTTTTGTTTGTATTTGCGCAATATTCTTTGTGCAAAATTCTTTTATTTTCTTTTGAATCTGCCCCATATAAATAGACCCACCAATTATCAAATTGTCAAATTCTTTAATATCCGGAGCAATTTCTTTGCAAACGTTTATTGTCAAAACATCTCCATCTATTTCCTTTGCAAGATTTTGAACACATTCTGATGTATATCCGTATTCGCTTCCATAAATAATCATTGTTTTCATAATTCACCTTTCAAAATCTGAATGCACTCAGATCCGCTTTCTTTCATCATTTTTTTGTTCTTGTTTTTGTTGTTTTTAATACTTATTTGTTTATTCTTGTTATTTTTCTTTTTTCTTCCTATTCTTCCTGCTTTTCTTGCTCTTGTTCTTGTTCTTAATACTTCTTGTTCTTAATACTCCTTTGTTTTTTCTGGTTCTCTGATTTTGTGTTTTTTGCTTTTGTGTTTTTTGCTCTTGTGTTTTTTGCTCTTGTGTTTTTTGCTTTTTAGTTTTTGATAGCACATTACCTTTATAGATAATATATTACCTTTTACGAGAATTGTCAATACCTTTTTAAATATTTTTATTTAGTTTTGACTTAAGATTTGGTAAAATATTTTTCCCATTAATGTTTCACACGATTTTAAAAAACTCATATTAAATATAATGGCTATCGTGTTAACTCAGTAAAGGTTGAAAAACTCCGTAGAATCATACTAAATTTAAGCAATTATAAATCGAACTGTTGAAAAATTAATGGAAGCCACTTTCCTTGATAGTATTTGTAAGTAACAATTTAGTCCT
>JBBQKF010000121.1:0-7443 GCA_038326615.1 Saccharofermentanales bacterium | reverse complement strand
TAGTCCGCTCTACAAATAATAAAACGGACTAATTCTATAGGCTTTTTTAGAAAAATCTATATGGACAATAACAAAGCTTTATCAAGCTCTTCTTTAGTAATTGTCTTTTGCGCATTAAGTGCTTCTTCAATATCAATGTCCATAATTGCTCCTGCTTTGTATGCAATTATACGATTGAGCTTGTTTGCACGCAGACATTCAATTGCATGGATACCCATATAACTTGCCATCTGGCGATCTCTTGCTGTAGGACTTCCTCCTCTTTGTAAATGCCCAAGTATTGTGGTTCTTGCTTCAATACCTGTCATTTTTTCTATAGTTTTTGCAAGCTCCATTGAATCTCCAAGTCCTTCTGAAATAATTACAATGTAATGTTTTTTTCCACGATTTCTGGCTTCCAGGAGAGGTTTGATTATATCCTGTTCAATAGTATGAGGAATCTCGGGAATTATGACAACTTCTGCTCCACAGGAAACAGCAACATTAAGCGCAATGTATCCTGCTCTTCGTCCCATTACTTCGATAATGCTACAGCGCTCATGTGAAGATGCCGTATCTCTTAACTTGTCAATTGCTTCCATTGCAGTGTTCATTGCTGTATCATAACCGATAGTATAGTCAGAACATGCAATGTCATTATCAATTGTTCCAGGTAATCCAATAACAGGCATGCCTTTTCTTGCCATTTCTCTTGCACCTTTGAATGAACCATCTCCACCAATTACTATAATGGCATCAAGGTTGAAAACCCTCGCCATAGCAATGCCTTGGTTTACACCTTCATCAGTTTCAAATGTCTTACTTCTTGCCGTCTGTAAGAAAGTTCCCCCTCTTTGTAGTTTTTCAGATACTGAACGATTATCAAGATCATCAATTTCGCCACGTATCAATCCATGATATCCTCGTCTAATCCCATAAATTTTAAAGCCATAATAGTTTCCAGCACGAACAACTGCTCTTATTGCAGCATTCATTCCAGGAGCGTCTCCACCGCTTGTAAGCACCCCAATATTTCTTATTACTTTCTTTTCTTCTTCCATTTTTAAAATCCTCCAGTTTTATTTTTAAAAATTTTCTCAAATTATTCAAGCATAATAGCTGTTCTTCCATATCTTTTCATTAATTCAGAAAGTGTATCATTGTCAAATGAAATCCAGTATTGAGATTTTAATAATTTTGTTTCCTTTGTTTGGTCAAATACAATTTTTACAGGTGTTTCGCCCTTGAAAAATTCAAGCATCGCTAGAAGTTGTTTAAATTCATCGCTTTCTACATTTCCTTTTATATGAATAGCAAGCGTCTTCCTAATTGTAGTATCAGGGATCCCAAGTGGGGGATTAGTAATACTATTATTGCTGTTACTATTATTGTTATTGTTATTGTTATTGTTATTGTTAATTAATGGAAAAATATTTAGGGCCGACAAAGACTGATCAAGTAGTGCAAACTCTTCTGCTATAAGGCTTGGAGTTTCTTCATCTCTAACGCTAATTCGTCCTTTCATCATAAGTACATTACCCTCTTTTAGTATGTCAGCGTATTGTCTTAAAATTTTTGCAAAAACAATGCAGTCAAATTGACCCATCCAGTCCTCTATCGTAAGAAAGCACATAAGATCATTTGACTTTGTTGCTTTATTTTTTCGTGTAATACACATGCCGGCCATTGTAACTCTTTGACCATCGTAAACTTTTTTTTCACTTATCAGTTCTGAATCATCTTCAACAGACGAAGAGACAAAAGCTGAGCTATCACAGGAAATTCTTCCCGCAATTTTATCAATATATTCATCCATGGGATGACCTGTAACGTAAAGTCCAAGTACTTCCTTTTCCATAGTAAGAAGTTCCGTCTTCGTATATTCTTGTAAGTGACTTACATTAAATGGCTCTAGTGTACATGTGGTATCTTCACCACCCATTTCAAATAAAGTCATCTGGCCTTCCATCTTTGATTTTTTTGCTTGTAAAAGCTGATTCAGACAAGGGTCAATCTGCATTATAAGTTGTGACCTAGGCATGCCAAATGAATCAAATGCTGACGATTTAACTAAGCACTCAATCATCTTTTTGTTTACATCGTAATCAGATATTCTTTCAAGAAAGGAATGAAAGGTTTCGTACTCTCCATTTTGCTCGCGCTCAATTATTAAATTTCTTATCGCCTGGTCCCCAACATTTTTGACTGCAGACAATGCAAATCGTATTTTTCCATCTTCTGTTATAAACTTGTTTCTACTTTTATTAATATCAGGCGGTAAAACGCCTATATTCATCTTTTTGCATGTATTAATATACCTTGCGGCTTGATCAAGATTCCCCATAAAACTGTTAAGAATTGCTGCCATAAATTCTGCAGGATAATGAAATTTCAGCCAGCCTGTATAATAAGCAACAACTGCATAAGCAGCAGCATGTGATTTGTTAAAAGCATACCCGGCAAACGCCATAACATCCTCAAAAATCGATTCGGCAATATTTTGAGGTACACCGCGTTTAATTGCTCCATCAACTTCATTTCCTTTTTCGTCGACTCCGCCATTTATAAACAACGACTTGTATTTTGCAAGTTCCTCGGGCTTCTTTTTTGACATTGCCCGCCTTACATTATCAGATTGTCCCATTGAAAAACCTGCAAGATCACGAACAACCCTCATGACCTGCTCTTGATAAACAATACAGCCGTATGTAACATTCAAAATTGGTTCAAGTAGTGGATGCACATAACTTATTTTACTTCTGTCATGCTTGGCTGCAACATATTTAGGAATTTGTTCCATAGGTCCTGGTCGAAATAATGATATCCCCGCTATTATATCTTCAAGATTTTCTGGCTTTAGTTCCTTCATGAAGTTTGTCATGCCGGGGCTTTCTAGCTGAAAAACCGCATCAGTGTTACCATCACAGATCATTTTATAAACATCTTTGTCTTCCATTGGCAAAGTGTCATAATCTATGGTAACCCCATAATTTTTCAATACCATTTCTGCTGTGTCTCTCATTACAGTTAGTGTCCTAAGCCCAAGAAAATCGAATTTCAAAAGCCCTATTAATTCAATATTGCCTTTTGCATATTGAACTACGATAGCATCATCATTTTTCGATAGTGGTGCTATATCAGTAAGTGGACAACTCGAAATTATAACTCCGGCAGCATGTGTTGATGAGTGTCTTGGCATACCCTCAAATAATATTGCTGTGTCAAGAACATCTTTGGCTACAGGGTTATTGTCATATTCAAATTTAAGATCAGGAGATGATTCGAGTGAATTTTTAAGAGTTACTCCTGGTCCCCCAGGTATCATTTTTGCTAATTTATCTGTTTCAGAATAAGGAACATCAAGAGCTCTGGCAACATCCCTAACACAAGCCCTTGCAGCTAAAGTTCCAAAAGTAATAACCTGTGCCACTCTCTCTGAACCATATTTCTGTGTTACATAATCAATTACCTCTTGTCTTCTTTCGTAACAAAAATCGATATCGAAATCAGGCATACTAACTCTTTCGCTATTAAGAAAGCGTTCGAATAAAAGATCGTATTTAAGTGGATCAATATTGGTAATTCCAAGGCAGTAAGCTGCAAGAGATCCCGCTCCCGAACCACGACCTGGCCCTACCATAATATCTTTGCTTTTTGCAAAATCAATAAAATCCCAGACAATCAAGTAATAATCAATAAACCCCATATTTGAAATGACGCTTAGTTCATGTAAAAGTCTTTCTTCATATGCCTGTCTTGTAACTGACATATTAATTTTCATTCTGCTCTCAAGCCCTTTAAACGCAAGATCTTTAAGATATTTGTCGTGTGAATCGTAATTTTCGGGTATAGAAAATTCGGGCAAATGAACTTTGCCAAATTCAAGTTCAACATTACACATATCCGCAATTTTACGGGTGTTTTCGATTGCAGAAGGTATGCTTGCAAAACTTGATACCATTTCTTGGGGAGATTTCACATAAAATTCTGATGTCATCATCCGCATCCGGTCAGGATCACTCATTCGTTTTCCTGTTTGCATACATAGCAATATTTCATGTGCCTTAGCATCCGATGACTTCAAATAATGGCAGTCATTTGTAGCAACAAGAGGAATTCCTGTCTGATTTGAAAGGTTAACTATCGCAGCATTTACTATACCTTGTTCATGAATTCCATTTTGTTGAACTTCAAGAAAAAAGTTACCTCTTCCAAATATCCTATCATAAAACAATGCTATTTCTTTTGCTTTATCTGTATCATGAGATAATATGGCCTGCGGAATTTCGCCACCAAGACACGCACTGAGGCAAATAAGGCCTTCTGAGTACTTTTCGAGTATTGTATGATCAACTCTTGGTTTATAATAAAAGCCTTCAACATATCCGGCAGACACAAGCTTCATTAAATTCTTAAACCCTATTTGATTTTTGGCGAGCAAAATAAGATGGTTTTGTTCTTTATCAAAAGTTACTTCCTTATCTGTTCTTTCACGCTGTGCGACATATACCTCGCACCCAAGAATAGGTTTAATATTCTCTTTGCGACATGCATTATAAAAGTCAATAACTCCGAACATGGAGCCATGGTCAGTTATAGCACAAGCATCCATACCCATTTCTTTAATGGATTGAGGAAGACTTTTGATTCTTATAGCACCGTCTAACAGACTATATTCGCTATGAAGATGCAAGTGAACAAAACTCATTTCGTTTCCCTTCTGTTTTCTCTATTTATGCTATTCTAGGCCTTATTACTCTTTTCTAATTATTAAAACTTTACTTCAGGTGTCAAAAGCAATACTGATGGCGATAGTCTGTAAAAGTTGGTGAATTCATCAGATATGGGCCATTACCAAAAATCTGTCGATTAAAGTTTTCTGGAGTCATCGCCGAACAATATTCAGTTAATTATAAAAAGAATAAAACATACTTTTGACACTTGAACCAACTATTACTGCTTTTAAAATTTCTACAACTTTAACTGTTATTAAAATTCCTACTATTTTACTTTTTTATTTTAAGAAAGATAACTTCTTATGTATTGCTCAATTTTTGTTGATACTTCGGCTAATCTTTGATAACACAATTCTTCGTCTGGACCATATATACCAAAATATATTTTGATTTTTGGCTCAGTTCCAGAAGGTCTTACACAAAACCAGTCCTGATTCCCAAGTTCATAAAGCAAAACGTCTGATTTTTCAAGAGTAAGTTTTGTTTCTTGTTCTGTCAGAAAATCTGTTTTCTTTGAAAGCAAATAATCAGATACCGAATTTACTTTGATACCATTCATTACAGAATGTTTGCTTGCTCTCATCAATGACATTGTCTTCTTTATTTTTTCTATTCCTTCTTTGCCTTCAAGCGTAACTGAAATAGTTTTCTCTGCAGCAAATCCATATTTCTTAAAAAGCTCATACAGGAGATCGTATAGTGTTTTGTTTGCAGATCTGGCAGTTGCAGCCATTTCAGCAATTAACATAACTGCAACAACAGCATCTTTGTCACGGACATCCTTACCGGCAAGATATCCATAACTTTCTTCAAATCCAAATTGGAAATGCATATCCCCTTCTTCATCGTATTCCTTAATCACTTCACCAATGAATTTAAAGCCAGTTAGCACTTCAAATAATTTGATATTGTAGAAATCTGCAATAACTCTTGCTAATTTTGTTGAAACAATTGTTGTAACCGCAAATGAGCCTTGCAAAAGTTGATTCATTTGCTTTTTTGCTCGTAATATATAATCAAGCAACAATAACCCAATCTGATTCCCAGATAAAATTATATATTCACCAGCTTTGTCTCGTACTACAAGACCTGTGCGGTCACCATCAGGATCTGTTGCGACAACAAGATCTGCACCTTCTTTCTCGGCAAGATTAATTGCAAGCAAAAGAGCTGAACGTTCCTCAGGATTCGGGGATACAACTGTTGAAAAATTAGGATCCGGCAATTCCTGTTCTGGTACGACAATTACGTTGTCAAACCCAATTTCTTTTAAAATTCTTCTTACAGGTTTATTACCGGTACCATGTAAAGGAGTGTATACGATTTTCATGTCTTTATTAGCTAAGACTGCATCTCCATTAATACTGAGTTTCTTTAGCATCTCAATGTACATATCGTCAAGTTCTTGACCGAAATATTGAATCAGACCTTTGCTAATTGCCTCTTCTTCGGTTATCCACGATATTGTCCTTATGTCAGGGATTGATGTCATTGATTCTAAAATCACATCTGCAGCTTCTGGAGGCATTTGCCCGCCATCTTCGCCATAAGCCTTATATCCGTTATATTTTGCGGGATTATGACTAGCCGTTATCATTACGCCGCCTGCAGTTTTAAAATACCTTACAGCGAAAGAAAGCATAGGTGTTGGTCTTAATTCATCTGAAAGATAAACCTTTATTCCATGAGTTGCAAAAATCAAAGCAGAAACCTTTGCAAATTCTGTTGAATAATGTCTTGAATCATATGAAATCGCAATTCCTTTTGCTTTCATTATTGGGTCAAGTCCATCGATATATCTTGCAAATCCTTCTGTTGCAAGAGCAACAGTATACATATTCATTCTGTTTGTTCCGGCTCCGATAATTCCGCGAAGTCCACCAGTTCCAAATTCAAGATATCTATAAAATCTTTCAGTTATTTCTTTCTCATCATTAGCAATTGCCTTTAATTCGTCTCTAGTTTGTGCTGAAAAATAAGGATCAGTTGACCATAATTCATATAATTCATTAATTGATTTCATTTTGTAAACTCCTTGCAAATATAAATTTTCATCTTATTATAGAAATATATACATGAAAAATCATACCATTTATAATCAGTTATATCAATCAGAATTTGTCAAAGAAACTTTCTAAATCGAACTAGTATTTAGCATTATTTTTTGTTGATTATATTATTTTTCATCTTTACTCATGAAATGTTGTTCCGAAATGTGTCTTTAATAATTTTCTCTAAAATATGTGTTCATTTATTATTTCAAAATAATTGGCATTAATATTGATTTATACTTGGTTCGGGTTTCAAAAGCATGATTTTCATTTATTGTAATTAGTCAGATTTTGCTCGACGATGACTTAAGAAGATTTCAAATGCCAGATTGCTTGTAATCTCCAATATTTGGTGATTTCATCAACATTTATCACCTATCACTGCTTTGATACTTTTGACACCCGAACCATACTTTATATTTTAACATTATGTGATAAGTGTTTATCTAATATCTATTAGCAAAAATCTTTACCCAAAGTTCATGATGACATTTTTATCTTCAAATTTTTATCTTCAAATTTTTTGGTCTTCAAATTTTTAGGAATTCCACCGGGAATCCTCTCTATTTCAATGGAGAGATGAAAGGTGTCTTTTTCTTTATAATATAGAAGTATGTTGTTACTATAAGCATATGCTATTTATTCATTATATATTGACTAATATGACGATATCTGGT
>JBBQKF010000120.1:0-7492 GCA_038326615.1 Saccharofermentanales bacterium | reverse complement strand
GTTATTATAAGCAAAATGTTTATGTACAACCTATTGTTTTTATAAGTTAACCAAAGTATTGTTGATAAAACTATGATCATAATAATTACAAGAACTAGATATCCATAAATCATGTTTTTCTCCTTTACTATGACATAAGTAGCTACTTGCAGAACTCTACAAGCATTGAAAACACTCGTTTTAATTTATAGAAATAGCATATTACCCTCCATTTTGGGGTATAAATAGGGTACGAACCTGTTGATAACTCATACCTCAAAAAAGAACGAAAGGAAGGTAATAATGCTAATTTCCGCTTCTAATCAGGTTTCCCTGTTTGATCTTGACTCTGAGCTTAATGAACTAACAGCTATCAAATCAGATCAACTTTTTTCTCTTTTTAATCAATTTACAAATATGGATGATATCATCCCAGCATCTTTCTATAACGCTTACTACTCTGATGTTGGTAAAAACAGAGATTTTCCACTTGATGGTATGCTCAAAGCACTTGTCTTTTACAACCTGCTTGGTTTACCTACCGTTTCCACGCTCATTTTTATCATCAGCATTTCAAGTGATTTCAGAAAATTTCTAGGCTTCCGCAGAGCACCTCATCCATCTCAGTTTTCTAGGTTTAAGTCACTCTTTTATGACGAGATTCTCGAAATGTTTCATCATCTCGTCGATTTTACATCCGATTTTGCTATTGATGCGGATGAAGCACTTGCAAATATACTGATTACTGACACCACCGGGTTCGAGCTATATGTGAAAGAAAATAACCCGAAATTCTATCAAACCATGCTTAAAACCGTTAAAACTTACGCTAAAACGCACAAGTATGATAAATCCTTCGATGTAGAAAAATATGCACAGTCTAAGATGCCAAAACACAGTGCTTCTAATCCAGATGCTAAACTGACTTATCTCAATGGTCATTTCGGATATTATCAAAAAGTGATTCTTTCTACCAACGGTTTTGGATTAATTCGAGATATCAATTTTTATGATTCTGACAATACGCTTGAGCTCGACCTTACACCTCAGGAAATTAAAGATGAATATGATGCAAAATCTCTTATACCTTCACTTCAGACGTTTTTCGAGTTGCACCCAGAAACACCGTTTAACTACTTTCTTGGTGATTCAGGCTTTGATGCGGTTGATAATTATGAATACCTATATAAAAGAGGCATTACACCTATCATAAATCTTAATCCTAGAAATATTTCGACACTGCCTCAGCCCTTGTTGAACGAAGATGGTATTCCAACTTGTCCAAACAATCCCGTCTTGCCAATGGTTTATGCTGGCATCATAAAAGGCAAAGACCGAGCAGATCGTGTACAGTATATCTGTCCCAAAAGATCGACTACCATGTCTAATCGATTTAAATCCGTCATACTAGACTGCGACAATCCTTGTACCAACTCACCTTATGGTCGTATTAAAAACATCACTGTTCATCACAACTATCGTTTCAACGCTGCAATGCCTCGGAGTAGCGATGAGTGGCTGAACCTTTACAAAATAAGAACCGTTTGTGAAAGAACAATTGCTCAGCTCAAATCTTTTATGCAGATTAACATTTCTAAAATCAATAAAACTTTAACCTTGAAATCCAATATCTTATTAGCAGGTATTACACAATTGATTGCCTTTATTATCCTTCATAAAAGTAAAAAATCAACAGGAAGATTGGCTATAAAAGCAATGATTGCTTAGAATAACTTACTGCAAAATTGAGTAAGCTTTTATTTAGTTGCGCTTTTTTTTGAAACTTTTTTGGATATCTCGATTTTACTTGTGGATAACTTTGAGTTTTATTTCGCAACTATCTATTGTTATAAATATTGACTTAAATCAATCTTTTTAAGTTCATTCGCTAGTGAGATATTGAATGCAACATATGCATCAATCATCTGCTGACCAAGCTCTTTATTCGCTCCAAAAGGTTCATTCCCTACATTTCCATACTTATGAACTTTAAACAAATCTAAAGGCATTGGAATTGAGGCACCTTTAAAATGCCAACCATGATTATATACAATCTCTTTTGTTAAATTGTTGACTACAGCCGACTGGGCTTTTTCCATATCAATGAGGTCTTCATTCACAGCCATCATCATCGACGTTTCAAAATACCCACCATGATCCGCACAATTCCAATCTGGATTAATCTGAGGCAGTACCTCCCACCACTGATTGAAGGAAGCTATTACGCCATATTTATCAAATAGGTCTGCGCAAACCATTGCCAGCGTATTGGTGTTACCTCCGTGTCCATTAATAAATAAAAAACGTTTGGCGCCGTGTTTTACATAGCTTTCAGAATACGAATACAATACCTTGCGATATAACATGGGATCAAGTGAATTGGTTCCTGGGAAGCTGACCACATTGGCTGAATATCCAAATGGCATGACCGCTGCAACTGGGGCTTTAGCGCCCTCACCGACTAATCGTGCACATGCCTCAGCAATAAAAGTATCGGTACCAAGGGGGTTATGACAGCCATGCTCTTCAATAACGCCAACCGGTATAATAACTAAGTCAGTTTTCTCCATGACTTGCTTAAATTCTGTCCAGGACATATTCTCTATTAACACCTTTTCCATTAAGAAGCCTCCTCTTATAAAAAATTAAATAGCCTACTGATTAAAGAACAATTTTCTTAAGTTCTTCCGCTAAATCTACACAGTAATCAACGTATACTTGAAACATTTTTATGCCGAGTTCTAAATTCGCTTTTTCCGCCTCTGCGCCATAATTTCCTAGAGGGGTTAAGCGATCTAATGGAATATTAATGGGTAATTTCACCCCTTTATATTCAAGACCATTTTTAAAGATAAGTTCAGGTGTTAGATCTTTCCTCAGAACAGTGCTAGCCTTAGACATATCCACTAGCCCTTCATCACAAGCCATCATCATAGAGGTCTCATAATGTCCGCCATGATCATTGCATGGATATTCAGAAATCTGAGGCAATGTCAGCCACCATTCCGTTTGAGTTGAAATGACACCGTGTTTTGCATATAAATCTGCGCCAACCATTTTCAGGGTCGATGTATTTCCACCGTGACCATTGATAAATAAGAATTTTTTAGCACCATGTCTTATATAATCTTCACAAACTTGGACCATAACATCTCTTAATAGTTCAGGATCCAGTGTTGCAGTACCCACGAAACCCATCAAATTTCGAGCGTTTCCTATAGGCATAACGGGTGCTACGGGTGACTTAGATTTTTCACCGATGACTTTAGCCGTTTCTCGAGCAATCAGCATGTCTGTGCCCAACGGATTATGTGGACCATGTTCTTCTATACTACCTACTGGTATAATAATCAAATCATTTACTGCCATAACATCACGGAACTCTATCCATGACATATCTGCTATCATTACTTTTTTCATATGAATCCCTCCAATCAGAATTTTAGATTAATGGGAAATGGCATGCTACCATTCTTCCAGGTTTAACTTCATTCAGCTCTGGCTGTGTTATTTTACAGATATCCTTAGCATAAGGACAACGTGGATGAAAACGACATCCTTTGGGGATATTTATAGGGCTTGGTGGTTCACCTTCGATCGCATATTCTCTGGTTCTATTTCTCGGGTCCAAAACAGGTGCTGCTTTAATCAATACCTTTGTATATGGGTGCGCTGCATTCTCAAACAATGCCTCTGTCTCTGCAAGCTCCACAATTTTACCAAGATACATAACCGCCACTCGATGGGTTACGTGACGCACAACACGTAAATCATGTGATATAAATAATAGGGTCAAATTAAGCGTTTGTTGTATCTCTGATAATAGATTGATTACCTGAGCCTGAATAGATACGTCAAGTGCTGAGACGGGTTCATCGGCTATGATAAAGGTTGGATTCAATGCAAGCGCCCTTGCAATACCAAGTCGCTGCCTCTGCCCCCCTGAAAATTCGCCAGGGAACCGTTCTAAAATCTGTTCGCTCATGCCAACCATTTCTAGAAGCTTCGCGATTCGATTATCTATTTCATTTTTCGGACAGATATGGTGTACGCTCATTACCTCACTCAACATATCTTTTACGGACATTCTAGGATTGAGTGACGAATAGGGATCTTGGAAAATCATTTGAAACTTGCTTCTTTCTTCTCTAAGAGTTTTACCTTTAAGCTTAGCAATATCAAGGCCATCAATAATAATCTTTCCATTGTTTGGTTCATAAAGCCTGGTTATTGTTCTTGCTAAGGTGCTTTTACCACAGCCACTCTCTCCTACCAGGCCTAAAGTTTCACCCTTTTCGATTGTAAAACTCACGTCATCAACTGCCTTGAGCAGCTTTCGTGGTTTGCGTAAAAGCATATCAATAATCGGATATTTCAACTTAAAGGTTTTCGATAACCCTTCAACTCTGACAAATTCTTCTTTTATCGATGATTGATCACTCACTTAAATCACCACCTTATCAGGTTCTATCAAACCTTTTATGTTGTCCATTTTTTCTAGATAATGGCACCTTGATAAATGTCCTGGTGACACCTCATGCATCTCCGGCAATTCTGTGCGGCACTTTTCTCCAATAAATTTGCATCTCGGGGCAAAGGGACATCCAGGTGGGAGATCTGCAAGATCTGGCGGCGCACCTTGTATAGGCTCCAATTTTTTTCCTTTTTCTTTACCTGTTGGCAAAGAATTGATAAGACCTAGTGTATATGGGTGCCTTGGTGTTGAAAATAAAGTTATTGTATCTGTCATTTCCATGATATAGCCTGCATACATAACCGCTAGCCTATCACACATTTGCGAGACGACACCTAAATCGTGTGTAACCAATATAACACTCATGCCAAGTTTCTCTTTAATGCTGTTAATCAGCTTAATAATCTGATCCTGAATGGTTACATCAAGTGCCGTTGTAGGTTCATCCGCCAAAAGAATTTTGGGTTGAGCAGCTAAGACAATTGCAATCATTGCACGCTGTCTCATACCGCCACTAAATTGATGGGCATATTCTTCAATGCGCACCTCAGGTGTAGGTATTCCAACCAATCGCAATAGCTCAATCGCACGGTCGTATTTTTGTTGCTTAGTCATATTCATGCCTTCAAAGGACTCGAAAATCTGTTCTTTAATCTTGATTACCGGATTTAATGCCGTCATAGGTTCTTGAAAAATCATGCCAATTTCTTTTCCCCTAATATTTCTCATCTCTTCCTCAGTAAGTTTAACTAGGTCTTTTTCTTTATAATTTATACTCCCGCTCACGATACGTCCCGGCTGATGTACCAACCTAAGAATCGATCTGACAGTCGCGGTTTTTCCGCATCCGCTTTCACCGACGAGACCAAAGGTTTCACCAGGATGGACAATAAAACTGACTCCGTTAACGGCCTTAACTATACTGTCTTTTGCAAAAAAGTAAGTCTTAAGCTCATTAATTTCTAAACTTGTATCCATATTAATGCCTCACTTTCTCCAAAGTACTACCGTCCTTTTGTCCTAAGCAGGTCAGACAACCCATCACCTAAAAGGCTAAATCCCGTGCCGGCTATAACAAGTGCAATACCAGGGAATGTGCAAATCCACCAAGCTTGGGACAAATATGCCCTACCTTCTGATATGATGGCGCCCCATTCCGGTGTAGGTGGCTGAACGCCTAATCCCAAGAAACTCAAAGAAGCACCTGAGAGCATACACATAACCACATCGGCAGCTGCAAATACGATTGCAACACTGAAAACATTTGGTAAAATATGTCTCAAAATTATTCTCGCATCTCTGAAGCCTAGAATTTTTGAGGCTTGTACATATTCTGCATTCTTTGCTACCATGACTTCACTTCTGACAAGCCTTGCATAATCTTTCCATCCTACAAGCCAAATTGCAATATATAAGTTATTGATCCCGGGTCCTAATATCGCAACAATCGCAATAACTAAAACAATAAATGGAAACGCCATAAATATATCTAAAATCCTCATAAGTAGGCTATCAATCCACCCACCATAATAGCCAGCAATAAGGCCAATCAAGCTTCCTGTTATAAAAGGAACGGCTGTCGCTAGTACGCCGATTATTAAGTCAATTCTGGTTCCGTATACGACACGGGTGAAAATATCTCTGCCGAAATTATCAGTTCCAAACAAATGTATGAATGAAGGTGCTTGTAGTATTGCATCATAATTATGTGACAGTGGGTCATAGGATGTGATTAATTTTGGGAAAAGAGCAAAAATCAGAACAAACCCAACAACGACTGCGCCTGCATTTAGCGAAGCACTCTTCTTCCATATTGCACTTTTTTTCTTTTTTAATGAATAAGTTGACGCATTTCCTGGTTTTAAAGCTTCCATTTTACTCACCTCCTATTCTAATTTTACCCTTGGGTCAAGGAATGAATACGATACATCCGTTATAAGATTAACTACTAATACTAGGGTTGCAAAAATTAATACCACCGCTTGAACCACTGCGTAATCCCTGCTGAATATTGATTGAACCATGAGTGAACCAACTCCTGGCAGAGCAAATACGGTTTCAATAATAACAGCACCACCAAGCATCGCACCCATTCTAAGGGAAAGTAAAGTAATTGTTGACACCATAGCATTTCTAACAATATGTCTAGATCTCACGACTTTTTCTTTAAGACCTTTACTGCGTGCAAAATCAACATAGTCACTTCTAAGAACATCAACGATATTGTTTCTCAAATTTCTGACTACAAGTGCACTGGTTCCTAAAGCTTCCGTTAAAGCCGGTAAAACAAGAGATCTGATATGATCTGGCCAGGTTACACCCCAACCGCCTACTGGAAACAAATGAAGCTTTAACCCAAATAACAATAGAAACAATATGCCAAGCCAAAATTGAGGCATAGATAATGCCACTAGCGCACTGGTACGGATCACTTGATCGACCATTTTGTCTTTTTTTCGACCCGCCAAATAACCTAGTGGAAAACTAATAAGTACGACAAAGAATGAGGCCATGATGGTCAATACCAGCGTTACTACCATACGTTTCTTAAGCAAATCAATAACTGGGACAACGAACAAAAGTGAATTCCCAAAATTTAAAGTTAGCAAATTTTTCAGATAAACCCAATATTGTATTATTAAAGGTTTATCAAGACCCATACGTATTTTCATCTGTTGAACCAGTTCAGGTGTTGCTTTTTCACCTAACATCACAGTTGCGGGGTCCCCAGGTATTAATCGAATCATCAGAAATATTAGTATGGTAACAACAAAAAGAACCGGAATAATCTGTAGAATTCGTTTAATAATATAATTTACTTGCTCCATTTTAATCACCACCCTTTTTCTTTACGTGATTCAGAGTTATTTATATATGGATGGGGGTTTTATACCCCCATGTAAGCAGTCAAGTAAAATAGTCCATTTTTCGCCACAAATTATACCACTTTTTTCCCATACTCTATCTTATGATCATGCATCACTATAAAATTGATTTTCTGTGTTTTATTCTGTAACCATCACCGGACATATTGAAGAT
>JBBQKF010000119.1:0-7597 GCA_038326615.1 Saccharofermentanales bacterium | reverse complement strand
CCTAGAAAGGTGATTTCATGAAAAATATCCTCAAAACTTTATACGGAATGCTGATGCTTTTGCTTATCTGGATAATACTTCATTTTGTGGTTCAGTCATCTGTGATTCCTGCGCCACTTAGTACAATTACATTTTTTGTTTTGAATTTCACGAGGGGCCTTCTTCCGCATCTAGCGGCAAGTCTGCTTAGAATTATCATTGCGATTGCCCTATCTGTGATAGTCGGATTGCCGCTTGGAATTATTATGGGTATGACTAAACTTGGTGATATGGTATTAAGTCCTTTGATTTATCTAGCCTATCCAATCCCCAAAATTGCCTTTTTGCCTGTTTTCATGATTCTCTTCGGGCTAGGTGATATATCTAAAATCCTTTTGATTTTCACAATAATTGTTTTTCAAATAGCAATCGGGGCGCGCGACGGTATTAAAGAAATACCAAACGAAGTTCATCTTTCCGCAAAATCTCTGGGGCTTAACTTCTTTGAGCGTATAAGTGATGTCGTTTTGCCGGGATTGCTGCCAAGAGTTTTATCGTCTCTTCGAATCAGCAGTGGAATTGCAATTTCTGCACTTTTCCTTAGTGAAAATTATGCCACCACCTACGGAATAGGTTATTACATTATGAATAACTGGATAATGGTGGACTATACTGCAATGTTTGCAGGCATTATCGGATTGAGTCTTATGGGCTTATTAATTTTTAAAATGATAGATGTAATGCAGAGTCGCTTGTGTCCCTGGGTAAAATAAAGTGTGAAAGGAATTTGTATGAACAATCATGATAGTAAGCTTGAATATCAGCCATTGCTTTTGCTGCGAAACATTAGTTACCCCACATATCAGTTATACGCAACTGCGGGAAGAGGGCAAGTTTCACCCGAGAATGTTTTGACAATCGCAATACTTGAGACAATTAAATGGCTTCGAAAGCGCTTTCGCGATTTTGAATTGCCTGCTGAACTAGATTTGCCAAATCCGGAAAATTATTGTGATTTTGATGTCAAAAATTTTAAATCTTTTCAAATAGATGTAGGATATAAGGTCGAAGTTATATGGCTAAATGAGGAAAAAATCTGGACGCTTCAGTTAACGGAACCTGATCTTGGCATACATCATGGTAAAGCGAAACAGGGACGTCTACCTGTTCCAGGGCGAATTTTCGAAACAAATATTGCATATCGCGTTTTAGATAATCAGGTTGAATGCGGGTTCCAAACAATGGTGTCTGAACCAAAAGGTACAAAAGAACCATGCGAAGTTATGCGACTTGCTTTTATAAAACATTTAGCCCGAAATGCGAATGTCAAACTTTTTCAGGAAAAACAATTAATCGATAGTTACGATATGATAGACAATCCTCACAAAATTAAGTCGCTTTTTAGTTGGTAAGCGGTAAATAGAATACACATTTTTAAATGAACGAAAGTATGAAATAATACCTTTATAGAAAGTAAAGGTGTTATATGGATAAGATAGATAAAGCTAAGTACGGAGAATTAATAATTAGAGAACATCTGGACAGCGGGAAGAATGGTCGAAGATATTGCAAAGAAAACAATATCAGCTATGAATCGTTGAAATATTGGAAGAGAAAGCTTGGGTACAGTAAAAACAATCATAAAGATCCGGAATCACATGAAAATCAGTGGATAAAGCTCGAGACGGAGAAAATTCAAAGCTCCCTCGAAGTTATATCGAAACCTGAATCAGTAAGAGCAGTATTAAAAGAGAATAAAGAAATCGCAATAACTATAAGAATTTTGGAAGTAACTGTTGAAATCCCTTCAGGAAGTTTACAAAAGGACATAGAGAAAGTTCTTTGTGCGGTGCGTAATTTATGGTAGAGATTACTGGCAGTGAAAATGTATATTTATCAACGGAAAAAACAGACATGAGAAAATCCATCGAAAGTCTAAGTGCAATTGTACAGCAACATTTTGAGCTGGATCCATTTAGCGATGCAATGTTTGTATTTTGTAGTAGTGATAGACAAAAAATCAAAATACTCAAGTGGGACCGAAATGGGTTTTGGCTTCACTACAAGAAGTTACAAAACGGAAAGTTTAAATGGCCAAAGGAATCCGACAAGATAAAGCACATAACCGGCAGAGATTTTAGGTGGCTTTTAGACGGATTAAGCTTAGCTCAACCGCGAGCACATTTGCCTGTAAAAGCAAGATATTTATGTTGAAAATTCGTTGTTAAAAGCACGATAAAAAGCCTTTAAAAGCGTATATTTTCACCATTTAGCGAGTGGATTATTTGTGTATTTTATGGTATTATTTACCTATGAAATACGAAGCAAAAAACGACAAAAACTTAATAGATTTAAGCGAATTAACAAAGGATGAACTCATATCAAAAGTTCTTCTTTTGAATAATAAAACAGCTGAATTAGAAAAGCAGATTTACTGGATGAACGAGTTAATGATTTCAGCTAATAGAAAGATATATGGTTCTTCAAGCGAGAAAACTGCGGTGCCGGAGCAAATATCATTTTTTAATGAAGCAGAAGCAGAATCCGATCCTATGATACCGGAGCTCCAAATAGAAGAAATTACATATTCCAGAAGAAAGAAAAAAGGCAAACGCGAAACGGATTTAGCAGCGTTACCTTTAACAACAATAGAATATGAGCTTGACCCTTCAGAGTCTACTTGACCCGATTGTGATCAAGAACTCCATAAGATGAGCAAAATAGTACGTACCGAACTTATTTATATACCAGCGAAATTTGAAAGAGTAGAACATGTAACGTATGTATATAGCTGCAGAAATTGTGAAAAGAACGGAATTGCTACACCAATTATAAATGCCACTTCCCC
Organism: Saccharofermentanales bacterium; assembly: GCA_038326615.1. Classification (GTDB taxonomy): domain Bacteria; phylum Bacillota; class Clostridia; order Saccharofermentanales; family UBA5734; genus JBBQKF01. The sequence continues at coordinate 4,770 of JBBQKF010000119.1, read as the reverse complement.
TAACGCCTTGATTAAAGGCAGCATTGCATCAGCTTCGGTAGTTTCAGGGATTATAAACGGCAAATATGTTAATGGATTACCGCTTTACCGGCAAGAAAAAGAGTTTAAACGCAATGGAATATTCATTTCTCGCCAGAACATGGCGAACTGGATTATAAGATGTGCGCAGGATTATTTTCATCCGCTCTATGAACGGATGAGGAAAGAGCTGTTGAAACAAGATATTTTACATGCCGATGAAACTACTACCCAGGTTTTAAAAGAACCTGGGAGGAAACCTACGTCTACGAGCTATATGTGGCTTTACCGCACAAAACAGACTGACAGATCTGTTGTGTTATTCGAGTACCAACAAACAAGACAGGCTAAACACCCGAAGAATTTTCTTTCGGGATTTAAAGGATATCTTCATGTGGATGGATATTCTTCTTATCACTCATTACCTATCGATATAACAATCGTTGGTTGCTGGTCGCATTCAAGAAGACGTTTCGAAGAGGCTTTGAAGGTTATTCCTGAAAAAGACAGAGCAGGAACCAAATCACAGGAAGGATTAGATTTTTGCAATAAATTATTTGCTGTTGAAAGAGAAATTAAAAATTTAGCAAATGACGAAAAACTTCAAGCGCGCAAAGACAAAATTCAGCCTATTTTAGATGAATTTCATAAATGGCTAATTAAAACACAACAAGAGACATTGCCTAAAACCAAAATAGGAGAAGCAATAAGTTACACTTTAGCACAATGGCAATACCTTCAAAATTACATGCTTGATGCACGGCTTGAAATCTCAAATAATTTGGCGGAGAGAAGTCTCCGGACCTTCGTAATAGGCAGAAAGAACTCGCTTTTTTCAGATACACCAAACGGAGCTTTCGCAAGTGCAGTGATTTACAGTCTCGTTGAGACGGCAAAAGAGAATAACTTAAAACCATATGAATATATAAAATATATTCTTACCAAAATGCCTAATATGGATTTAAAAGAAAATCCTAATGCACTAGAAGATCTTCTGCCATGGTCCGCGCTTATACCAGAAGAATTCAAAATGCCAGTTGAACAAGCAAAACCTTAATAGGTATTAACAAAAACATTGAATGCCTAAACGGAGTTCAGTGTTTTTTTCTTTTACATCTACACAGTTGCTCATGATTTTTTCTTCACAGCTAATTCCTATGTCAATATTCATTTATTGCACTAACCGTAACTCCATACTATTATTCCATACTTCTAATAAGATTAATATGTGTATTCTATTTACCGCTTACGTTAAACATCATGATAAGTACGCCATAATTCAAATTAGTGAAATTAGTTTTGAAAATTATAACAACGGAATTATCGAGAATTCAAAAGATCCATATTTTAGAGCCAAAAGCAAACAAGAACAACTTGCAAACTTTGATTTCCTTAATATAAAAAGGAATGAAGTGGTAAATATGAAATTCTTCAAACAAAAGCGAATATCTGACAACCAAGAAATAGAAAGGCAATATAATAGAAAGAAATTTCAAATTAAATATTCTGACTATTTTGTAAGAACATTGCTAAAAGAATATTGTAGTTGATTTTAGAAATTTGATAGTCGACCCTAATATTGACTTCACTGTATGTAAATAAATTTAAAAAACCTTTGAAATGACAAAGTTGCTAGTTCAACTAAACGATCAAAAAGTTGTGTAAATTCCAGAACAAAAGAACTACTAAGGTATTTAAAAGGGGGATAAAATTATTTTATTTCTTATTACACTTCTGAAAAAATATAAACATTTGAATAAAAACAAACCTTCAGAAAGTCATGTACAAGACAATCAAAATAAAAAAACGACCAACAATGAAACTAAAACTACAACATTTGAAATTGAACCTGAAATATCACTGATGCTTAAGTTCTTGGATGCGCGAATGGACATTTACTTTAATTACTACTTATTTATAACTATGAACAGAGATGAAAATAAATTTTTTAAATGCTTTCACATTTCCTATGAATTCGAAAATAAAATTAACATGCGTGATAATAAAATATACAAATTTAATAATTCGATAGATACCTATACTCATAAAAAGAAATATGCTATTAACGGAGGCTGTGTAGTTGATTATGAAAAAAAGTCAGTTGATATTTATATTTATTGTACTCCTTCAAAAAGTTATGATGTGTATAACAAGATCAGAAACCTAAAATTATGGCACGGTGTCGACGCTAGAATAGAAGAACATGATGACCCGAATTTTGAATATTTCAAGCAAAAAGTATTCCCTGGCGAAAAGGTTGCACGTAGGCTCTACAATGATTTAATGTCAAACGAGTTTGAAAAAGAAGGCTTAGATATCTACGAGGAAAGTGTATTGTATTTTAATATTTTTTTAGGAGTATATGAATTACTTGAATCATTTCAGGAAGAATTAATCACGTCAGGATTTGACATAGACTTGAGTAAAATTGATATATATAATAAAGGAATTCTCGTTGTGAAAAAATCCATGCAATTGACTCCTTATGATCTTAACGAAGCTATGGATAAGCTATTAGGTATCAATAAAAAATACGATGCCGTATTTTTCTCATATTCAACCGAAGACATCTTCAAATTATAAATTCAGAATAATAAGCGGTGGCAATAGTTTTCTTGAAAGTTTCATTTTGAAAATTTCAAGCAGGCAGGCGAGTCGTCTTCCTGATTTACTACAATTAAAGCGAGTCGATTTTCAATTATAGTCAATGTGTAAAAATTAGTTAACTAAAGAAAAATCAACTCTATCAATAAGAAATCTTATTGCGCTAAAGAATACAATTAGTATTGCCACCGCTTTATTATAAACACTAAACAAACTGTTAGATTTTAATAGCAATAAATGTTAACAAAAAAGGAGGGCAAATCCGATGATTTGGGACTTTAAAAATGAAATATATGAAGTGGAAGAACAAGATTTTGAAATTCTTACAACTTTTCCTTTTACAAATAATGATATAGAACAACTTTTTCATTACAACGAGTTTTATAAAGATGATATTAATGCATTTCCTCTATTCTGGAATGTTCCCCTATTCATTATGTTAAGCAATAACCCTAAAAACATTCAAAGTTATTGGGCTGAATATAGAAGATTGATTGCCTGTTCAAAAAAGACTATCAAACATTATAAAAATTTAGATATTTCAAAAAGAAACTCGAATAAAAAGAGGAATGTCAAAGTAGTATCAAAATACCTCGAATTCTATCAGCGCAGAATTTTACATGAAGTAATCAATAAAATCCCCAGTAGCAAAAACGCATATGCATACAAGAAAAAAGTAAGTGTAAAAGATAATGCCTCCATGCATATAGGCAAACCACTTTTAGTAAAGTTAGATATAGTTGGTTTTTTTGATAGTATTACTTATCCGAAAGTGTATAACGCATTTAAAGAATATACTCCATATAGCAAGCCAGTTATGACTCTTTTTTCTAATCTTTGCTGTTATCAGGGACACTTACCACAAGGGTCTTGCATTAGCCCGGCATTATCTAATCTTTGCTTTTTAAGCTGTGACAAAGAAATTGAAAAATACTGCAATATTAATAACATTACCTATACAAGATACTCTGATGATATGACTTTTTCTGGTGATTTCAATCCTGGAAAATTGATAAAGTTTGTTAGAGGGTTTTTGCTAAGTAGAAATTTCATTTTGAATGATGAAAAAACTAAAATATTACCACAAGGTACTAGGCAAATTGTCACTGGAATTACAGTCAATAGAAAACTTCAAGTACCAAAATATACTCGTAAAAGGATAAGACAAGAAATATATTTTATCAGACAATATGGCGTTGTAGCTCATATGCGAAAAATAAATGATCCTAAGTTTATCAAAGACAACCGTCTTTTAAAAAGAACATATTTGCAATCGCTTGAAGGTAGAATTAATTATGGGTTACACATAAATCCGAAAGACTCGGAATTGATGGAATATAAGAACTTCGTTCTTCAACTAATGAGACCAAAACACTTCGCGAAAAAAAAATATGAAAAATACGTTATATGAGAAGAAAAGGTTACACAAAGATGTATTCACAATAATTGTTCAATTAAAAGAATATTAATTTAAGAATAAGGTTTGAAAATAGGGAATGTTAAATTAAAAATAAACGTTTCAAATTTCGACAATATATATTATAATGTAGTTTATAAACTTTATTTGAATTCAATATTCTGAATTACCAAACATATTGATGAATTACCCTGAATTTTCGGGACTGGGGATCAAATGCTCACTTGTCATGGGACAAATCAAAATTATAGAAGAGGAGAATACAAAGCAATGAACAAAACTGTTTTATTTAGCCTGATTGGTAAAACGGACCCAATTCGAGATAATTATGAGGGACCGTTTTTGCATATTTTAAGACATTTTAGACCTCAGAAAGCTTACATATTTTTAACTGAAGAAATGTATAAATACCATAAAAATGATAATCGCTACATAATTTTAGGCAACAGAGTGTGTCCTGATTGCGAAATACTACCTATGGAAGATTACAAAAATTTTGACAACCCACAAGACTTTGAATGTGCATATAAATTTGTCAAAAATGCTATTGATAGAGTTATGTGTGAAAATGAAAATGAAAATATTATTGTTAATGTAACATCTGCAACTCCTCAAATGATTTCTGCTTTATATATAATAACAGCTACTTCAAAGCGAATATTTGAGCTAGTTCAAGTTACATCACCCGCAAAAAAGGGGAATGAAAGTAAGCCGGTTGGAATTAACTTTGA
>JBBQKF010000118.1:0-7601 GCA_038326615.1 Saccharofermentanales bacterium | reverse complement strand
TAGAGTATCAGTATCTACAATTAATCCAGGAGAAGATATTCCCGTTCTAGATATAATAGTTGCAGTGCCTGTTGTTCCATTTGTAGCTCCACCTGGTATTAATGATATAGTTCCATTTGCATATCTGTTTGTTAGGACTGTCTGTCCACCATTCCAAAGAGCCAGGTCGTTTGTAAAACCAGCTCCAGTTGAAGAAATCAAACCACCATAATTTACACCATATGAGGGAGAATTAACATTAAATTTAAACGTAGAAATACCAGTATAGTTGATATTTAATGCATTAACACTACTTTCATTTGTACCACCTGATACATTAAAATCAATTGAACCAGAAGATACATTATTATTAATTTGAGTTACATATCCAGTAGATGACATTGGAACAAAAGAAGAGTATATATCTGTTCTTCCTACGTATGAACTTCTTATTGCTCCACCATAAGGAAGAACTATATCTCCACTAATAGTAGGATTTGGTTTAGTTGTATTATTTATATTTACAATACTATTTAAAGTTGTTAAGTCACCTCCTATCTTTGCAAATCCACCTATATCAAGAGACTTTTGAACAATGAAAGATCCAGAGTGTTCACCTCCACCATCTATATTAGAGAGTATAGATCTAGCCATTATTAAACCACCATTAATTGTTGGATGAACCCCATCTGAAAGTAAAGAAGATCCTCCATTATCTCTAGTATAGTAATAAGTATTTGTATATTGAACACCTTTTTGTTTAGCTACTGATACAGCAGCAGCTGCATAATTCTCTACGTTTTTGGATAAATCAGTAACGTAGTTTGGAGAAATTATAACTATTTTATTTTGTACCCATCCCCTAGATATAGCTTCATCAATTGCTGAACCTAAACTTGTCGTATAATTAGCTACAGAAATTCCTTGATATGCATCATTAATACCATAATTAAAGAATATGTATTTATAGTCATTTATATTTCCTCCAGTAATAATTGGAATTTCGGAATATCGAGTATTAAAAGCATTCATCGTTGTACCTGAAATTCCTTTATTGTCTTGAATTACACCCAAAGAAGAAGAAACAGGTCCCGAAAAGAATCCTTGTACAGTTACAGAGTCTCCAAAGAATATTGCAGTCTGTCCTGTGTATGGAGTTGTAGTTCCAACTGTTAAATTTTTATTAAATGAAGCTCCAGAATTTGAAGTAATTTTGTCTGCTTCATCTATACTTATACCACTTTGAACAACACCACGACTAGTATTGTCTGATTTTAAAATTCTATTAGTAGCACCAAATGTATTTGTTGCAGTTACCATAGTAGGGTCACTTTGTTGATCAAGTTGATAACGAGTTCCGGCATTTACGGCGGTAAAGTAGAGATGCGAGCCGTCGTACTCGACGGCTCCGGCTTCGGGTGTTGTTAAGTTTGTTCCTGAAGTGAATTTTAGAGGGGCGGTTCCGGCGGTTGCAGTACCGGCTGGAAGATGCAAACGAGCAGTTGGGGAATTATTACTAATACCAATAAGTTGATTTATTGTATTATCTACATAGATAGCTGGAGTAGTATAAGTTTCTCCTCTTGTTGATATTTCAAAAGGAGTACCTACTCCTGTTCCATCCCCCGATGATGTAACTAAGTTTGTTTTTGAAGTAGTTTGAAACCAATATGTATTAAAAGCTCCAGTGCTATTATTGTTTGTTCTTAATTCAAGAAAAATTGGTTTTTGCACAGTAATTGATGGGTCCGGAACAATTCTTACTGCTAAATTACTAATAGAATTTCCAGAAGAAGAACCAATGTATTGCATTAATCTCGGATTAGCAACACCTCCAACCATCTGAATGTTACTATATGTTCCTACAGCATCATAAGCTTTAAAAATTTTAGATGTAATTGTATTTGCTCCTAAGTCAACATTCCCCGTAGCTCCTGTATAAGGAACATAACTTGAGAGAGAACCGGTAGTTGCGTATGTATTCGTATCCAGTGCAAATGTTCCAGCTGCAGTCATCTTTACAAATGATGGAGATGCATATGTTAATCCAGAAAGTGAAGTTAGGTTTGTATTTGATGCTTGATATGCAGATGCTGCTGTATATGCAGCACTACCTAGTGTTCCTCCTGAACCCCATGTTAGATTTCCAGCATTGTTTACACCACTACCTCCAAGAGTTGAAGCGAGGATTGCTGATAGTGATGCTGCTGTACCTGTTGTGTTTTGATTTAGTGTTGGGAAGTTTGTTAATAGTGCAGCTGAGACTGCTGGTAGTTGTGATGATCCATTTAATTGAACTAGATTATTTGCTCCTGTTCCAACTGTATATGATGTTCCCCAAGCAGAACCAGTACTATTTGGGATTCCTGCTCCTGGGTAAACTTGCGCTGTGATGTCGGAAGTTAAAGCAAGAGTTCCGGTATTATTTGGAAGTGTCCAAGTTCGAGCAGCAGTTAAATCAAGATTGGTTAATGTTCCATCGAAGCGAGCAGCACCTGTCGAAGCGGCTGTTATATTTATCCTATCTTGAGTTGCTATTGCATTATCTACCGTTATACCTCTTAATGTTGAAACACCAGTAACTGTTAGACCAGTAAGAGTCCCCAGTGATGTGATAGTAGGCTGAGCAGCAGTTGTGACAGTTCCAGCAGTAGTAGCCGTATTGGCAGTTTCTGCAATCATGGCGGCCGGCACCACTCCAAGTTTTTTACGTGGATTCATTTCTCCATCCCAAGATGGTGTCACTGCAGTTCCTCCGATATTTAATCCGAAGTAAAGTGTCTGGTCAAAATTTACTCCTGCAAGTGAACTCACTTCACCTAGCATCACAGAGAAGAGTCCGTTTGTAACCTGCACTCTATTTCCACCAGTTCTTGACTCAGTCCAAAGAGCAGTCCCCCCAGATGAAACTGTATAGAGTTTAAATTCCATATTATACGTTCCATTTGTTACCGCCACATTTGTAGAGTTCGTAAGCTTACCTTGATAATTTATCTGCTGATTAAGGGCCGCCTCAACCCTACTAAGATAAAAAATATTTACAAAAAATAAAAATATAAAAATAACAGTTGTTATTTTTATATTTTTACTATTATTTTTTGTAAAATTTATTTTCATTTTTTTCTTGATTTCTAATTTCTTGTCCCTTGAATTTGTAATCAAATTTTTACGGGATTAATTCTTTAACAATTGCGTTACCAATGCCACCATAACATCTTTATTTTTTGGATTACTTTCTGCAATTAATAATGTCAGTGCCGTCAAACTTGCTGGGTTTATATTTTTAGCACCTTTTACTCTTCCTTTGCGCAAAAACCAAATAAAAGCAAATGCACCACTTCTTTTGTTGCCATCTATAAATGGATGATTCTTCACCATAAAATAAAGTAAGTGTGCCGCCTTTTCTTCAATACTTGGATAAACATTTTTCCCTCCGAATGACTGCATAACATTACCTACAATACCTTCGACACTTCCTTTAGTTCTCTCTTGTGCAAAGATATCTGTCCCCTCACCTTTTCTAATTAATTCATCCTTCAAACTTTTTATTACGAGAGTCAATTCTTCTCCCGTCAGCTTTATAGATTTCTTCGTATAACCAATTTTCTGTAGTTTATCTTTATCATAAGCATCAAGTGATACCCAAGTATTTGCAAATTCTTTGATTAATTCGAGGATTGTTTTTGGGTCAAGTAATACATATTCTGGTAGTAAAGACTGTATATCACTTACAGACTTCATGAAGGATTCATAATTCTTACTTATTTGTTTACGATTTATTGTGTATCCTTTTGTGATATGTTCATGTAAAGTTTTAGTTGCCCACTGTCTGAAAGATATAGCTATCTTCGAATTTGTTCTATAACCGACAGATAAGATGACATCTAAAGAGTATAAAATTACAGGTTTGTCAGAATTTGCAATATGCATTTTTTGCATATTGCTTTTTTGTTCAACTTCACCATCTTTAAAAATATTATTTATATGCCGAGAAACTACAGATTGATCTACTTTAAAAAGATCTACAATCTGTGCTTGTGTAGCCCAAACTGTCTCAGATTTAATATCTCCACGAAGCTCAATGGCGCCTGATGGGGCTTGATATATAACTATTTTATTTTTTATTTCTTTTTTCATTTTTTTCTTGATTTCTAATTTCTTGTCCCTTGAATTTGTAATCAAATTTTTACGGGATTAATTCTTAATTTCCAAAGCCCCTCCATCAGAAACAACAGCTGATTCAATACCAGTTGCAGAAATTTCTATATCTTTACTTAAACCAACTAAAACTAAATACCCCCCTATTAAAACAAAGAGGGTGATCATAATAATATTTCTCGTACGTGTAAATGAAAAGAAATCTTTTAAAGCAAATTCATTACGAGAGACCTTTTTCTTGAAAATATAGTTTTTTATATTCTCTTCTGTGGTGAACCAAACTCTTCCTTTCTTCATTCCCTTTATCTCACCGTTACGTATCAAAAAACCGAGGTAGTCTTGCGAATACCCTGAAAATTTTGCTGCTTGATTTAAAGAAATGACTTTTTTAAATGACTCCATTACATTTTTTATTTTACCTTTATTTATAGAGATATATCGGATAGACGATTGTGTTTTTACTAAAATCTCGTCAACTAATATTTCAATAAATACACTTACATTATACTAGAAATACATATTTTATTCAACAAAAAAGCTAAAGTTATACACAAGTCTTAAAAACATCAAAATTATTCTTTATTTTAAAGTAAAGAGGTTTTTTTAATTAGTAGATATCTCTTAAATTTAGTTAGATTTTTTAAATATTTTGCGTAAAAAAATAAATAATAACCCAAAAAACAAGGTGGAGATTAAAATAATAAATAATAGTAAATATAAAGAATGATAGTCTAGTTTTTCTTTTATTATATTTTTAACATAAAAAGCCCCTTGGTTGATTGTTCTATCTATCCCATCTTGATATCTATGAATGCTTACATTGTAATATCCTTCATTCAACAAAGGAGGAATTATCGCCTCAAAAAAACCGTCGACGTCTTTTGTTTTATAAAAAAAGTATTTAATTATTGTATTTTTTTCTTTATTTTTTATTTCTACCCATAAATCATCATCTTTATTTTGAGAATTATAATCTGTTTTTATACTAAAAGAATTATCACCATCTAAAGAAAATATGTCTCCTATTTTAAAATCATACGACATCAATCCTTGTTTTATTATATAATTTTCTTTCAATATTTCTATTTTATCTTCTGAGGGTAAAATAATTTCTATTTTATCTTTATTTGATATATCATAAATAATACTAACCAATGACCCGGAAGAATAATTGCCTATCTTGTCACGACTAAACAATGAGTAATAGTATTTTTTACCAACAAAAACATCATTATCTGTAAAATAAATACCCCTTCCTTCATAGACAACTTCTCCTTTGAATGGATCACCATAATACCTTTCTTTATTTTTTATTACCCGTATATAATCAAAATCTTTTTCTTTGGGATTTATCCAGGAGATGTTAATACCTGGAATAACTGATGTTGCAAAAACATCAGTTGGGTTACCGGGTGGTTTCGTGTCTGGAAGAGAGAGGGTTTGAAATGTTTGGTTTTCTATTAACCTCGATCTCTTTGATAAATCTTCAGCTTGTATGTTGAAATAATAAACTGTTCCTTCTTTTAAATTATTTATTTCTATCTTATGATTTAAAAGAAAATTTATATTTCTAATTACTCCATCTTTATAATCTCCAGTTGTTCCCCATTTTAAAGTTGCTGATGAGAGCACGGAACTATCCCATCTTACAATGGCCTTATTGGGACCAACTTCTACCATTAGATTTCTAAAAAAATTCTCCGCAAAAATATAACTACCACTTGATACTCCTTTATTAACTGGAACGATGACTGTAGAGCAATCATTTGGACAGTTATTTGAATTCTCCCCTATTTCACAGATATTATTATTACAAGAAGAAAAACAATCCGAAGGACAACTAAGAAAATCTTCCAATGGATTACATATATTGTCGTGATTACAATAATTTACATTTAGTTCTATTTGTGAGCCATCAGTAGAAGCTTCTAATAAAAGAAAACTATTTAACAAAAAAATAGTGATAAATAATATTTTTAGAAAAATTTTGCTCATCATAATGTTGTTGCTGTCATAGTTACAGTAGTATTGTATGATCCAGAAGACTGAATATGATTAGATCCTGATTCGGCCCTAAATCTAATAGATGTAGTAGCTCCACTTGGTATATTTGGAGAAGTACTACCAGCAATCACTTTTGGAATGACAGAAAGACCATCCCAGCACTTACTTGTAGTTTCTAGTGTACCAATATTACAAACTGATCCATTGTCCTTAAAACGAGCACTGACTTCTGTACCCTCAGGCGAGAAACCAAAAGAAGAATTGGTTGGTAAATTATTGAAATTATAATCAGGATCAATACCAGCTGTCACGTAGTCATCGATTGAATCCTGCGCAGATTTCAATGATGGAGATGTGTCTGTAGCTATTGTCATAGAATATCCTGCAGGGTTATCTGTTGTGACTATCCACGACATTACACCTTCACTTGCTCCACCAGAAAGACCAGACATAGAAGCCATGACTAAATCCGTCGGACTTGATATAGAAATATAACTCTCTCCCATCTGCCAATAACCTGCATGCATAAAATAATTTGAGCTATTCGAATCCCCTGTTCCTATTTCACCGAGAGTATCACCTACTTTATAAGTAGAACTTGATGAATCTGCTCCACCAAAATTTAAACTATCTGACTGAATCTTGTATGTAGAACTCTGCATAAAATCAGCAAAAATAATATTACAAAAAATAAAAAATAAAAATAAAACAAATATTGAAATAACAATATATTTACTTTTTGTAAAAAAATTTAAAGAATTCATTTTTAATATAAAATTACTTTTTCCTAATTTCAAAACGAGTGATGATGTAATAGACAAAAGAGATACTTATTCCGAGCAAAACAAAAATAATTAATAAAATCTTCCATGGAATAACCCAAAATGAAATAGATTCTTCTAGATTAAGATTGCCATATCCAGGGTAAAGAGAAAGATTTGCGGTGTAACGACCGATCCCAATACCTTTATCCCACAAAACTTCACGATAGCGAGTAGAATCTGGAAGTGAAAAGTATGCATCAACTGGAATAAAGTCAATCTCTTTGTTTAAAATATTTTTAATTATTATTTTTCCATGAGGAACCAAATGAACATTACCTGTATTTTTAAATGCAATTTCAAAACTTTTTGGTCTATTTTCGTAAAAAAATTGACTTGGTCCAGAAATTTTAAAATTTTCTAGATTTCCATTTTCTTTCCCTTCTCCATTAATTCTCAAAAAGAAAAGTGATCCAATACGAGAAATGAGACGAGCCTTACCTTCTGTTTCTTTTGATTGTTCACCTCCTAAAACTTCTGGCTCATTAGATACAATGAGAGCTCCATAGTAACCCCTTGGCTCAGAATTTAAAGGCACAGAAACTTTTACAGGGATAACAATTCTCTCTCCTAATTCTAGAGAAAACTCAATAATCTCTGGCTTTATAAAATCTTTTATAGAATAAGGACCCAATTCAT
>JBBQKF010000117.1:0-7687 GCA_038326615.1 Saccharofermentanales bacterium | reverse complement strand
ACCGAACATGGTAAGGCGGTGATTCCATGGACCTACGAGAGCAGAAATTCGGAATTGAAATTGAAATGACAGGAATAACAAGACAAAGAGCTGCGGAGGTGCTTTCAGAATACCTTGGCGGCTTTTCTGATTATGAGGGAGGTGGATATGGCGCTTATTCTGTGGCCGATAGCGAAAACCGGAAGTGGAAACTAGTCAGCGATGCCAGCATTCAGTGTCAGAAAAAAGTTGGTAATCGCAAGCAAATTGCCGACCGAGATTACAGTGTAGAACTGGTAAGTCCTATTTGTAGGTACGAGGACATTGAAAAGATTCAAGAAATGATCCGAGTGCTTAGAGAGGCAGGCGCTTTCAGTAACAAATCCTGTGGTATCCATTATCAAAAGTTAGAGATTATGCAAAGTAGTGTACCGTACCGGTTGAAAAAAGAGCGAGTACAGCATTTTCACTTTGCATAATCTCTGCGTAGAATTATCTGCAGGTAGTGTTCACCCATTGCATTAGGGATGCATTGTCATTCCAGTCGCCGGAGAACCCGCTGTCATCGGGCAGATCAATGTAGGCGTTTTCAATTGCTCTGCGTTTTTGCAAATTATCAGTTTTTGCGTAAATTTCCGTGGTTTTCAGATACTCATGTCCTAAAATGTCACGGATATAGATGAGATCAACCCCAGATTGCAGCAGATGCATGGCCTTAGAATGCCTGAAGCAATGAGGGGACAATTTTTCCGGGATGAGCTCAGGATGCTGTTTTCTCACCCTATCTGCATACTTTTGGAGGATGTGTGTGACACCGGCTCCAGTGAGCATGTTGCCCGAGCGGTTTGTGAAAAGAAGCCTCATCCCATATTCAAACCCCAAAATTCGTTCTTTTTCAATGAAATTTCGGATCAGTAAAGAGGCCTCTTGTGAAATCGGAACGATACGTGATTTGGCGTTTTTGCCATGAAGGATGATTGTTGACGGCGCTTCAAGCCTGATTTCACCAATTCTTACCCCCACCAGTTCAGACACTCTTGCCGCCGTTTCATACAGCAAAGTCAATAGAAGCATGTCACGGTATCCGTGTTTTGTGTTGGCCGACGGCTCATTAAGAACCAGTTTAATACCATCGGTCGTGAGATAATTCACTACGGGTCTTGATTGTTTTTTATGTTTTAAGGCTAGTAACTGCTGCATCAGCAAAATCTGACGGGGTTCCACCAACTGGATATATTTAAAAAAAGAACGCAAAACCGTGAGGCGGTGATTCCTGGTAGACACGCTGTTGCCGAGTTCCTCCAGATGATCCAAGAATTCCATCAAAAGCTCCACACTGAAAGTTTCCAGCGTCATTCTGTCGGGAACAACACCCTTTTCATTCTTCATGAATCGCAGGAATACGAAAAACGCAGTCTGGTAGGAATCAATACTCTTTTCCCTTAGCCCCAGTGTCCCCGGCATGTAGTTTTTAAAATACCGAGACATGTGATAGGCAAAATCGGAGGGTTTAATCGACTTCATAGTGAACCACCTCCGGTACTAGTCTGCCGGTTGCGGCTGTAACTTTCTGCAAAATATCAGGGTACATTTCTGATGTCAGCCTCAGATACCGTTCCGTGGCATAGATATTTTTATGCCCCAGATAGGTCGACAAGATTGGCAGTAGCAAATAGGTATCCCTTCCTTCGCCAATGAACTTCTGCAATGAATGAACGGAAAAAGTATGGCGAATATCGTGAAGTCTTGGCCCCTTGCCGCGCCCACCGTGAGATATTCCGCTGCGCCACAGAATTGTGCGGAACGCTGCATATATGGCGCGGCTACTGTATTGCTCCAATTTTGCGGTTGGGAAGATAAAATCCTCTTCTCCTGCGACAGCATACATGTTCTGCAAATATTTTACGAGAACTGCACACAAGCTTTGCGTAATCGGCACGACTCGGCAGTTATCATTCTTTCCATGCAGGACAGTCACTGTTCCATGCGCAAGATCAAGGTTTCCAACTCTTAGAGACAGCGCCTCGGTGACCCTGAGTCCACAACAGTAAAGAAGCCTGAGAAGAACCGGCATCACGGCTGTGCTGTTTTTTGAGTTACGCCGCACAGGCATCGTATCGGCGGATAATAGTATCTGCCGTATTTGTGCTTGTGTAAAAATGTATGGTGTGAATGACTTTGAAAAGCCTGAGCCCTTGGGAGACTGCGGTAACGGTACGACGCTCTCATTTCTGTTAAGAAACAGGCAAAATTGGCGAAGAATACTGACCCGCATGCCGTGAGTTTTATCGCTTTCATCCTTGCGTCTTTCCACCCATTCAGTAATTGATTCATCTGTAATTTCAGAGATGTCCCTCTTCAAAAAGTAACTGTCAAGGCGCAAAAGCATATGCGCCTCGCTTTCATAGCAGTAGCCAATTGCACGCTTTCTAGATATAAAGGCTTGAAGACTGCCAGCCAAATAGCTTTTGAACACGGGGTTAAATTCAATCTGTTTCATTTGGCACCTCCAACGCGCAAAGCGAAAGCATCCGCAAATCAATTTTTGTGTAGATCATCGTGCTGTTAAGGTCCAGATGTCCCAGCGCTTCGGATACCACATGCAGGGGATTTCCTTGCTCAAGTAAGTGGCTTGCGAGACTATGGCGGATTGTGTGCATGCCGTAATGTCGGTCATCCAACCGTTTGATTCCGGCACTTGACAGGTACTTGTTCATGATATTGCTTAGATTGTTGTAAGGTGCGAAAGCGTTGTAGGGGGCAACTAATCGCACGAAAACATTTGTCGAATCCGTATTGGGTCTTGCATTTTTAAGATAATCTATCAACGCCCATCCCACGTTTTCTAGCATATCTACCGAGATTTGTGCGCCGGTTTTGCCTTGAACGTAATGTATATTTTTGCCCACGAAATCCAGATTGCCGAGTTGCAAAGTGGTGATTTCCCCCACACGCATTCCATAACGGACAGCCAGCAGCAGTATTGCATAATCTCGCTTTCCCTGTGGGTTGCCCCGATCCACGACCGCAAGTAGCCTTCCAATCTCGTCTTTTGTAAAAGCTGATGGCAGATTTGCGCGCTGGTTCACTTTCACGCTTGGAACGATGGCCGCAAGGTTGTTGGAAATGTACCTCTGCATCAGCGCGTATTCAAAAAATGTTTTGATAACAAAGCATGCATATGAAATACTTGCCTTTGAATATCCGACATAATTCGCGATATATCCATCTACATGTTCCACTGTTACTTCCGAAATGGAAGCCGCTCCCTGCATAGCCAAATACGTTGTCAACTTTTCAAGATGACAACGATACTGTCTCCGAGTTCCCTGTGACAACCGTTTTCGGCCAGCTTCATTCATAAAGGCTTCACAAATGTCATGATATCCCGGCAGCCATTCGTGCAGATGTGAAGCTTGCCGTTTATGGATGATTCCATAACGCTGGTAGTCTGATAAAATCATGACAGATCGGCGTAAGTTCCTCCTGAAAGAAGTGCTCAGGGATTCAAAAGGTTCTATGCCATACTGTTCCTTTAAAAATCGATGCCCAAACTCCGTTGTAAACCGTTCTATTTCCTCGGTTTTTGCATAAGTGGTGAGAAGTCTCCAGCAATTGTCCATATGCCGTAGCGTGTCCTTGGCATAATTCAGAGATACCAGATGCTCTCTTGTTTTTTCAATCAACACCTCAATAAGGATGATTGTTTGATCTGTACTGCTCATAATTTTCTTCCTCCAATATTTTTTTGGCGCTATGCCATATGAATATTGTCAGATATTATCACAAGCATTTCAATTAAAAAGCTCCTTGCTATCTATGGTTCGCACGTGTACTTTGCATAATCTCTAACTTTTGATAATGGATGTTATCGAAATCTTTTGATAACATCCATATTCACATCAATGCAGCTCCCTTTGAAGCTTATCAGCTCAGAAATTTGGTGAACATTATTGCTTCAAAAGAGGATATGTTTTACCGAGCTTTGCAGGTGGATTCGCAAAGAGAACGCCGATATTGCAAGAAAATCGATTCAGAGTTTCTCAATAGTATGAACCGCCAGAAGCCTAAAACCATAAGTCATCTGCAGAACCTGTGGTACAAGGGGAATGATGGCAGCTATCAACATTATCATGACAGCAGGTACCACTGCCTGAATCTTCATTCTGTCTTTCAAAAGGGAACGATTGAATTCAGAGCTTATGTGCTTAAAAGTGTTATGTGCAGTTTGCATGAAAGAGCCATTGAAATATAACAACTTTCAATTAAAACACTGCACATAACAAAATTGCTACTTTCCTATACTGTCAAGGAACGCTAAAATTTCGGGAGTTGGCTTCCACTTTGGATTGTCAGATGGAGGAATAATCCCTCCACGCATTAGAGCATTTCGCTTCATTTCGGTGTCAGAATCAATATACTGGTGTGTAGTGTCGAGCTTAACATGGCCAAGCCACATTCGGATAAGATTCAAATCAACGCCTGACTGAAGCAAATGCATGGCAGTCGTATGGCGAAATGTATGGGGTGAAATATTACGCCCAACAAGTGATTTGCAACTCTTTTCTGCAGCTTTAACAGAAGTTTCAACAATATATCGTATACCACTGCGTGTGATTGTTTCACCAATCTGGTTCTTAAAAATATAAGCATCTGGGTTTCTGCAATCATTTTGCTCGGATATCAGCTCTAATAAAATATCAGCTGTTTCGTCCCAAATTGGGACCACTCGTTGCTTAGAACCTTTGCCATTAATCAAAACTTGTGACGCTCCATGAATAACTTTAACATCATAAACCTTAAGTTTTGTGACTTCAGTTGCCCTCGAACCAGTGTTGTACATGAACTGTAGCAAGGCATAATGTCGCCTGCCAGCAACTGTGCTGCGATCTGGAATATTCAAAATAGCTTCAACTTCTGTTTTGGTGAGGTAGCCAAGCACTCTTCGTTCATAATTTTTTGTCGGAATCAAAAATATTCTTTCACCCTGCATTAGCAATGATGGATCTGTAAAAACGGCATATTTGAAGAATGACTTAAGAGATGCCAACCTCTGGTTTCTACTACGTATAGAACAGTTTCGTTCTTTTTCACAATAGTCAAGAAATCCAAGCACTGCTTCGGCGGTAACATCAGCTATAGTGATTTTACTGATATCACGGTAAAGCGTTTTAGAAAGATAAGCTAAAAACAAACGTAGATTATCACGATAGCTGCATAACGTATTTTCACTGGCATTCATCTGTCGGATTAGTCGCTCATGAAAAAAGCCTTGAACCAATGCCCCAAGGGTGAATTTATCTTTAAGCAATGGTATCACCGCCTTTCACAAACCGGATAGCACCTTTGGCCAAAAGTTCAGCACCGGCTGACAGATAATAAGTTGTGTCCTCAAAGTGTGCGTGTCCCATGTAAGTGGAAAGAAGCGGTAACATTTGGTGAATATCAAGTCCCATATCATACCAGACTGAAACCCTGCGTACTGCAAAAGTGTGACGCAAATCGTGGATACGTGAACCTTTACCTTCAGTGTTTCTAATTCCTGCGGAGCGTACTATTTGTAAAAAGGTTGCGTTGACTGTGGCATAGGTTAATCTTTTTTTAAATTTACTGATAAAAAATGCATTGTCTTTTGGATCAAATATCAGCTCGCGTCGGAGAGTATCATAATTTCTCAGTACTTCAAGGGTTGTTGGATGAATCGGTACAAGGCGAGATTTTTTAAATTTTGTATTACGGATTTTTAGCACACCACTGTCAAAGTCTACATCAGAAATATCAAGATTGATTCCTTCGCTCACTCTAATACCTGTTGAAGCAAGCAACCCGAGCAGTGAATAAAAAGTATGCGGTCGAAGTTTTGGGACAGGATTTATCTGTTGAGCCGTTTCAAGTAGCAAAATCAATTCTTTGTCGGTGTAAATATGAGGAACAATTCTGCCGTTGCTTTTGCCTTTTGGAAGTGATCGTACTGTTTCACATTTTCCCTTAAGGCTCATATAATCTGCAAACTTGCGAACCACTCTGTGACGTTTAGCATACTGTTCCTTTGTTAAATCTGGAACAGAAAATGAAAAATCCATAACGGCATTCTCAGCTATGAGGGTAATATCATGATCACACATATAGCGGTCAAACGCCTTTAAGATAGTGGTTTCTACACCAAATCTGCGACCATTATCAATCATGAACTCCACGTATTCCTTTAATTGTTCAGTAAATATACTTGCAAAATCTGGAGCCTTCTTCATATAGTTGCACCTCCCATCGGAAATGGCAGGGCTACTTCTTTTAAACGTTCTATCTGCACTTTTGCGTAAATAGTTGTACTCTCGATACATGAATGCCCCAAAATATCTGCAACATCCTTTAGCGTGGAACCATTGTTAATCAAATGTGTAGCAAGGCTATGACGGAGTTGATGAGTACCAAGAGTTGGTGTTTTCAATCCCGTTTCTTTAATATATTTGCATACCATGGTGCCCACGGATGACGAAGACTGGATCGGGGTATAAGGTGCAATTGTTCTTAAAAACAAACTCTCATGCATTTTGTTTTGTCTGCCATTTTTAATGTAGTCGATAAGAATTTCTGCAATTTCGACAGTAAGAGGAAGTATACGCTCTTTGGATGTTTTTGTCTTTCGGATCAATATCATTCCAGTTCTAAAATCAATATCAGAAATACAAAGGTTAACAACTTCTCCGGCTCGAAGCCCTAGATGTGCCATTAGAATCAGCATTGCAACATCGCGTTTTCCTGTAGATGTATTCCGATCTGGCGCTCTCAGTAACAAAATCACGTTTTCATATGACATATATTTCGGTATACTTGCCAAACTCCATTGGGTGATTCCGTATACTGCTGGTGTTAGATCAGCATCAATAATGTGCTCCCAACGCATAAAACGTAAAAAAGCCCGTAAACAGCTTGTGATTGTTTTCTTAAAATCAATGGAGTATTTGTTGTTTTGTATGGCGGTTTGAAAGTCAAGAATATCGTTGGTGCTTAAGGCATCAAGTTTGATCTCACCATGCTGGTCGTTTAGCCAGTTCATAAAAATGGTGGCGCGGTTAAGATGAATATTGCGTGTTTTTTCACAAAGACCGAATAATTCATCAAGATAATTGTCATATCTCATCAATATATCTGACATCGGATTTTGCAGTTTTACTATGACCGGCTTGTCAATAACTTCTCTTTCAACAAGAAATCGCATAAGGTGTTCTATCCCTGTGGCTGCACTTTTAAATTTCCCACTATTAATTCTTTCACAGGAACAGTTTAGGAGGTGCTCATTCAAAAATTTGTTAGACAACTCGTAATTCAGCTGACTGGCTTCTGTTAATCCTTCCCATACGGCGTACCGTGCAAAATGTACGGCCGTCCGCAGATATGCCCTAACGGTATGTTCACTGTAGTCATACTTCAAAAATCGTTCAGCAAATGCATCCATATACTCGCCAAGCATACAGTTTCGAAGCAACTTAATTTTGCGAGGATCATTGTAATAATTCAATAACATCACGAACTCCTTTCCGCCGTTATCCGGCAAAGACAAATATTTTTTTGGACTTTCCGTCCTCTGAATATTATATCGTTAAGAAGGTCTTGATACTGTTATGTGCAGTGTTTAATTGAGAAACACTAGATTTCCAATACTATTCTCTTCATACTGCACATAACACTTTTCAGCACATAAGCTCTA
>JBBQKF010000116.1:0-7882 GCA_038326615.1 Saccharofermentanales bacterium | reverse complement strand
TTTTTAGTTTTTTCTTAAAATTCGCAAATTCCACTACCGAATTTGCAACATTTTGCGTTTGTTGCGGTATATTTATTTTTTATCTTTATATTCTTATCGCTTCTATGTTTTTACACACTTTTATAACTCTCTGTACTTTTTCAATCTTAAAGATTCCATACCGAATATTTATTATCAATGATTATGCTATTTAAGTGAAAAAAACCGGCAACTCATTTGTTTTGAGTCACCGGCGCTAATATCTAAAATAGTAATATTTCAAATTAAAAGTATTTGGAGAGTAAAAACATCTTTGCACGTGGTAGTATACCACATAAAAGTATTTATAGCAAATTTTTGAATTGTTAAGCTTACATGTCGAATAGTTAATCTCACATGTCAAAATGATAAGAGCGACTACAGTGTTTGCTAGATTAGACTGGCATCTTTTTCCCCAAAACGCCCTCAATAAATATTTTGACAAGAACCGGGTCAAATTGAGTCCCTGAATTCTGCAAAAGTTCTTTAACTGCTTCATCTTCACTTAGAATAGTTCCATAAGTGCGATAACTTGTCATTGCATCAAACGCATCGGCAATACATATTATTTTACCTTGTAATGAAATATCACTTCCATTTAACCCCCTTGGATATCCCGATCCATCAAGATTTTCATGGTGTTCAAGAACAAAATTTGCAATTTCCGAAAATTCGTTTGTGGAACTCAGGATTCTAAAGCCAATCTCGGTATGCCTTTTCATCTCCATCCACTCTTCATGATTAAGTCTGCCCGGTTTGTTCAGAATGTTTTCATCGATTACTATTTTCCCAATATCATGCATTAGTCCCGCCAAACGAATTTGGTTTGCACCATCTTTGTCAAATCCGACCTTTTCAGCAATTGCTTCACATAATTCACTTACTCTTTTTGAATGCAGCATTTCACGGTTATTCTTCTCATAAAGCGTGTTCATTATTAAATCTATTGTCTTGCTTCGCATACTTGTACTTTCTGATAGCTTATGTCTGTACATATAATCTTCAGTATTTTTAAATATTTCATCAATATTTTCATTTACATCTACTTTAGTGTCATATCCAAAAGAAATTGATACATCAATTGAGCCTACCTTTTCTTTTAAAGCCAATTTTTTCATATTTGTGATAATTGTTTCGGCAGTCGAAGCCTCTGTTTTTGGAAGCAAAATTATAAATTCATCTCCACCTAATCTAGCAATAATATCTTGTGGCCTGCAGCCTTTATTTATAACCTCCGCGACTTTTCTTAGTAGTTCATCACCCAATTGATGACCAAACGAATCATTAATGAGTTTCAATCCATTAACATCACCCATTATTATAGTTAAAGGTAGGTTTGCTTCGGTGTTTAGCTTTATTAATTCTTCTTCATAAAACCTTCTATTATAAAGACTGGTTAGTTGATCGTGATTGCTTAAATATAAAATTTCTTCATTCGCTTTTTTCCGGTCAGTAATATCTCTGCTAATTCCAACAACTTCTATTTCTTTATTATCTGAAAAATGCATCCTGGTCGATATTTCAACCCAAATAATTCTGCCGTCTTTGCATATTTGTTGGATTTCAACTACATTATTTATATAAGTATCTGGGTTATTTTTTAATTCATTAACAACAACTGAAATAAGACCATTGACTATTTCTAAAGAATCTTTCGTCATTATATCTTCAATCTTTTCATTAACGCCTTCTTCAGCAGTTACTCCACGCATATGAAATATCGATGGACTAACATATGTAAATTTATTTTGAGTAAGATTGTATTTCCAAATTACATCAGAAGCATTTTCTGTAAGAAAACGGTATTTTTCTTCACTCTCCGCTAACATCAAATTTGCCGCCTTAAGTTCAGCTGTCTTTTTATTAACCCTTCGCTTAAGAGTAAAATTCCACATAATGAGAATTATTACAAATATGAAAACACTCCCTAATATATAAAAAATGTTTTTAAAATACTTAGTATTTCTTATTGGTGTTCCAAGCCATTTTCTATCAATATCTTTGTACTCATTTGAAGAAATCATGGCAAATCCACTCTCTATAACCGTCAACAATTCTCTATTTCCCTTTTTCACTGCTCTATGAAATTCGCCTGTGTATAATGGCTTTGAAAAATTAAATTCGTCTTGAATTCCATCTTTATATAAAAAGTATTTTATAGGCGGAGCATCTGCCACAAAAATTGCTACTTTATTTGCTTTGGCAGCAAGTACAATTTCTTCATAACTATTGTAGAATGTAAAGTTATTTATGCCTCTTGCCTGTAGATAAGCTATGCAACTATCGCCAGATTTGACAGCAACATTAAAGCTTTTTAAGGATTCTGCATTATTTATTCCGGTTATGTTGGTTATAAAATAAATTGGAACATCTATTTTTGTATAAGATTTTGAATAATCATATATTTTGCTTCTCTCCTCGTTATAGAAAAGCGTATCAATAACATCATATTTTCCTTGTGCCATATCACTTAATGCATTATTCCAAGTCTCTGGTACAATTGCAACTTTGATTTTAGTCTTTTCTTCCCACAGTTTCCATTGATCAACTAGAATTCCTTGATATATTCCATTAGAATCTTTGAAAATATAGGGTGGGTAATTATCATCCATGACAACTGATATTTCTTTAATTTTATTTACAGATTTATCATCGTTTAGAGCTTGAACATTTCCGCTATTGATAAGCATCAAAGTTGATACAACTAAGACACAAAATAAACTTAAAATAAACTTAATTTTCCTTTTCACAATAACGATTGCCTCTCTATTGGATAACGGTAGCCAGAATTTGAATTTCAAAAACTTAAAAGTTTGTTCGTTTGTGTCTTATTTTCATAATTATGCGTGCTATGAATATGTTTTATCTTTGCACAATATTTATACCACAAACAGAACAGAAACTCAATATTTTAATAAAAATGACTCCGCATATTTACTACGGAGCCAAATAATTTTGCATATTTATTCATATTCTTTAGGTTATTTTCATTAATTTTAGTCACACTATTCCCACACTCATAAGTTACAAAGGCGATATTTATTATTAAACATTTTCCCTGTATAATTTATAGGTCTAAATTTAAATTCCATAATAATTCTATTAAATAAATGTCGCCTTTATTCTAATTAAAACAGGTAGATAGTTTAGAATAATTTCAACAATCCCAAAACTACAAAATTTTCTTAATTTTCTTAATATCAGCCGAAGTAAGATATCCATCCT
Source organism: Saccharofermentanales bacterium (assembly GCA_038326615.1). Taxonomy (GTDB): domain Bacteria; phylum Bacillota; class Clostridia; order Saccharofermentanales; family UBA5734; genus JBBQKF01. Next base: position 4,639 of record JBBQKF010000116.1, on the reverse strand, counting down.
GAACAAGAGCTGTCACAAGATCCACAGCATCACCATTATATACTCTGTCAACAAATGACTTTGTATACATTTTATCAGCATCTTCTTTAGAAATAAGGGAGTAATACAAAAAAGCTGGGTCCTTGTGGTCTGTACCTATTGCTTTTTTTGATACAAGTCTTGCTACCATCGTCTGTATAGTTGTCCTTCTCCATGGGGTGTAACTTAATGCAGTAACAATATCTCCCATATATGCCGGTGATTTCTCCCAGATTGCTTTCATTATGAGCCATTCAGAATCAGAAATTTTAATTTCATTTTTTATGTACATACAAACTCCTCCATTTAATTTTATTTCAACTAATAATTATGATATTTTAACACCTAATCAATGATATTACAATTGCAATAATTACATTTTATTTATTAACCGTAAAATAGTATTTTCTGAAACCATATCATGAACGTTTTCTGCTATAATTCTCATCTGCCTGTATTTTTTTAATGCAAAAGTGTTAATTGTTGAAATTGATACATTAATAGTCACTTTCTAATCTAATTCTAATTTATTTATCATGAGTACTTAATTTTAATAATATAAAATATAAGAAATAGTTATATTAGAATGAAAATTTATAAAGTGAAAATTACTAAATTTCACTAGAAGATTAAAGGAGATATTTATGAGAAAATTTTTAGTTATTATGATTACAAGTTTACTGTTAGGATTAATTGTAGTAGGTTGTGTCAACTTGAACCCAACAGGACAAAGTAACAACGAAAATTCAAATAGTTCGTCTGATATTATGATTTCAGACGTTTCAAGTGATGGTTCTGCGATTGAAAATTCTGATAATTCTTCATCTAATGATGCGTCGTCTGTTGTTTCCGTTTGGAATTCTAGCACTCCTCCAACAGGCTCATCCGCTAATTCGCAAGCTGGCACCCCGAGCAATACGCCGACTAATTCGCAATCAGGTCAACCTAATAATACGCCGACTAATTCGCAATCAAGTCAACCGAATAATACGCCGACAAACTCCCAATCGAGTCAGCCAGGAAGCACTCCAACAAATTTTCCAACAGCAACAAATGCTCCAACAGCAACAAATGCTCCAACAGCAACCCGTGCTCCAGCTCCTACACCAACGCACACTCCAGCTCCTCCAACACGTGCGCCTACCCCTACTCCTACACGTGCGCCATCGCCTACCGTTGATGTAACAGCTTCTCCCACAAAAAAATAATACTCTCAGATTGATAAAAGCCAGTGTTTAGTGATTATAAATAATAAACAAAAATACTTAAATAACATATGAAGTATTAGAATTCCTAGGGTTTAATATGAAGCATTAGACATACTAAGGTTAATATGAAGCATTAGACATACTAGGGTTTAAATTGATTAATGAACTGTTGGAATGACAAAGATTCATTGACTTTTAATCGATGAGACATTAGAATTCCTGAGACTTATGATATTTCACGAAATATTAGAATAACAAAGGCCGATACTAATCGTATAGATTCATTCGATTAGTATCGGCTTTTATTTATTAATCTCTTAGGGTAAGTCCTATATTTACGCCCAAATGTCTGCTTCTTTGCTTTTCGAACGATTAATCCTGGAAAAGTCCACTTTAGAAAATACATATGTAGATAACAGAAGAAATATCCCACCAAAAATTATTACAATAACCATGCTTATATAAGGAGTTACTACGAAGCTTCCAAATTTAAAGGCTAGTTGCTCTGAAATAAGTTGCTCATTTGTCATACTGGTTTTCTCGAGGATGACCGTTCTAAAAAAAGCAGTTGCATATGTCATAGGGTTAAAATATGCAAAAATCAATAATGCCTTTGGCAAAAGGTTAAGCGGAATATAAGCGCCACAAAGAAATGTCAGTGGCATTGTGATTGCCGCTTGTACAATCTGGAATGTCTGTGAATTTTTGATTAGCGCTGCCATAAAAAGTCCCAATCCCGAGAAAACAAGACCTACAAGAATCATAACACCGATTACCACAAAGGGTGTAATTAATGACTTAAATTTCAGGCCTATGAAGTATCCAATGAATAAAATAATTACCCCTTGCAAAGTTGCAATTGTTGCTGCGGATAATAACTGCCCTGCAGCAATTTGAATACGTTTAACGGGACTCACGAGAACCTCTTTCATAAATCCAGAAACAATATCTTCAATAGTGCTTGTTGCAATACTTAGAGCAGTCTGAAAAACAGTTGTTATTACTATTCCTGCAAGCATATAATTAGCAGGGTTTTGAATATTCTGATTTTTAAAAATAGCACTAAATACGTAAAGAAAAAAGAATGGCATAATTATTGTAAAAACAAGTTGTACACGATTTCTGAGAAATATCTTAATGTTTCGCATCCATAAAGCTGCAATAATATTCATAAACCACTCACCCCCTAATGTCCTTTCCAGCAATCTTCAAAAACACATCGTTTAAAGTGCCTTTCTTTATTTCAAGATCGCTTATAAAACTTTTATGTTCTGCAATTATTGTAAGGAACTTTTGTAAATCACTGACTTCCACCGCATAATAACCTGTCTTTTTTCTAAATGTGAAATTGCCCTCAGTTAAAAGCGTTTCTAGCACAGCTTCATTTGTTGAGGTAATGTATGCACGATCGCTGGTGTATTGTTTCTTCAGATGGTATGGGGAATCAAGTGCAACAATTTTTCCATTGTCAATTATCGCGACTTTACTACAAATTTCTGCTTCATCCATATAATGTGTTGTTAGAAAAATTGTAATATTTTTCTCTTTCTGCAACTTTACAATATACTCCCAGATATGCGCTCTTGTTTGTGGATCAAGGCCTGACGTTGGTTCATCAAGAAAAAGCACTTTCGGGTAATGGAGCAGTGATCTTGCAATTTCAACTCTTCTTTTCATTCCTCCCGAAAGACTACTTGCCATTGCCTTTCGCCATTCATACAGATCAACAAGTTTAAGTGCAAACTCAATACGACTTACGGTTTCGCTTTTTGAGATTCCATAAAAGCGGCAATGCATAACAAGATTTTCCATTACAGTCATTTTATTATCAAGTGTTGCCTCTTGGAAAACTACACCGATAACACTTCGGACTGCATCTTTTTGTTCTGTAACATCCTTACCGTCGATTAGAAGCGTGCCTGAAGTTTTCTCAAAAATTGTACATAATGTATTTATTGTGGTACTTTTACCTGCACCATTTGGTCCTAGAAATGCAAAGATGCTACCCTCTTCAACATCAAAAGAAATGTTGTCAACAGCTGCAAATTTTCCATATTTTTTTACAAAATCCTTAACTTCAATTATATTTTTCATAATCTCTTAATCCTTCTCACTTACTACATTTTCATAATCTCTTAATCCTGCTCACACATTGAAATTTAGTCTCTCAAGATTTTTAGATTCCCGATCATACATTATTTCGTGACTGTTAGTAAATATTGTTCCATATTTTCAGAAAAATAATTGTGTTAATTTTATAGCTGATTTATCACAGAGAATAGTAAAGAAGTTTATATAATAAAACACAGAAAACTAGAATTACTGATGTTCAGTGGTCTTTATGATTATATGTAACTAAAATGAGAATACCCCGTTTAAGAACAAGGTATTCTCTTAATAGATTTTTACAATAAAGTTTTATGTGATATAAGATAACAATACTTTTTATTAGTTGACTGTTACGTTGAATGATTTTACAAAATCATACTTGCCAAAGGAAGCTGAGTTCTTAACAAGTACCTGGACAGTATACATTCCGGCTTTTGCAGGCATCCAAATATAAGTAGGATCAACTGAATAGGGTGTTTCAATATAGTGTATAAATGAGTTGGAAATAATATATTTATACATTAAATCAGTATCAGTTGATGTTACAGTAGCATTAATAAATACTGGTGTTCTCGCAGTTGCAGTTGCAATATTGATTGATAAAGGTGAATCTACAGCCTTTGCTCCTGCCACAATTATATCAATATCTTTCAACACTTCATATGAATTTGCTCCAGGACCTTTTGCTCTTACCTGAATTGTATAGTCTCCAATTCTAGAAGGAGTCCATATCCATGAATCACCATTCTTAATGTAATCTCTAACCATGACCCAGCCTTTTGCATCTCTTCTCCAAAAGGAGTATGAGATATCAGTAGCTGAGACATTAGGGATTGCTGCGATGCCTTTAAATGTATATTGTAACGTAGCTTGAGTTACATCTACTGTCAATGTGCTATCAACTCCTGGTCGTTTATTGATAATGGTTTTATAAATACCATCATCGATATTCCCATTAAGTTGTTTGATATAACTACGCAATTCATAAATACCATAGTCTGTGGTTGCTAATGTTGTGTCATCGACGCTTACCGATGAAGTGGCATCGGTGCTAATTGATTCATATATAGCAGAACGCCAAGTTTCTCCGATAGTATATTGGAATTTCTTGTTAGTATATACGCCAAACTGTGGCACAATAGTATATCTCAATTGGGTGCTGGCAGTAACAGGTTCAGAAATAGTGACTCCAGTAATTGCACCAAATGTAGTGGCGCTATTTGCCTTATATAACTGTACTGGAATAATTTTGGTATCAGACCCTGCTCCGAGTAAAACATTATACATGCCTGGATCTAATCCGC
>JBBQKF010000115.1:0-7936 GCA_038326615.1 Saccharofermentanales bacterium | reverse complement strand
AAATAAAGAAAATGCAAATATGAATGTTGAAACAACATTGCAAAACGATCAAGAATCAAAATTTGTTGGTAATATTGTCGAAAATGTTGTTTGTGAAATCGATACTAAGGATAAAGCCGTTAAGGAGCCTTCGCAATTTGTTGCTTCGTGCGTAAATGGAAATTATCCAAGAAGAGTAATTGATATTTTTCCGGAGAATCTTACAAACGAAATTCTTAAAACAAAATATGAGGGATTTCGTCTTGTCCAGATGTGTGCAGTTAATCTTAAAGGAAGTGAAGTAATGCTGAATTATTCTTTCGGAAGAGATTACGAACTTTTATGTTTTCATTTGAACATTGATGCATCAACATCTGTTATGAGCATCAGCGAGATTTTCCCACCAGCCTTCCTTTACGAAAATGAAATGCACGATTTGTTCGGAATTAACTTTGAACATATTTCACTTGATTATCATGGCAACTTATATCGCCTTGAAACGAAAACTCCATATTTAAGAAAGGTGGAAGAATAATGTCAATAAGAAGTGTAATTCCCTTTGGCCCGCAACATCCTGTGTTGCCTGAGCCAATTCATCTTGACCTTGTAGTGGAAGACGAAAAGGTTATTGAAGCGATTCCTTCCATTGGATTTATACACAGAGGTCTCGAGAAATTAGTCGAAAAGAAAGATTTTCAGGAATATGTTTACGTTGCTGAGCGTATTTGTGGAATATGCAGCTTTATGCATGGAATGGGGTATTGTGAATCAATCGAAAGAGGGATGAACATCGAGATTCCAGACCGCGCAAAATATTTAAGAACAATATGGGCTGAAATGTCAAGAATACATAGCCATCTCATGTGGCTTGGCCTTCTCGCAGACGGTTTCGGTTTCGAAAGTCTATTCATGGAATCCTGGCGTATTCGCGAAAAAGTGCTAGATATGTTTGAACATTCGACTGGCGGACGTGTTATTTTTTCTGTCAATAAAATTGGTGGACAAAGGAAAGACATGGACAACGTTATGCTCAAAGATTTTCTTGAAATTTTTAAAGATGTCGAAAAAGACGCGAGACAACTATCCAAGACATTCCTTGATGATTATTATGTAAATACAAGACTAAAAGACGTCGGAATATTGACAAAAGAACAGGCCCATAACCTTGGAACTGTTGGACCATTTATGAGAGCCAGTGGTATAAGCCTTGATATGCGTAAAATCGGATATGCCGCCTATGCTGACATTGACTTTGAGCCAATTATAAGTACTCAGGGCGATTCTTATGCAAGAACCGATGTCAGAATTCATGAAATATTCCAGTCAATTGATATAATCAGGCAGGCAATCGCGAAAATCCCTGACGGCGAAGTTGCTGTTCCGGTTAAAGGCTTCCCACAGATTGATTATTTCATGAGAGTAGAACAACCAAGAGGCGAAGCTGTATATTATACAAAAGGAAATGGCACAAGATTCCTCGACCGTGCAAGAATTAGAACTCCAACCTTTGCAAACCTTCCTGGACTGATTGAAACTCTCAAAGGATGTCAACTTGCAGATGTACCGATTCTTATTCTGACCATTGATCCTTGCATAAGCTGCACAGAGCGCTAGAATGCCAGAAACAAAGATGGATTTTAAACTGTGAAAAGTTAAAAATCCATGATGAAAATTATTGTATTTACTGGCTTGCTATCGCTTTATCTAGCGCATTGTGAATTTGAGAAAAATAGAATTTGAACCAATTCAATTCGGGAAGGAAACAGATTATTTCATAAATAAAAAATTGGATATGAATTAATCAGGAAATCAAATATGAATATTATGAATTTCACGAAAACAGTATTGCATAATCTTTTTTCTAAACCGGTTACAAGGCTGTACCCATATACTCCAAGAATTTATCCTGAGAGAACAAGAGGACATATCGAAATTGATATTGAAGAATGCATTTTCTGTGGAATTTGTTCAAAGAAATGCCCACCTGCAATAATAAGAGTTGACCGTCCAAACAAAATCTGGGACATAGAATCATTAGGCTGCATACAATGCGGTTTCTGCGTCGAGGTCTGCCCTAAGAAGTGCCTTTATATGAAACAAACATACACCCAGCCGGACACCTATAAACGCATCGACACATTTACTCCGGGGACCGGAACCGAAACAAAAGACACCTTCTCTGCAAAGACAGGTACTGAAGTTAAATAATATATTACCTTGAAAATTAAATTAAATTTACATTTACATTTACATTAACATTAACATTAACATAAACATAAACCTTAACATAAACCTTAACATAAACCTTAACTATAAGATTTATATTGCCTATACTGAGTTAACGCAATAGTCATATAAGATATTTACAATACTAAAAAAAGAAGATTTTACCGTGGTACTTGTCCCTGTGGTGAAATCGGTGAAAGGAGTTCAACAATGCACGACTATCATAAGGCAAAAGAGATAGTAGACTATGCCGCAAAGGTTACAAGAAGCCGAGGGAAGAATAAAGTTACAAAGATTACAATTCATATTGGTGATAGTTCAGGGTACAGCGCTGAAAGTGTGAAAATGTATTTTCAGGAAATTTCCGAAAAAACAATTTGTAGAAATGCCGAACTTGAAAGCATATCAGTCAAGCCCGCTCTTAAATGTCCAAAATGCAATAAGGAGTTCCCTCGCAAACTGATGCAGTATAATTGCCCAGATTGCGGAATTGAAGGACTTCCTTGCAAAACGGGAACAGAAGTGACAATCGGAGAAATTGAAAACTAGATGGCAACAATGATTACTGTGACAGGTATTGTTCAAGGTATAGGCTACAGACCTTTTGTAGCCCGTCTTGCGAACAGTCTTTCAATCTCAGGAACTGTCATGAACAGTGGCGGGATAGTGAAAATTCATGTCGAAACACAAAACCTAGATTTGATTAACATCTTTAAAACGCGCCTTATTAGTGAACAACCAAAAGGTGCACAAGTTATTGATGTAACAACCGAAATTATTCCGGATTCAGGATTTACCGACTTCCATATAGTAGGCAGTGAAAAAAATCAATTTCAGGAAGAAAATCCATTGATGCCAACGGACATGCCTGTTTGCGAAGATTGTCTAGTGGAGCTTTACGACAAAGCAAACAGGAGATACTTGTATCCCTTTATCAGCTGTGTTGCTTGTGGACCTCGATATACGATAATAAAAGATCTTCCTTACGACCGCGATACAATAACGATGGATGTATTTCCGATGTGCACTTCATGTATGAATGAATATTTACAGGAAGATAACAGGAGAATGCATGCACAGACAATTTCTTGCCATGAATGTGGACCACAGCTTATTTTGAAATATAAAAATTTTAGAAACCGTGAAGAAAACTTAGGAAACAAAGAAAATAACTGTATTAAAAACAATAGAATTCTTAATCCTAACAGAAATAGCAACAATAACAATAACAATAACAATAACAACAATAACAACAATCTATTCTTTAATCCAAATAAAAATAATAGCAATAATAATAACAATAGCAATAGCAATAGCAATAGCAATAGCAATAACAACAACAACAACAATAACAATAACAATAACAATAACAATAACAATAACAACAACAACAACAATCTATTCTTTAATCCAAATAAAAATAATAGCAATAATAATATCATACCATGTGATAACAATCCCAATCCTAATGAAAATATTATAAATAAAATTTTTGATGAGATTTTGTATAAGAACGATGCACTTTTAATGGCTGTTGATTTGCTAAAAGAGGGCAAAGTGCTTGCTATCAAAGGAATTGGCGGATATCAATTTGCTTGTCTGGCAAATGACGATAGCGCGGTCAGGAGTCTTCGTTTACTAAAAAAACGTGACAATAAGCCGTTTGCGGTTATGTTTAATACATTCGAATCAATAAAAGAATATTGTGCTGTAAGTGAAAAAGAGGAAGAGCTGCTTAAATCTTCTGCAGCACCAATTGTTTTGCTAGAGAAAATTGGCCGAAAATTTCTTAACACTAGCCAATTTAGCGAGGAAGTTTCAAGAAACAGCACATTAATAGGCGCTTTTCTACCTTATACACCATTACATTTTATGCTAACAAAAGATTGCGGACCCTTGGTTATGACAAGTGGAAACATTACAAATGAACCAATCATAATTGACGATAATGAAATGCAAAGCGTTAACTCAGAACATCTTTGCGGAATATTATATAATACCAGAAAAATCCTAACGCCACTTGACGATTCTGTCGTCAGAGTGATTTGTGGTCAAACCAGAATAATCCGAAGAAGCCGTGGATATGCGCCTTTACCAGTTGTACTTAATAAAAAAAATATCGATAAAACAGTCTTGGCATTTGGCGGCGACCTAAAAAGTTGCTTTGGACTGTACCGCAATAGCAGAGTTTATTTAAGCGGATATTTCGGTGATCTCGATAGCATAAGTGTCTTTAATGCATACAAAAAGAATATTAGCCACATGGAAAAGATATTTCAGATGGTGCCCGTCGTCGTCGCATGTGACTTGCACCCTAATTATTTTTCATCAAAATATGCAGATGAGTATTGCAAAAAAAATACGAAAAGCACTAATACGTTGTCGCAAAAAGATGGTATTTTGCAAAAAAGTGTAGAAATTTTGCAAATTCAGCACCATCATGCACATGCCGCTTCTGTAATGGCGGAGTATAATCTTGAGTCTTGTATAGGCGTAATATTTGACGGTACCGGATTTGGGACGGATGGTACAATTTGGGGCTGTGAATTTCTTTATTGTAAGGGTAAAACATTTGAACGTCGTGCTCATTTCGAAAGTGTAAAGTTTACTGGGGGAAAAAGCGTATCCCTAAATGCACTTTTGGTTTTGCAATGTTACTATATAAATTCTGGCATAGAAACTAACATTTCGGGAATTAACCTCGAGGCGAAAAAGCTGATAGAATCTGCAGTTCGTAATAATATAAATATACATCAAAGTTCAAGCATGGGAAGACTTTTCGATGCTGTAAGTGCATTATTGAAACTTAAAGTCGAAAACACATTTGAGGGTGAATGTGCAATTGCTGTTGAAAATGAAGCGTTAAAGTTTTGTGAAAAATATGTTTACGAAAATAATTATAATGCAAATTGGTGGTTAAAATCTAATTGTAAATCAAGAAAAATCAAACCAGAATTTGACATAAAAGTTTGTGATGATACAATTAAAATCGACCAGTCTGGATTTATAAAAAAAATGCGTGAAATTTATAAAATATTAAAATCCAATTCAAATACTTGTGATGTTATTCAAAACAATTGCCAAAAAAAGTTCGAGGACGACAAAAGCTTCGAGATTCATAACGACAAAAACTGCGAATTTAATAAATCAAAAAAGATTGTTGTTAATAATCGAAATCTAGATAATTGTGACTTGATTACCGAGCAAATTGTTGATGAAAATGATTATGAAGGTCTCTTAGCCTATTGTTTTCATGAAGCGATTGCCGAAATGATACTTAATGTTTGTGTTATTATAAAAAACAAAACTGGTGAAAATAGTATCGCGTTAAGTGGCGGAGTTTTTGCAAATGCCTTGCTGTCAGAATTAGGCAAAGAACTTCTTGAAAAGAACGGATTCGAAACTTATTTCAACACAAAAGTCCCTGGAAATGACGGTGGGATTGCACTTGGACAAGCTTTTATTGCTGGGTAAAGAAATTATTGATATAATAATTAAGGTTCAAAGATAGAAACAAATAATAAGAAACGAAAGATTGAATGGAGAAAAATTATGTGTGTAGCAATGCCTGGGAAAATTGTAGCAATTAACGGTACAAAAGCAACAGTTGATTTTGATGGAAACAAAGTTGACGCACTTTTTGGCCCTATAAAGATAAAAATAGGAGACTATGTCCTTGTTCACGCTGGTTGTATTTTGCAGATAATGTCAAAGGATGAAGGCGAAGGACTTGTGGACTTATTAAGAGAGATTGATGAACTACAAACTGAACAAGGAAAATAGAAACCCCTTGAGTGAACTACATCGCCATTTCAATGGCGAGCTGTCCAAGTCCACTACTGCTGGTCGGATATTTTCAAAGAAATATTGCGTACAGCGCAATAAACTCGTATGCCATTAGTATCGCAATTCGTCAAGCTTAGTTGTATAATAATAGTCAAGGTACAAGTAGCAATTCATCTCCTACCTATTCTTCTCGCATTCGCGAGTTCTAAAAATCCAATTAATATAAGAAATGTGAATAAATCACAAAAAATAATAAAAAATATTATAAAAAATAAAAAAAAATTATAAAAAATGAGAATAATACGAATAATACAAATAATACAAATAATACAATACTGGTAATCATATTATGAAATTAATTGTTTTGTAAAATGTGATTGAAAGAAGCAGGTAAGAACTAAATTATGTGCATCAATAGTGAAAAAGAAATTGATTTTCTAAAAAAATTTCTTCGTGAATATAATGGCCCACAAATTAAACTTATGGAAGTTTGTGGAACACATACTGCTGAAATTTCACATTGCGGAATTTCAGATATGCTATCCCCACGAATTAGTCTAGTATCAGGACCTGGTTGTCCGGTTTGTGTTACGGTAACCTCCTATATCGACAAACTTATTTCTTTAAGTGATGACAGGACAAACATAATCGTTTCATTTGGTGATATGCTGCATGTCACAGGAAAAAATATGAACCTTAAAGACGTAAAAGTAGAGGGAGCTAACGTTTTAATGGTTTATTCTCCAATGGATATGATTAAATTAGCAATACAAAACCCTACAAAAAACTACATTTTTGCAGCTGTCGGATTTGAGACAACAACTGCCGCATACGCGATGGCTATAGACGAAATCATTAATAGTAATATAAATAATATAAAATTTCTTACATCACTAAAGACAATGCCAGCAGCAATTGATTGGGTTTGTAAAAATCAAAATGGGATTGACGGGTTTCTTGCTCCAGGGCATGTAAGTGTTGTGACAGGATATCAAATTTACATTCCAATTGCAAAAAAGTATCAGCTGCCTTTTGCGGTTGCTGGCTTTAGTGGTGAGCAATTAATTCAAGGCATTGCATCCTTAGTTTTGAACAAAGGCAAGGCAAAAATTACTAATCTTTATCGATCTGTTGTAACCGAAAAAGGAAATGAAGCTGCACAGGCATTAACCCTAAAATATTTCGAACCCTGCGACGCATCCTGGCGAGGCTTTGGCGAAATAGAAAGATCAGGTATGAAGTTAAGACATGAATATGAAAAATTTGATGCAGGGAGTAGCAATCTTTACCTTGATGAATCTCATAATCCGAAGTGCTGCTGTGCAAAAGTTTTAACCGGAGAGCTAAATCCAAATCAATGTCCACTTTTCGGCAGAGATTGCACTCCTCAAAACCAACAAGGAGCTTGCATGGTTTCAAGAGAAGGAACATGTTATAACTATTTTATAAATAGAAGGAAATAATTGGGTTATTCAGTAAAATATCAAAACGCAAAAAAATAAAAAAATAAAAGAATTAGAGAATTAGAGAATAAAAGAATTAGAGTATAAAAGAATTAGAGAATAAAAGAATAAAAGAATAAAAGAATAAAAGAATTAGAGAATAAAAGAATAAAAGAATAAAAGAATTAGAGAATTAAAGAATAAGACTATAGTGTTTACTCAGTATAACCAGACATTCTTGATTATATAAAGCAAGAATGCACTGCAACTCCCTAAATTGATATTGTAGAAATAGTGATTTCTCAATTATTTCAATATGATAACAGATTTATACTACTTACTGAGTAAACGCGATAATCATTTTACATTTTTCTTTTTGACATCTACAACATTGCCTTTGAACATATCTTTGGCAGCTATAGTAATTTTCAATTCTCTTTCGTATAGCTCAATCCACTGCGTTTCATATTCAGTCACAATTGCAACTGCTGTTCCGTTTTTGC
>JBBQKF010000114.1:0-7984 GCA_038326615.1 Saccharofermentanales bacterium | reverse complement strand
AACTTTTTTAACTTTTTTAACTTTTTTAACTTTTTTAACTTTTTTAACTTTTTTAACTTTTTTAACTTTTTTAACTTTTTTAACTTTTTTAACTTTTTTAACTTTTTTAACTTTTTTAACTTTTATCGTTTTACTTAGTTTTTTTACCTTTTGCTTTTCTCAATTATTTAATTTTTACTTTTTTCAATTTTTTTACTTTTTTTAAGCTAATTAATTACTCTAATTGATTATAAAGATTTAATGCATATTATTCAATAATAATTTTATCGACAGAATTGTCAATATTTACAAAATAATTCGCTTTTTTTCTTAAACTTTCACTTAATCATTAAAAAGAAGAGGCTCTTCATATGAAATTGTTCTCGAAAGTCTTAAAAATGGAACATTATCAGGAGTTTCATTCCCCCACTCAGCTGGATAATTATCGTGCATACCAGAAGCGAATGCAACAGGCACACCAGTCTCTATTTCAACTTGTCTTAAAACCTCATTTGCGTTTAAAAGGTCATCAACGCAAGAAAACGACAAAAGATTTGTATTATTAATAAAACCTTTTGTTTTAAGCCCAGTTGTTTCTTCAAGTTCACGCATCATAGTTATAATTTTTTCTTTTGAGTTTGTAAATGGGCGGTTTAAATTAACGACCATATAAACCGCAAATGGTACAGACATGATTCTGTTTTGAAGATTGGCAACAACTCTTGCGCCAAGGTCTTCGCCGCCAATGTCAAGGACACCTCTGATTTGTGGTTGGTCAAAAACTGAATATATTTCTCCTGGAATTGCAGGAATTTCAATATTTGTATTGGCAAATTGTGGAGAAATAACATGCACCCCATGTTTTTCGAGAACAATTTTTGCATCAACAGACCTGAAATATGGGTTAATAATATCAAGGTCAGCCAAAACAATTTCATTGTATTGAAGAGAAGATTCATTGCCTCTATCATTATCCATGAAATTATCATTATCATTTTCTTTACCACTATCTTTATCACTATCTTTAGCATTTTTTATAGCAATGTTTTTAGCATTTTTTATAGCAATGTTTTTAGCATTTTCTTTTACATTATTTTTTGCAATTACCTTGTTTCTATCTGCAAGATACATAGCAAAATTAACAGCAACTTCAGACTTTCCGCTTCCATAAGCACCAATAAATATAGAAATCTTTTCATCAAATAAGCTTGCCAGCTTACTGTTTTTACCAATCATCAAATCTTTGCTCATTTTTCTTCCCTTAAACAATTTTATCTTAAAGACAATATTGTTCGTCCTTTCCTTTTGGAAGCTAATGTTTCCATAAGCCATTATAACATACGAATAATATTCATAAGGTTGTATAAAGACCATTTTCAAGTCAAAATTGTTAATTTTTTTGTATTATTGATGTTTTTTTGCCGTAGTGATTGCTTATGTTCGAAAACTATGTTACAAATATATTGTTATTTATGTTACTTTTTGGGAGGTTATTATGTCACAAAACTTCATTACTAAATTTTTTAACTCATTTAAAAATAGTGACTCAATTGAGAGTACAAATATTAATCATGGAATTAAAACTGATACCTCTGTTTCTTTAAAAGCAACAGAAAAATTAGTGGAAAATATTTCAGATAAAATTGATCCGAAAATTATTGCTGCAATTTCAGCTGCAATTTCGGCAATTCTATCATCTGAATCAGATAAAAAAGCTCCTTATCCAGGATTTCTCGTTAGAAAAATACGCCGTTTATATTAGCACCTTGTAACATCGAAATTATATATAATGACGGCCTATTTTCCGCAATACTTCGTTTTTTTTAAGATATTACAACGCTCTGGGATTTTTATACTTCATTAAACAAAACTGTCAGGAGATAATTTAGCCATGAAATATTTAATATTACTATGTGACGGCATGTCCGATTTGCCATTAGCAGAGCTTAACAATATGACCCCTATGGAAGTCGCAAATGCACCATTTATGGATTTACTTGCTAGCAAAGGATATACTGGAATGGTTAAAACTGTTCCAGACACATTAGCACCTGGAAGTGATACTGCAAATATGTCTGTTATGGGTTATGATCCAGAAATTTACTATACCGGCCGTTCACCAATTGAAGCAATCAGCATGGGAATCGAGCTTAATCCTGGCGATGTTGCTTTCCGTACCAATCTTGTAACTCTTTCCGATGACGAGCCATATGAAGATAAAGAAATGATTGATTATTCTTCAGACGAAATATCGACAAGTGAAGCAGCAGAAATAATTGACGCTGTTAACAAGGCTTTTGAAACAAGTGATATAAAATTTTATCCTGGTAAGAGTTACCGTCATTGTATGGTATGGAAAAATGCACCTCTTGAGGGCTCTTTAATACCACCACATGATATTCTTACCCGCAAAATTGCACCCTATCTTCCCTCTGACAAACATTATGAAAATCTTAAATCGATGATGGAGAAAAGTTTTTCACTTTTAAAAGATCATCCTGTGAATGTAAAACGCATTAAAACAGGACTTCGTCCTGCTAATTCAATTTGGATCTGGGGTCAGGGAACTAAACCCGCATTGCCAAAACTTACTGATAAATATGGCCTTAACGGCTCAGTTGTAACAGCTGTAGATCTCATTTTCGGATTAGGAATTTGCGCAGGCCTTGATGTCGTTGAGGTTGTTGGTGCAACTGGCAATATTCATACAAATTTTGATGGTAAAGCACAAGCTACAATAAATGAATTTAAGCGTGGACAAGATTTTATTTATCTTCATGTTGAAGCTCCTGATGAGTGTGGCCACAGAAATGAATTAACAAACAAAATCCGTTCTATTGAACTTATTGACGAGAAAGTTCTAAAACCCATATACGAATATTTAGAAGATAATAAAGAAAAAACCGGAGAGGATTTCAGGATTCTTATAACACCAGACCATCCTACTCCAATTTCTTTAAGGACTCATACAAATGACCCTGTTCCTTTTGTTCTTTACTCAAGCGACGGCTCGATGGTCAATCCTTCGTGTAGTTATAGCGAGAAGGAATGTCTTAAATCTGAAATTTATATTGAAAAGGGGCACACTCTTTTTGATTTATTTATCAAAGGCTAACTATTGTAACGCCACTGTCACCTTCACCATATTCACCAAGTCGAAATGATTTTACTCTTTTGTCTCGTTTTAGTTGTTGAGATATAGCTGAACGCAATGCGCCAGTTCCTTTTCCGTGAACAATTCTTAGGGAACCAATACCATTTAGTACTGAATCATCGATAAATTTATCAAGTTTTTCGCAAGCTTCATCAACCGTCATGCCTAAAAGTTTTAGTTCAGTACCCATAGTCATCTTTTTTGACATGGTCATTGCGTTCATACTCTTTTTTCGTACATTCTTGCTCGTATTATCAATATCACTATTAGAAATCTCTCTTAAAGACGAAACCGGCACCGTTACTCTTTTATTACCGTTTAGCAATATACAGTTTCCTTTACTATCAGATCCTTCAACAAGCATTCCCGCAATACCAAGTGCTGATGTAAAATAATTCTCACCAATAACAATTTCAAATGACCCTTCGTCTCTTTTGTATGACCCAAGAGTTGCTTTACCAATTTCATTTTCAAGCATTGTTTTGCGAGATTTTATATCACTTCGTATCTGGTCAAGTTGCTTTCTTTTCTCCTGAAGATCTTGTTCTTTAATTGTTTTTTTCATTTCATCAATCATAATTTGTGCTTCAAGATAAGCATCTTCCATGTATTCCCTTGCTTCTTCACGTGATTTAAAAAGAATTTCCTTCTTCTTTAACTCAAGTTCCTGTCGAATTTTTTTGGTTGATTCTGCTTCCTTTTTTGCATCTTCCATGAGACTTTTTGCTTGTTGTTCTAAAACATTAGCTGACCTTCTTGCCTGTTCAGTATCCGCAATTACCTTCTCAAATTCAACTTCTTCCTGAGAAAGAAATTCACTCGCTCTTGAAATAATAAAATCCGGAAGCCCAAGTTTTTTTGATATAGAAAATGCGTTACTTACACCAGGAATTCCAATAAGTAACTTATATGTAGGTTGTAAAGTTTCAACATCAAATTCGCAGCATGCATTTTCTACTCCAGGTGTTCTTATTGCATAAATTTTAAGTTCCTTATAATGAGTTGTTGCAATTGTCGTACATTGATGTGTTTGTAAATGCTCAAGTATAGAAATAGCAAGCGCAGCACCCTCTGATGGATCTGTTCCCGAGCCAAGCTCATCAACAAGTATTAGAGACGATGGTCCAGCGCCAGTTACAATTTTAACTAAATTTGACATATGAGATGAAAAAGTACTAAGATTTTGCTCAATGCTTTGCTCATCACCAATATCTGCAATAATTGTTTCGAAAATAGAAACCATCGAGTTTTCTTTTGCAGGTATCTGTAACCCTGCCATAGCCATAATACAAAAAAGGCCGCATGTTTTAAGCGATACTGTCTTACCCCCTGTATTTGGGCCAGTAATGACAAGGGTTTCAAAAGAAAATCCGATTTCAATTGTAATTGGAACAACACGGTCTTTAGGTATAAGAGGATGCCTTGCGTGGATCAGCTTTATTTTGCCTTCATTGTTTATAACAGGTGGCATCGCGTTAATTTTTATAGCGTATGCAGCTTTTGCAAATATGAAGTCTACCCATGCGGCCATGCGAGTGTTTTCACACAAAACATCAACAAACTCATAAACTTCTGCTGATAATTGTAAAAGTATTCGATCTATTTCTTCACGTTCTTCAGACAAATATTCCCTGATTTTGTTATTTGCTTCAATTACTGGATAAGGTTCAACAAAGAGAGTTGCCCCCGATGCAGACGAATCATGAACAATTCCCGGAATGTCTGTTCTATGGTCTGATCGGACCGGAACAACATACCTATTTCCTCTCATTGTAATCAACTGTTCCTGCAAAGATTTTGGATTATTCCTGACAATTCTTTCGAGATGTGTTTTAACTTCTGCCTGAGTATCTTTGATTTTGCGACGAATATTCATTAATGCATTACTTGCATGGTCATAAAGTTCATCTTCACCAGCAATTGAATATGAAATTGATTGTTCAAGAGTTGGTATTGTAACAATTTTGGACATTATTTGATAAACTTCATTAGATAAAAATTGTTCTTGTGAATTAGGTATAAAGCCTTTAAGTTTTGAAGCAGCCCTTAAAAATTGTCCAATTCTTAGTAATTCCAAGCACGACAAAGATGCCTGAGTTTTAACGCGCGCTAGGATCGGGCGAATTTCAGCAAATCCAGATAATGGAGGCATTGATTTTTCGATAACAATTTTTACAGCACCATCAGTTGTTTTTTGTCTATATAAAATTTCTTCAAGATTAATTGAAGGTTCAAGTTCTAAACAAAGTTCTTTACCTGCTTCTGTTGATGCAAATGTAGACAATTCCAGTATTATTTTATCATATTCAAGAATTCTTCTTGTTTTATCGCTAATCATTTTATTTTCCTGTTGATTCTAA
The DNA here is from genome assembly GCA_038326615.1 of Saccharofermentanales bacterium. Taxonomy (GTDB): domain Bacteria; phylum Bacillota; class Clostridia; order Saccharofermentanales; family UBA5734; genus JBBQKF01. The sequence goes on along the minus strand of JBBQKF010000114.1, from coordinate 2,491 downwards.
AATTCATCATTTTGGGTCTATTGTTGTTCTTGTATTTGCTAAGTTTCTTTATATTTTTACATTTTTTAATTCGATCAGGTTTCCTTTTTTTAATATGAATAGCTATGTAATTTGTATTTTCGGCTGCAATTGTGTTTCCGTCAAGCTTCCTCTTACTTTTGTGATATATAACCGGAATAATATTATCAAATCCATATTTAATATACGCATAAAACGAAATAAGTATTGGTAAAATAAATAAATAACCTGCTTTGGAAATTTCTTCTTTCGGAATAAAAAACAGTATACAAAATGCTAGAACAAACAAAACCGTTGCAAGTTTACCGTACCATTTAGAGTACACAACTATTCGATATTTTTTGAACAATACTGTGCCGCCAATTATCATAAAAAGTTCTTTGAGAAATATCAGCAAAGGTACCCAAAAAGGAATCTTACCTACTATAGCCATCATTAAAGCAGTAGCAAAATGAAATAGCTTATCAACAAAGGGGTCAAACAATTTACCAAAATCAGAAATCTGATTAAATTTCCTTGCAATGTATCCATCAAGGACATCTGTTGCCCAAATTGAAATAAACAAAATAAAAGCGACCAGATTATACTCTTCGCTGATATGAACGCTTGCATAAATGTAATACGCCATTACAGGAATGGCTGCAAGTCGAATTGATGTAATTATATTTGGTATTGTTATTTTCATACAAGCTATTATATCAATAAATATTTTTATTCTCAATTGTATTTACAAATAAATTTGATTTTTTATTTGTTTTTTATTTGTTAATGGTAACAAGAGGTTGTCATAATTTAATCTCCAACCCTTTTCGTTGTCTCATTGTCTCGCAAAACATAACAGTATTTTCTTTCATATTAACAATAGCAAGTAGTTCTGATGTATCTTCTTTGTTGCTTAATTCATTCATTAAAGCACATGGCAATTCATAATTGACAGTTGTATCAATATTTTGCAAAATGTCATTTGCCCATCTTGAAAGTAGCTTTTCGGTAGTAAACAAAAAAGAAAGAATGTGCCAATCGTTTTTGATTACTTGATTGATATTGCGAACTCCTTCAACAAAGAATTCGTTATTCTTATGCCTCTTTTGCGATTTGTTTTTAAGACTTCAAATTTTTGAAAGTCTGCATTTTTAGAATATATTTTTACAGTTCTCAATAACACTACTTTCATTTAAAAATTTCGAATTTGCATTTCTAATAAATTGTTTTCCATACTGATATATTCATTATTATACACAGAGGGTCATAAAGAAATTTTTACAGTAAAAGAATAATTACAAGTTGTCAGTCCATATGGAAAACTTCATCTAGATTAATACAAACTGGAGATTTGTCGGCATTCGTATCCATTAAATCCGACATATAGTCCCACCATTTTTTTACTACCAGATTTTCGGGAAGCTTATCTGCCAGGTTATTATCTTCTAACTTTTGAAATGCAAACAGAGTATTAGTTTCTTGGTCTAAGTAAATAGAATAATCAGATACTCCTGCATCTTCGAGCACTTTAACTAATTCATCCCATATTTCATCATGTCTTTTTTTATACTCAGCCTCATTCCCAGGTTTTAGTTTCATCTTAAATGCTGCTCTAATCATACAATACTCCTTCTTAAAAAATAGAATAATATATAATGATTATCGCATTTACTCAGTAAGTGTTATAAATCCATCATTATATTGAAATATTTGAGAAATCATTATTTCTACAATATCAATTTGGGTAGTTACAGTGCATTCTTGCTTTATAAATCAAGAATATCTGGTTATACTGAGTAAACGCTATAGTCTTGTAATATATTATTTTGTATTGACTTATTTAAACCATAATTCAATTATTTTTTCAACCCTTTAAGTTGATGTATTAGTTTGAATAATATGTGCCATGGTTATCATATATCCATCGCATATCCCCAAAAAGCTGAATATTTATATAATATCTTCTTCAAGTAACTTCAATGTTATCTATATCAGCTCTCTTAATTTATCTAGGAACGCTTCCTCACCCCATGTATTAATTTTCCAAAATATAGCTTGACTTCCACCAGAAGTGATAGCAGACAATTGAATATTTTCATTACATTGAAATAGAGTCAAATTCATACTTACGCGATTTTTCCCGATATAACTATACCGTTCAAATACCCGTACACTGCAACGTGATGAATTACATTGAAAATCACTTGAATCTTCCAATGAAGCTGATAAACTGCCCTTGATTATCCCATTCTCGATTCTTCTTAATATTTCATTAAAATCACCGGAAAGGGTTTGTTCTAATTTCGCCATTTCAAAAATCTCCTTTTCGTCATCAACTCATTATGTACGGTAGTCCGCTCTACAAATAATAAAACGGACTAATTCTATAGGCTTTTTTAGAAAAATCTATATGGACAATAACAAAGCTTTATCAAGCTCTTCTTTAGTAATTGTCTTTTGCGCATTAAGTGCTTCTTCAATATCAATGTCC
>JBBQKF010000113.1:0-8035 GCA_038326615.1 Saccharofermentanales bacterium | reverse complement strand
ACTCCTTATTGTGCTACCGGAACAGCAACAGTAAAACTTACAGGTCAAACGGGTGGAGTCTTTACTTCTACCCCTGGATTATCGATAAACTCCTCAACTGGAGTAATTGATTTAGCTGCAAGTATCCCTGGAAATTATATTGTAACTTATACTTTCACTGACGGTAGCTGTCAGAATTCAGCAACTACCGCCATTACAATTTCAGCTTTACCTACTGCTACAATTATATATCTAGAAACACCTTATTGTGCAACTGGAACAGCAGCGGTAACCCGAACAGGTCAAACTGGTGGAACTTATACTTCAACAACTGGATTATCAATTAACAGTTCTACTGGATTGATTAATCTAGCTGCAAGTACCCCTGGAAATTACATTGTTACTTATACATTCTCAAATGGAGCATGTCAAGGTTCTACAACTACCAATGTAACTGTAAATGCATTACCAACAGCGACAATTGTTTATCCATCTACACCTTATTGTGCTATCGGAACTGCAACAGTAGTCCAGACGGGCCAGACAGGTGGATTATACAGTTCAACTGAAGGATTGGTAATTAATTCTTCAACTGGAACCGTGGATTTGGTAGTGAGCAAGCCAGGAGATTATATTGTTACATATAATTTCTCTAAAGGAAACTGTTCGAATTCAACCTCAACAGGAATACGTATTAATACTTTGCCAATTGCCAAGTTTAGTTCAAACATCACCTTATTGACATCTTATTCTTTTACCAATGAGTCGACAAATGCAACAACTTATGCATGGGACTTTGGTGATGGTCACATTTCTACGGCTATTAATCCTACGAATACTTTCCCTAATTTAGGAAAATACACGGTGACATTAAGAGCAACGAATGGTTGTGGAACTTCCACCTATACTCAGATAATTGAAGTTGGATTACCCGATTTGGACTTTTTCAATGGTTTCTCACCTAACGGCGATGGAGTTAATGATTATTGGAGAATACCAGTACTGGATTATTATCCAATTAACAGCGTCTTGATTATCAATCGTTGGGGTGCAGAGGTTTGGAAAGGAACCAATTATAATAACAACACTGTAAAATGGTCAGGTAAAAATTTGAATGGTGAAGATTTACCAGATGGAACCTATTTCTACATTATCAAATACAACAGTATTGAAAAACGAGGTTGGGTAATTATTAAAAGATAGTAAACAGTAAAATGAAAAAAATAATAAAAACCATGAAAAAAATAATTACAGCAATAGTAATGGGATTACTCTCTTTGGGTGCTTATGCACAACAAGATGCCGGATTTTCCATGTATTTTTTTAATCCGGTTTATGTAAACCCCGGGTATGCTGGAAGCAGAGAAGCTTTTTCAGGTACAATTGTGCATCGCAGCCAATGGATAAATATGCCTGGTGCTCCTACGACTCAGTCACTGAGTATTCACTCACCAATAGCTAATACGAATGTTGGACTTGGTTTGCAGGTATATAATGATAAAATTGGTCCAATGAAAAACTTTGGACTTAATTTAACTTATGCTTATCATGTGCCACTGAACGATATTACAAAATTAGCCTTCGGAATAACAGGAATGATGAACAATGTCAGTATTGGATGGGATCAAATACATATTGATTCCCCTACTGACCCATCATTTACTGGTGGAGTGGATGCAAGTTGGAGTGGAGATATCAGCACTGGATTATACTTATATAGACCAAGATTTTATTTGGGATTAAGTGTAAATCACCTCCTGCAATCAAAATTCGGATTTCCGGATGGTTACAGTCCCGAAACTGCCAAATTTTACAGACAGTACTATCTTACGTCAGGAGTTGTTGTCCCTTTAGGCGAAAATCTTGATTTCAGACCATCGATATTAATGAAATATGTTCAAGCTGCCCCTTTGGTTGGCGAGATAAATGCCTCTTTTATTGTTAACCAAAAAATATTTTTAGGTGGCGGTTTCAGAACGAGCAAAAAGATTAATATGCCTGGTTTGGATAACATGATTGTCGGTATAATAGAACTCGAAATTACTCCTACAATTCGGATAGGATATTCCTATGATTATTACTTGAATCGTAATGGAGCATACAATAATGGCACACATGAGATTATGTTCGGATGGGATATAAATACCAATAAAACAAAAATGTCAAGTCCACGATTTTTCTAGAAATCCAACTTAATATACAAAATGATGAAAAAGATATACATTGTTATTATAGCTGCCGTGTTTTCCACAATGACATTTGCGAAAACAACTAAGGCAGATCGGCTTTTCGACCGTTGGGATTATTCCAGTGCAGCAAAGCTTTACGAAAAAGAAGCCGCAGTGCATCCTGGGGCAGATGTTTACTTCAAGTTGGGGGAATGTTACCGAAAAATGAACCTATACAAAGAAGAGCTTGCTGCTTATGATAAGGTGAATGAAAAAGGCACTTACAGCAAACCTGAGTTTTATTTGAACTACGGACAGGCTTTGAAAAATATGGGAAAATATGCTCAGGCAAAAGTGGCTTTCGATAAATATACTGAATTAAAGCCCGCTGACCCAAGAGGGAAATTCTTTAGAGAATCAATAGACATTGTTACAGAAGATCATCGTTGGGATGAACCCATTGCAGTTAGCAATGTTGCTTCACTCAATACGACAGACGCCGATTTTAGCCCTGTTGTGTACAAAGATGGAGTTGTGTTTGTTTCTTCACGAAACACCTCTGGACATGAGAAAATTTATGGATGGACAGGAAAAAATTTCTTAGACTTGTTTTATGCAAAAAAAGACAATAGCAATATGTCTTTCAGTAACATAGTTCCTTTCGGAGGAAAAAACATCAACAAGAAATATCATAATGGTCCTGCGAGCTTTTCAAACAACTTTGAAACTGTATACATAACACGGGTTGAGAAATATCTGAAAGGAAAACAAAAGAAAACTTTGCAAATAGAAAGAAATAAGATATTTATGTCTACTATGAAAGACGATAATTGGACAAAAGTAGTTCCATTCTTTCTTAACAGCGACAGTTTCTCTGTTTCTAATCCCTACATTTCACGCGATGGATCAAAGATATATTTTGCTTCTGATATGCCAGGCGGATATGGAGAGACAGATATCTATTATTGCAACCGTGAAGGTGCTTACTGGAGCAGACCTATTAATATGGGACCGAACATCAATACTTTTAACAGAGAAAAATTCCCTACGATGGATGCTGACGGAAATTTCTATTTCTCGTCTGATGGATATCAGGGCTTTGGTGGTTTGGATATTTGCGTGGCACTGAATAAAGATGGAATGTTGCAGAAGGCTATACCCATGAAATACCCATTTAATTCATTTACAGATGATTTTGGAATTGTATTTCTAAAAGATGGAAAATCGGGTTATTTCTCATCTAACCGATATGAAAATGCAAAAGGCGATGATGATATATATTATTTTGATTTACAGAAAGATAATATAAAAGACGACCTAATGACATCCGTGTATACCATTGGATACAGACCACTTACTGATGTCAAGTTTTGGATTAATTCTCCTACCAATATTCCAACTGGACGTAGGGTAAGAGAAACATTCCCATTAAGGAATTATGTTTTCTTCAATCTTGAGTCGACCGAAATTCCTAACCGCTATGTGTTACTTACAAAGAATCAGGTGAAAGACTTCAAAGAAGATCAATTAGAAGTGTTTATGCCTGTAGCTTGGACAGCCAGATCGAAACGACAAATGAATATTTATTATAATTTGCTCAACATTCTTGGTGACCGTATGGGAAAAAATCCTTCTTCAACAATTACCTTAGTTGGATCGTCAGAGAAAGGACCAGAGGATGGAAAAGCAATGGCTGAATCCGTAAAAAAATACTTAGTCAATATATTTGGAATCAAAACTTCGCGCATCGGTATCGAAGGACTGTACAAACCTAAACTTCCATCTGAACAACCTGGAGGAGTACTGGAACTTGAACTACTTCGCGAAGGAGACAGACGGGTTTCTATCGAAAGCAGTAATCCAGCATTACTATTAGAATTTACATCTGGACCGGACGTGCCATTGAAACCTTTAGAAGTCAATGAAGTACAAGAAGCTCCAATTGACAGCTATGTTACTTTCAATGTTGAGGGCGCAACAAAGGCATTCACGTCTTGGGTACTTGAAATTAGAGATGATAATGGAAAAGTTCAGAATTTTGGCCCTTATACCCGTGAGGAAATAAGTATACCTGGGAAAACTATTTTGGGTGAGCGACTTCAAGGCGATTACAAGGCAACAATGATAGGAAAAACTAAGAACGGCAAAACGATAACCAAGGAAGCCTCTACTCATCTAGTACTTTTGACTCCGCCTGGTAGTGAAGTTGGCTGGAGATTCAGTGTAATTTTTGAATTTAATGATTCAAAGTCTATCGACATTTATACCAAGTATCTCACCGAGATAGTGACACCAAAGATTCCTAAAGGAGGAACCGTTATAATACACGGTTATACCGATATAATTGGAGAAGAAGCCTATAATCTTAAATTATCACAAGCTAGAGCAAATGATGTAAAGGTGATTATTGAGAAAGCGCTCTCAAATTCAGGTAGAAACGATGTTAAATTTGAAGTGCGTGGATTCGGAGAAAATCTAGACTTATCACAGTTTGATAACAAATTCCCAGAAGAACGTTTCTATAATAGAACAGTGATTATTGACATTATCTCGGAACAAACAAAATAGGATTGTATCGCTGAATATAATCTTAGATTTCCGATAACCTTAACTATGACGACCGTCTTTGAATTAAAATTCAAAGACGGTTTTTTTATATTTAAAGGATTTGCCATCTAACATATCTCCCTTAAACAGTTTGTTGCTCGAAATTTTAAACTGCTCAAGTAGCATTATTATTTTTCATTTACAATACTGATTTCTACTCACCGTCGCGCTTTCTTACACAAAAATCTCGCTTTGGAATCAGTGATATATACAATTAATAGCTTATGTTATGTAACTCTTTAGACCTGTAAATGTATCACCTTTGTCATGTTGCAACTTAAATTATCAACAATATGAAAAGGTATCTACCCTGTTTTGTTAAAGTGCTTTCATTGCTCTTTATACCCTATTGGTCAGCGCAAAAAACTGTGAGTCATATTACATAGACCGCAAGAATCAAGAATCAAGACATAAAATCCATATTATCAATTACGTGACAAATCAATATGTCAGATTTACAAACTCGTTGTATATAATTGTCAATTCTTGAACAATTGTTTCAATTAAACTACACATCAAATTTCTAACTTCTCACTTATATTTTTCAATATCTCAATATTCATTAAAAAATTTAACAACAAATGAAAAACAAGATTCTTTTATCAGAAAAAAAGAGGCCATCTAAACCAATATTGACAAGATTGTCAAGCATATTTGGAATGAGCTTTATGCTGATTCTTTTGGCATTATTCACCACCCAATGTAAAGACGATACCTTTACTGGCGAAGTGGTTGGCGTATGCCCCGAAGTAATTTTAACGAGCCCGATCAATGGAGCCATCAATGTAATTACTACCAAGGTAATTACTGCTAACTTCAATGTAAACATGGATCCTACAACTGTCAATGAAACATCATTTCTACTTAAAAAAGCTGGAAATTTAGTATCAGGTGCTGTTAAATACAGCGGAGTTACTGCTACTTTTACGCCTACCAATTTATTAACTGCTAATACAGTGTACACAGCCACAATTATCCGTGAGGTTACCGACCTTATGGGAAACATTATGCGCAAAGACACTACTTGGAGTTTTAATACGGGTGCAATTCCTGTAGTTGTGTTGACTGATCCTACACAAGGCACTTCTGATGTAGCTCTAAACAAAGCCATTACAGCAGATTTTAGTACTGCTATGAATGCAACGACTATCAATGCTAGTTCATTTATTGTAAAACAAGGTGCGAACGTAATAGCTGGAACAGTAAGCTATTCGGGACTGAAAGCTACTTTCACTCCAACGGCGAATTTGATTACTAACAAAGTATACACTGCTACCATTACAAAGAGCGCAGCGGATGTGGCTGGAAATACATTAGCCCGGGATACCACTTGGAGTTTTGCTACAGGAGTTTTGCCGATAATTACACTTACTGACCCATTGAATGCAGCAACAAATGTGTCTGTAAACAGAAAAGTTAATGTTACATTCAGCAAAAAAATGAACTTTATAACCATCAATCCATTAACATTTACAATTAAACAAGGAACAAACTTGGTATCTGGCTTGATAACTTATCAAGATATGACAGCTACGTTTACTCCTGCAGCCAATCTATTGCCTGGTACGGAATATACAGCTACTGTTACAACTGGAGTTAAAGACTTGTTAAACAATTCAATTGTCAAAGATTCAACATGGAAATTTACAACTAGTGTGCTCATCATACCCGTGTTGCCCTATGTAGTATCAACTGATCCAGCTAACTTGGCTGTTGATGTGGCTTATAACAAAGTAATTACTGCCACCTTTAATAAAGCGATGGATCCCACTACTATTAATTCATCGACTTTTAAAGTTATGAATGGTTCAATACCTGTTTTAGGTTTTATCACTTATTCAGGATTAGTTGCAACGTTTACACCTGCCACCCCATTATTGCCAAGTACAGTATACACTGCTACAATAACTACTGGTGTTAAGGATGTTGGTGTAGCTTCGGCTCCGATAATGCCGAGTCAAGTTAACAAGATAAAGGGATCAACCGAAGTTACTGATGCAGATGGAAATGCTATGGCAGCAAATAAAGTATGGACTTTTACAACCATCGCACCTATTCCACCAGTATTACCTTACGTAGTGTCAACTGATCCTAGCAATTTGGCTACTAATGTTGCACTCGATAAATTAATTACGGCTACCTTTAGTAAAACAATGAACCCTACAACTATCAATTCATCTACATTCATACTTATGAATGGATTGGTTCCTGTTTCGGGCGTTGTAACTTATGTAGGTCTGGTTGGAACATTTAATCCTACTACTACATTATTACCTGGCACAGTTTACACTGCTACAATAACTAACAGCGTAAAAGATGTAGATGGTAATGCTATGGCAGTAAATAAAATATGGAGTTTTACAAGTTTGCCAGTAGCACCTGTGAATCCATACGTAATATCAACTGATCCGAAAAATTTGGATATCAATGTAGCACTTGATAAATCAATTACAGCTACCTTTAGTAAAGTGATGGATCCCGCAACAATCAATTCATCTACATTCATACTTATGAATGGATTGACACCTGTTTTGGGCGTTGTAACTTATGTAGGTATGGTTGGAACATTTAATCCTAATTCTACATTAATTCCTGGCACAGTTTATACTGCAACAATAACTAATGGTGTAAAGGATATGGATGGTAATGCTATGACAGTAAATAAAATATGGACTTTTACCACTATAGCAGTAGCGCCTGTTAGCCCTTACATTGTATCAACTGATCCGAGTAATTTGGCTACTAATGTAGCACTCGATAAATCAATTACAGCTACCTTTAGTAAACCAATGAACTCTACAACTGTAAATTCGACCACTTTCATACTTATGAATGGCCTTATACCAGTTTTAGGCAGTGTAACCTACGTAGGTTTGGTAGGAACATTTAATCCTACTGCTCCATTAATGCCAGGTACAGTTTACACAGCAACGGTAACGACTGGTGTTAAGGACTTAGAAGGTAATGCAATGGCAGTAAATAAAATTTGGAGTTTTACAACCCCATTACCTGCTGGTCCATTGACTATAAACCTTGATTGTGCCGCAGCTTTTGCAGTTATGGCAGGTTCTACAATTACAAGCACTGGTCCTTCTATAATTAAAGGAGATGTTGCTTTAAGTCCTGGTACTGCATTGGAAGGATTTCCTCCTGGAAATATAATTGGAGTAAAACAAATCACGACTCCTGACGCAGCTTCTGCTAAGTTATGTTTAACAGCAGCATTTAATGATGGTATGGGACGTTCATTGAACGCTATTTCATTACCTGGTCAGCTTGGT
>JBBQKF010000112.1:0-8062 GCA_038326615.1 Saccharofermentanales bacterium | reverse complement strand
ACATAAATCCACCAGGTTGGTTTTCACCGCACTCCAGATGCAATTTTGCTAAGATGTTAACATCATTTGCCTTTGCAAATCTATATATCATGGCTTATTGTAATTATCAATAATTAATCAAAACTGTTTTAATAATATTATATTGCTTATTCCTAAAATATGTGTTTCTGCTTTTTCCAATAATCGCTAAGCAGTGTAGTTGGGTAGAGATAATTCAAATAAGATGCTTTATAATATTTGATTTCTCAAAGTGTTAAATTCAGTAAAAATATTAAGAGATTTTACTGATTATGTTTGCTAATTTTCTTAAGTTATTTATTTTAGAGAAATTTTCCAATCCAAATACAAATCCGTTTTTGCCTTTTTGCTGTAATTCATTATAGGGTAAATCGATAACCATTCGCATAATCTGTATAAGACTATCTTTATCTTCCGGAGGAGATACCCAACCACATTTGGCAGAATAAATGGTATCAGCAGTGTCGCTATCCTTGTCAACGCATGCAATAATGGGTTTTTGGGAAAACATATAGGCCGGAAGTTTAGATGGACTTGCCGTTAATCCAATTCCTTTTTTGAGTGGCAATAGCAAAACATCGCATTTGGACTGAATATTAGGTACAAGATGCGACGGTGCATCCATGAAACATATACTTATATCTTCATAATCATTGACAATCTTTTTACAATTTATAAGGTCAGAACCACTCCCTGCAATGATTAGTTGTGAATTTTGCAGGTCGGCATGGTGAAAGGCATGAATAAGTAATTCAATCCCTGCAGCCGGACTTATATTGCCAAGGTACATGAAAGTAAATTTCTTGTTTGTACTTTTCAGGTTGTATTTACGGAAAGAATTTTCGTCCTGCCAATTTCGTATTACTTCAATTTTTTCATCAGAAAGTCTTCTTGTAGCCATTAATTGCGTTTTCATTTTTTCTGAAATTGCAATAATTTTGGTTGCCATTGATAAAACTGCTCGATCAAGCGGAATTAATAACCAATTAATAATAGGTGTAATTAATGGGAATTTTACAGAAAGCGATTCCGGATAGATGTCCTGAACATGACAAATAACCTTTATATGATGTTTCATTGCGGTTCTTAATATTAAGAACTGGCCAAATAGGGGCCATGCATTCATATAAATGGCATCAATTTTTTTGCTGTTTTGCTTTATGAATTCTTTACTCTTCCAGCCAAAGCTAATACTTTCCCAAAATCGGCCAAATAATTTAGATTCAGGACATGTGTATGAATCCAAAACATAAACATTAAAGGAAGAATTATCTTCTCTATCCGGAAATTTGAAACCCAAAGGTCTGGAGGGACTTGGGCAAATCACGGTTACAGAATTGTTTTTTGAGAGTTCTTCTGCGATGTCATAGGAGATTTTGGCGGAAATACCAGGTTCCGGAGGAAATAAACCACTAATTATCAAAATATTCATTGAATAGTTATAAAGATTAAATCCTATTTTTTGTCTCTTAGGTTTAGGGTGTGGCAAGTCTGCTTAAACAATTTGACGGAAACTAACAGAATTAATAAGCTTCTTGCATTGGTATTGATTGCTTATGTTTGGGATTACAAGGTGTTAATATTCTTAAATTCTCTTCGCCAATTCAAGATCAAAAAGCATCGGAGAAGAGCCCAAAGTTGATTATAAACTTTAAAACCACCTCCCTTTGTGTGGGTTATGTATAGGCGGATATGCCTGAAAATTAATTATTTTGTGGCATGAACAATTTCAAAAATTAAGTATTGTCAGTTATCAGAAAAAAAATGAACTAAGCATGAGAATCTGGACTTTAGCCCCTTATAGGAGCTTTTTAAGTCTACCTTCTCAGATTGTGGATTCTTTAATCAAATACGGATTAATATATCTTGCAAACCCACTGTTCCTTAGTTATATAGATAAATTCATTCAATGCTGTAAATTTTTGTCATGCACTTAGAATTACAATAAAAAACAAATTATTTTATTTGTTTTTTCATTGCAAGTATTTGTTGTAAATTGAAGAAAGATTGTCTATATAGGTAGGCAAGTTAAATTTCTTGGAATTTTGTAAGCTATTGGACATAAACTTTGTTAAAACTTCATGATTGTTGAATAAATAGCATAATGCTTTTCGAATACAATTTTTGTCTCCTGGCTCAAATAATAGGCCATTTTCATTTTCAATCACAATTTCAGGAATTCCAGCAATTCTTGTCGCCAATATTGCACAACCATATGCCATTGCTTCAGGAATAACCATCGGAAATCCTTCTGCATATGAAGGTAATATTAAAATATGTGATTTTTGAAGTAATTTATCTTTAATTTCACCTGAAACGTATCCAAGAAAATTGACATGTAACTTATTGTTTTTAATATGTTCGTTAAACTTTTGCTCAATTTCAGAGGTTGAAAAACTTCCGGCAACATTTAGTTCATATTCAATAGGAATTTTTATTAATGATTCAAGAAGGTCGAGTATTCCTTTTCGGTTATCAATACTTCCCATGAACAGAAGATTTAACTTCTTAATTTCTCTTATTTCAACTATTCCCTTCTTTTCAATAATTGGATGAAAGTTATAGAGTACTTCAATTTTTTCATTGTCAAATCCAATAGAAATCAACTCATCTCTGAAGCTATTTGACAATAAAATTATTGCGTTGGATTTTGATAAAAGATAAAGTTGTATCTTTTTTACAATATTTATATGAGAAAATGTTTCATCAATTCCACTAAAATGAATTTGGAATAATATTGGTTTCTTGGTTCTTCCCTTTAAAATATTTACAATTATTAAATCCTTTAAAAGAGGTAAACCATAAGAAGAGTTAATATGAATGATCGAATAATCCTCAGTTTTCATTCTTTTTTTCAATCTAACATAGAAGGAAAACGCTTGTTTAAAATTCTCTAAACGAAATTTGGCATCTGAATTTTTACTTTGACTTAGTAAATGAGAATTGAAAAATTCGACAAGGATATTTTTATCGCTAAAGAGTTTTTCTGAATTTTTCAGACCTAGAAATTCAGCAATTTTCATTATACCACCTTTATATCTCGATTTTACAAAGGGTGCAATATAGAGAATCTTATTCATATTAATTTTATTTTTTTACATGGTACTCCTGCGGCAATGCAATTACTGTCTATATTTTTATTCACTAAGCTATTTGCACCAATAATAACATTATTCCCAATTTTCACTCCTTTTAATATTGTAACCTTGTCTCCAATCCAAACGTTGTTACCAATTTCAATAGGCATTGTTATATATCCTTTTAATTTCATATTATCATTTTCAAATTCATACCCATGATCATGATCTAATATTGAAACAAATTGAGCAATTGTCACATTATTCCCAATGGTAATTCTTTCCATTGCAACGACACGTGAATAATTATTTAAAGAAAAATTTTTACCGATTAGCAATTCGCCATAGACAATTATTTTTGATTGATTCGCACAAATTGCCCTTATCCCAATTTTCACATGACTCCCAGATTTAAGTTGAAGAGTTCGTATTGAAAAAAATAGAAAGGGGAAAGCTATTTTTAAGTTTTTGAAATAAAAACATTTTAAAAGAGTACCTTTAAATAAGGCCATACTTTTTCTATAAATTTGCCACATTGTTTGAATTAAATTTGTTACAAAATTTGCGCCTTCCCAATTAGAATAAGTCAGTCAAAATGGAATACAGTTTAGATTATGATTTGTAAAGAATGGATTTTGATTATTTACCAGTAGAGATATATAGATCAAAGTATTTTAAGGCTGTAATTCCCATTGTATATTTCTTGGTATATTCGTTTTTTCCATTTGAACTCATTTCTTCACATTTTTCTTTTTTTAATGACAGATAAGCCTTCAGTGATTCGATATAGGCGAATGTTGAAAAATCCTTGCTTATGAAGCCAATTGAAGGATTTATTATATCCTTTACACCACCAACCGGAGTACAGATTGGGATTACACCATGCTGAATAGCTTCAATTAGTGAAATTGGCATTCCTTCATGTAAGGAGGATAAGCAAAACGCATCTGAAGCTCTTAAATAGTCAGCAGGATTTTCTTTGTACCCTAATAAAAAGATTCGACTATTAATTTTATCTTTAATTTGTCTTGTAATTTCTTTATCCCACTGAGTACCAATAATTAACAAGATTACATCTTCTTTCTCACTAATTAATTGATTGAATGCATCAACCAGCATAAGTTGATTTTTTTCACGACTAATCCTAGCTACATTAATAAACACCTTAGTTTTTAAAGATAATTTATATGAAATTATTTCTTTAGAAACAGATTCAAAGTTTTTACTTTGGTTTATTTTAGGTCTACCATTGAAAATGAGAACAGGTTTTTTTTTGGGGAAAAGTTTCTGAAATTCAGGTATACTATCACTTGAAATAATAACTGGTGTTACACAAGAATAACTAAATAATTTTGAATTTATAAGTTTAACTATTCTATTGTGATAAATGTGATTTGGAGAATTATGTATTGTGTTAATGAATTTAATTTTATTTGTATTCCGAAATATGTTAATAAACATATATTCGAACGCATTTAAATGAGTATGAACAACATTCGGCTTAAGATTTCCAATTAATGCTGCCAGCTTCCTTGGTATTGAAAAATCAAATCCAAGTTTTTTGTTTAACTCGATGATTTTAACTGATGGATTTAATTCCTTTACTAATACATGTTCTCGATTATAATTGAAAAACACAATGAGAGTAACCTGGCAATCTGGAATTTCAATTAGAGCGTTGCAAAGATCAATAACAAATCTTTCTGCTCCGCCTTCACGTAACTGAGGTATAACTTGAACTATATTCATATTATTAAACTGTTTTTTTTGAATACAACTTATCATTTTTTAAAGCCACTGTGCTTACAATATAACTGAAAATGATCCATCCAAATTTTTTAGTAAGTAATTGTATTGATAGAATCATACCCAACAAAGGGACTAGAAGTAAAATGGGCAATAGAAGAGCTGTCTGTTTATATATAGCATAACTATTTATTCCAATTTGATATAAAAAGATAAAATAAATTATTAGCCCAACAAATCCAGTATAACAGAGAATTTCCAATATTACATTATGAGGACTCACCTCCTCGCCGTAAATGATTGTAGATTTATAGATATAACCCGTTTTTCCTGTTCCAAATACAAGATTTTCTTTAATAATTGGAATTATGGCGTTCCATATTGCAGTTCTTCCACCTGTATCCTCAGTTTCTGCCGAATTCTCTAACCTGTTTCGCATAGTTTCTGATTGCAATAATTGGAAACCTGCTATGATAAAAAACGCAAGTCCTAAAATTATTGCAACAACTTTCCTCCACAAATCCTTTGTTTTAAATAAAAAAATTCCTACTAAAAATGTCACGGCAAAGGTAAGAAAAGCGCCCCTTGATCCTGTTTCAGACATTAACTTTAGCATCAGAGGGATAGGGAGCAACAATAGGTAACGATACCAATTCATTTTCAATCTGTTTTGCAGTGCAGCCAATACTAAAATTATAATGCCAACTGAGGTTCTGAATGCGATATAGTTTTGATCGTCGCCAAACATAGATAATCTTCCCGCTTCATACTTAACTCCAATTCCTAAAATATAAAACAAGGCTAACGCAACCGTACCCAAAGCAAAAAAGAGCATCGCCTTTTCAATAACCAAGTATTCTTTTCGTTCATGATTGACTACGATCCAAAAGAAAATGATATTGAGCAATAGCGCGGTATCAACAAAATCTGAAGTTACTTCATTGATATTTAAAATACTCATTAATGTCTGCAACCCCCCAAAAATAAATACCGGGATCAAAAATCTTTTAATATTGTCTGTCCTAAAAAATTCTTTGTATTGCGGAATTATCATAAAAAAATAAAGAATCGCGGTTACCTTTGAAGCAGAAAACGTTTCGTTATCTACTATAGGCCGCAACATCTCAAAATTAATTGAAAAAAAGAAAAAATATAAAGTGAATTTTTGTACTCTATTAAGAAATGGCATAGTTTAATATTTTTAATTTCAAAAACAATTTTAGGTTTGCCAAACTATTAAGGATGGTCATAAAATTCAATTTTTTGATATTAAGATAGATGTTGTTTTATTTGCATTGTCTATTTTAATTTTTATGAATTTTAATATTTTATAGATAATTAAAAACAATAAACCCAAATATAAATAGCACCATAGAATATTTTTTCTACGATTTTCAAAGTATATGTATTCAGTTTTACTTTTAATAATATACTTTCTTACCAAACGATGTAACTTAAATATATTCTTTTTAGATAAATTCAGATAATCAAAAAACTGAATTATCATTAAATATTTGCAATATGTTGAATATTTATTAAAGAACTTGAATGATGCTATCTTTTTAATACTTTGTGATAATTGATCTTCAGTGGCTGTATTGGTAGCCGAAGTTGGAACACTTCTATAATAATAGGCCAAAATATTTTGTCTTTTAACTCTTTTAGAATAATTAAATATTGCAAGAAAAAAAAGCTGATCTTCTGCAATCTTTAATTCTTCATCAAATAAGATTGAATTTTTAATTGCCAATTCCCTTTTAAATATTGTTCCACAAACTCCACCTATAAATAAATCTGGCGTTACATATACTTGGGAGGTAAGTACTCCCGTAGTTTTCCTATATTTCGAATTACATGGCAATATTACTTTATCATTAACAGTATAATATCCTATTTGTAATGCATCTAATTGTTCTTGTTCCATTGTTGAAATTATTGATCCTAAACAATTCATTTCGATCCAATCGTCAGAGTCAACTAACCATATATATTTTCCTTTAGCGTTTATTAATCCTAAATTACGTGCAGAGCTTACTCCACCATTTGCTTTGTGAAATAGATGAATACGGCAATCATTTGTTGCATATTCATCGCAAATTTCACCCGAATTGTCTGTGCTGCCATCATCAATGAGTAGCAATTCAAAATCAGTAAAAGTTTGTCCTAAAATACTATCGATGCATTTATTCAAATATCGCTCCACATTATATACAGGAACAATAATAGTGATTCTTGGTTTTAACATGTAATTAATTATGCTCTTGAAATTTAATGAGTTATGCTATAAAAGTATAATGTCTAATTTTTCAAATTGTTTTTCTGCTTTAAATGATAATTCACCTAATGGCATTTCATATGATTTAATTGAAGAAATTATTTTCATTGCTTTCTCATTTATAAATTCTTCAATTTTATAGTATTTAATATCTATTGGAATATCATTAATTACATTGATCATTTTATTACTATAAACTAATGGACAGATCTTTTGTCCTCCCATTAAACTTAATATCATGGCATGAAATCTAGTTGTAAACATTGTATCAATAGTAAGATAGATTTTTAGAAATTTATCAATATCACCATCATAAAAGATCAGATTAATCGCCTCTTTGCAATTTATCGGGAGTAATAATAAAAGATTTTTAATTGCACTTTCGTCACCTTCAGAGGAACAAAATGAAAATAAATAAATATCAAACCCTTTTTCAAAATATACTTGTATTAATTGATTGATTTTTAATAAATATGATGTTTCGTATAACTTAAAATTCTCTCTCGTTGACATATCGATTATCGAAAAACCAATTCTATTCTTATTTATTTGTGGATTGATACGTAATTGAAATACAACATCAGGAAAACTTCTTACATTGGATAGGTTACTAAAAAGATTTTTAGAATAGTTATCTCTAAAACAAACATCATCACATTTATTAAATAAATTCCAATAGTATTCAACGAATTCATTTTCGATGAATGGACCAAAATTTGCCCCTATAACAAATATCGGCTTTCTATTAAAACAGTCTATTATTACTTTATTTATTTTATCCGATAAATTCAAAATTGGTTTATTCTGCATGAAAATTGAACCTCCAATAAATATAAAAGCATCAATTTTATTAGCAAGCATATTATAACGTATTCTTTCTGTTTCAATATATATTTTTGTTAAATATTTATTCTTAAATATTCTTATAATTTTATACAGTATTCTT
>JBBQKF010000111.1:0-8064 GCA_038326615.1 Saccharofermentanales bacterium | reverse complement strand
AATCTATGTCAATCGATTGACGATGACCTAATTGTAAGCTCAATGACGTACCACCTACTAACCTAAAATTGTCGAAAACGGAAGTTTTCATCAAATCTTGAAGTGTTGAAAGTAGTAAGGTGCTAACTGTGTTATAGTACAATGGCTTTGCCATATTATTGTAGGTATTTATTGATGTTTTCTTCAATTGCTTTAATTATCGCTGTTCTTTCCCTGAGAGAATTTACAACATTCACTTTACTGTAAAAACGAATTATTTCTTGAATTTCCTGTTCGTTGCCACGTTCAAAAATACGATATATTACAGCTAATTTGTTTTTTTTCCAGTCTATAAGTTTCATGTCAGTGTCCCAAAACACAACTGAACGAAGTTTGGATAAATCTGGATGATAATTTTCAGATAATTTTTTTTTCTCTTGTGCAATGTCGCTATAAGCTTGAAGAACCATAAAATAACCTTCTTCCAAACCTAATGCATGCTCAATTTTCAACGATAAAGCTGGATTCATTCTTCGCTTCCCTTTGGTAATTGTACCAATAGTTTGTGGAAATTCGTTAATTGATAGAGCAAAAGTGCCTTTCGGTAATTTTCTATTTTTCAGCTCTCTTTCCAAGATTAAACCTGGATGAATACCTTTGATTATGCTAATGTTCGAGTTCATAGTTGTAAATTAATTTTCAACAAAGATACAATAAAGTAAACAGATTTGTTTACTTTGTGTTAGAAAATCTGTAATAAATAAACTTTCAATTGTTGCAAAACGCACTCTTTTCTTCTTTTTTCCCAGTTCCCCGTAGCGTAATAGACTTGTGTTCCCAACGTTCGGCATTGCGTTCCCGTAGCGTATAAAAACTTGTGCCACCCGATGTTTGGCGAAGCGTCTCGCTTCGTCATTGCTAAAATAAAAGCTCCCCTTTTAATATTATATTTGAACAGGAAAGTTTGGAGACTTCCTTCCGTCAGTGGACGGACAGGTCTTAGCCACGACATAGTAAGTACTTCGACATTACTCAGTAACCAATGCTATGCCGAACATAAACGCTGCTACACGCTACGACGAACAGAGGTCTTCGTGCCTCAGACCACATGAAGCCCTTTGTATTATGCGTTTGGCATTTGATCAATATGCAATTCTTTTGTTGTTTAGTTCTACATTAAAATTCACTTTAGCACCTAATGCTTCAAAAACTTTCAAAATAGTTGTAAATCGGGCATCTGTTGTGCTGTTTTCTATTTTAGATATTTGAGCTTTTTTTACGCCTACTATTTCGCCCAACTCTTCTTGTGTTAAATGTCTTTCTAGTCTTGCCTGTTTTATTGCTTGTCCCAATAAATCAAGTCGGAGTTCGTTCTCAAATTTGTCTCTCTTAGGTGTCCCTTTTTTTCCTACATATTTGTCTGTTATGTCTTCTAAACTGTATGTTTTCATTTCTTTTTGTTTTTAGAGTTAAAATACTTTTGTCTCAAATTCTCGGCTTTGTCAATTTCACTTTTCGGGGTTTTGTCTGTCTTTTTTATTATTCCGTGTGTTGATATGACAATAGTTTCTGCTTTTTCCGACTTGTCCCAAAAAGCAAAAAGTCTCCGTTGTTGGGATTTGTTTACAATCCCAACTCTTAGTATTCTTAGGATTTGTAATCCGTTCTTAATGACTTTACACTACCGTAACTTCCAACAAACCTTTACCTCCGGCATAATCTATTGCTGAACTGTAGCGGTAATCCTCAGCCCGATTTACTAATTCGGCTTTCACGGGATTCTCGTGGATGTAGTTTAATTTTTGATTGAAATAATCATCCAGATAAATCTCTTGTGCATCGTTGCCTTCTTGCCAAAAACGGTAGTTCTTTATCTTGTCATCGTTTTTGCCTGAATATTCAAAGCGGTTCAACATCCATTCCCTGCGACTTTCGGTGCTGTCTGCCAATAAGGTTCTCAGAATTTCTTTACTTGTAAACTTCTTAAAATCACGCATAATATCCGACACTTTGTATTCACCTTTACTGCCCGATATCATATGTAAATGATTTGACATTAGCACCCATGCGTAAATTATCAACCCTTTGTTCTTTTGACAATAGGTAAGTGATTCAAGCAGAATATGCTTATAAACAGGACGTGTAAATATATCCACCCAATCCACCACTGTATCGGTAGTAAAAAACACATCTCCTTCAATCCGATTCTTTATATCCATTGCGACTTTTTGTTGCTACAAATATAATTAATAATTGTGAATAATAAAGAACGGATTACAAATCCTAAGAATCCAAGAAGGTGGGATTCCAAAAATCCCACCAACCAAACACCATCATTTGCTCATTTAAGAAACATATCCGCTAGGACTGAAAAGTTCAAACTTCTTTTTTTTTCCGACACTTGCCGCTAACGTTGGCGGTATGAAATCGTTGGGGATTGCGGGCTACTTTCCTGCCGAGTTACACCGAACTTGATGCGTGGCAGAATGCTGGAATAACCACTTAAACCCCAATGTTTTATACCGCGTGTTGTGTGTAGTGCTTCTATTAATTCATATTTAATTTTTTTATTCTATTCTCAAGGTCTGTCCGATATTTATCATCCGTACATTTCTCTAATGCAAGTTTGGCATGAGTTATAGTCTCTTCTTTTGTTCCGTAAAGTTCTGCACATTGACTTAGTAAATCATGATATATTGATAAACGCTCTTTCGCATAACCATCATTTTGAGCTAATTCAAATGCGGTTGTTGCTGATTTGTATGATTCCGAATCGTTATTTTTTAACTGAGCTTTTGATTTTTGATAAAGAAGCCAATGGTCATATGATGCAATAGGTACTTTATCTATTGCAAGTAAAGCTTTTGAGGACATATTGGCTGTTGAATATGCTTTAGCAAGTGCTCTTCCTTCATAAGAACTCAGTTCGCTTTTTTCAAATATTTTATCTGCAAAACACACACTCGAAGAAGCTATTTTTTCAGAAAGTTCAATTCTGCATTCTCTTGATACAGTAATAGCAATATTTGTCAACCCTTCACATGCATTTAGCCAATTGTTTTTATCGACATCTTCGGGTTTTGTTGTTAAAAGTTGTGGAATTACAGCTATGAGATTTTGGCATTCTAAACTATGATGGTATCCAAAAACTGAGGTAAAAGAGACAAACGCTTCAAAGAATTGACCAAATCCTTCAAATGAAGATATTACAATAATATTAGCAAGCTTCTTCACTAGTTCATTATTTGAATTAATTCTATCGCTTATTTTTTTATATGACCTCAATCTTGCAAAAGCTCCTAGTGATACCCTCAAAGGAACAGAAGAATAATCATGTTCGATACATTGCAATAATTTTTCTAAATATTCTTCTCCGATTTTCTTAAAACTTTTATCCACACCATACTGAGAACCTAAATGAGCTATTTGAAGATATGTAGCATGCATATCAGGTTTTATTGATAACAAATCCAAAAAGCAATCTAATGCATCTTGTTGCAAACCGCTTCGTCTATATGTTTTACCTAAATGATGTAATATCTCAATTCTTATATCACCGTTTGGAATCTCATTAACGACTTTCTTATACTCTGCAATACAATCATTATAATAGATTTCTCTTGATTCCTTATTCTCTATTGAATATGCATGAGCTTCTTTTGAGTCTACTAAACACCTAATAGAAGCTAATTCCATTTTAGCTAAAATAGGCTGATTATAAAGTGATGCTTGAATCTCATATCTTATTCCATTTTCCATTTGAAGCAAAGCGTACGTTATCCAATCTGGACTGTTTTTATCCCTTGAGTTATATTCTTTTAATAATATATCATAAGACAAATGAATCTGCCTTAAAACACTGGGAGACATTGAAGCATTATTTTTAGCAATGTATTCTTCAATAGATTTTGAAATATCAATTGTATTAAGGTTATCTTGTACAGATGCACAAACCAAATCGTGGATTTTCAAGCAGCCTGGAACACTAGCTGGTAATAAAATTGAAAGGCGTTGCAAACTACTTCGATTTAAAATTTTCAGAAAATACCCAAGAAACTCAGAATCATGAACAGTTAAACCAGTATTTGCTATTCTTTTTAATGCATCAAGAGAATTTGATTCTAACTTACTTAGTATTCCTCCCATTATAGATTTTCCATTGTTATCTCTAATGTCATTGGGATATTTTAAAACCTCATCATATAGTACTTCTCTATCAATTCCTTCCTCTTCAACAAGATTTCTAATCGTTGATAAAATTAGAGGAGAACATTTACATAAACTGATAACATCTTTACACAATTTAGATTCTTCATTGGGTATTTCACCAAGAATTTGGATAGCCACTTCATCAGTTAATTCTGGAATGGATAAATATAACTCACTAATCTTAGAAATTTGAGATGTAATAATAAGCCTGCTTCCGATTGAAAAACCTTTAGATAAGTCCGATAACTCATTTTGCTCAATTCCTCTGTTGAAGTTGTCAATTACTAATATTGTTTTAGAAGTATTAAATAATCCTGAAACATTTATAGGAGCTCCTCCTCTTGTTCTTTGAATACTTGAAAGGGTTGTGTCTTTTTTCCAATCTTCGCCTGCAATCCAAATGTAATTTTCAAATTCTTGTTTTTTTAAATGGATATAATCAATTATCAGTTGTGTTTTCCCAGAACCACTAATCCCTGACAACACACAAATATCATGTTTGATTAAATGTTCCTTTACTGTTTCTATTGCACTTAAATCAGATATGTGCTTATCACAAAAAGCAGGGATTTTTCCATAATATTCATAGTTGTCTAAATCTTGAGAGTATCCCGGAAAAAACTGCTTATAGTAAGATGCATAATCTGCAGATTCAATTGATTGTTCATGTATTAGTTTTGCAAGTTCTCGGCTATCATATATTATTACTATATCAGCATTTTGTTTAGCAATTGGTGTTACATTATAATCGCTTCTAAATGATGGTTGTTCTGTCTGGGATGTTACTAAATATATTTTATTGGGTCTCTTTTGGCTACAATGTTCATGGGCGTGCTTAATATCATTTTCAATTTTTTCGAAAAAAGGAATTGTATCGCCTTTCTTTTTTTTATCTTCAAAATAACTTTTATCAGTACTGTATTCTGCTATAATTGATGAATCATCTGAAAAACCGTCAACTGTGTAGCCTGAAGGTCTATAGTCTTTATTTATTCCATGATGAATCATTCTTTTATTTTCAAGAATTGAAATTACATTAATACCAACCAACTCAAGGTTTACGGCATCAAGACATTCAATCTCTTCAATTAAACTCTTAATTATTCTTTGTTTTATAAATTCAAACATCATTTAATGGTAGTTTTATTTTCTTGCATTACACACAACGACCAAGGCTAGCCGACAGCTGCCTTGCGCTGTCCTGTCTGACTGCGGAACGCTGTCGGGCAGGTGGCTTGGCTAGCCGGTGTTGAACTAAATTCCCTTCGGGAAGAGCTCTATAATTAGTTTATTATCTGATATTTACTTTACAAATTACCCAAGTGCCAATCCGTCATTTGACTTTGTCCACGCTCGGTTAATAAGACATTATCGATTGCTTTACATTGTGGACAAACAGGTTTGTGTTCAAATACTAATTTGTAGTTTTTATCCATACTTGGCTGTCCTACTTCAAAATTGTAAACATGTTTACATGCTCCGCATTTTAGATTTACTATCATATCCAGAATTTAAAAATATAATCATAGACTTTAAACATTTTATTTACTGATATTTCCGTTTGTAGATACTGAAGGGGAGAACTCGAATTTCTCCCCAAAATTAAAACTAATTTTTAATATTCAGTATCACCATGAAACAAAAAAGTGAATTTACTATTCTCGAACGTGCCATTGCCACGGTCGATGGTTTCGAAGGGGTTTACAAAAACCTGCAACAACAAGTTGCCCTTCGGGGTCAAAGTAAAAGTACCCTGCACAATTACACTCGTCAGATTTGCCTTGTCTCGCTGCATTTCAATCGTTTGCCTGAGCTTGTTTCGGACTCGGAACTCAACGAGTACCTTGCCGGTTTAGCCATTTCGGCACGATCTCCTTCGCGCAGTGCTTTTAAACATGCGGTATACGGACTTCGCTATTATTACCGCACCTTTGACTTCTCCAATCGGGCTGTCAAATTACCTTCTATTAAAAAAGATGCAGCTCTTCCTGTTATTCTCAATCGTAGCGAACTGCGTGCACTTTTTGCAGCACCCACACTGCTCAAACACCGCGTTCTGCTTACGCTCATTTATTCTGCCGGACTTCGATCTCAGGAACTTATCAACCTGAAAATTGCCGATATCGACTTCGAGCGCAAAACCATTCATATTCGTCGGAGTAAGTATAACAAAGATCGTATTGTTCCACTTGCCGACTATATGGCTCTTGGTTTGCGTAAATACCTTCAATCTGTACATCCGCTCGTTTGGCTTTTCAATGGCCAGGCACCCGAGAGCCATTATGCAAAAAAGGGTATAGCCTGGGTAATGCGCGAAGCCTTGAAAAAGACCGGTATCGCCAAAGAAGTTTCCATTCATTCCCTTCGACACTCGTATGCTACCCATTTGATTGAAGACGGACTGAACATTGTCACGGTCAAAGAACTACTGGGTCATGCCTGTATCGAAACTACGATGATTTATCTTCATATTGCGCAATGTCCGTTGGTGCAGGCACATAGTCCGCTGGATACGCTTTATCCTCGCAAATAATGGCACGCCCACTGTATGAAATATCCCAAATCATTAAACGGTTTGGGGCTGATTATCGTATGCAATACCGTCCCAACAATTATCAGCTCAATGTAATCAATACTTTACAGCAATGCCGAAGTGCAGAACTGGGCGGACACAAAGAGCAATGTGATAATGATAGCTGTGGCAACGAACGCTTCAGTTATAACAGTTGTGGCAATCGCCATTGCCCTAAATGTCAGATAGCACGCCAGATGCTTTGGGCGGAAGACCGTATGCTTGATGCGCTGAACGTAAAGTATTTTCATATCGTGTTCACCGTGCCCGATGAGCTGCATGAGATTTGTTTACTCGATAGCAAAGCGTTTTACTCAGCACTGTTTGCTTGCATGTGGGAAACACTTCGTAGTTTTGGTTACTCGCATTATGGCGTAGAAACTGGTGCTATCTGTGTGCTCCACACGTGGGGACAAAACCTGAGTTTGCATCCACACTTGCATTGTCTTGTGCCTGCTTGCGGAATTAACCTGCGAGGGCAAATCAAAACAATTGGCAATCAAGGAAAATTCCTGTATCCGGTCAGGCAGCTAAGTACCTTGTTTCGGGGTAAACTGCTCGACAAGCTAAAGCTGCAACTCAAAAAAAGGGGACAACTGCCCATATATCAACCTGTAATTGACCAATGCTACGCCAAGCCTTGGGTAGTTTATTGTGAACCTTCGTTGGGCTCTGCCAAAGAGATTATTGC
This sequence comes from Saccharofermentanales bacterium, assembly GCA_038326615.1. Lineage (GTDB taxonomy): Bacteria > Bacillota > Clostridia > Saccharofermentanales > UBA5734 > JBBQKF01. Next base: position 613 of record JBBQKF010000111.1, on the reverse strand, counting down.
CTATCTGGGACAATATATCCACAGGGTGGCTATAAGCAATACACGCATTAAAAGCATTGACGATAAAGGAGTTACTTTCTCCTACAAAGATTACGCCGACAACAAAAACCAGAAACTGATGACCCTCACGGGTGTGGAGTTTCTTCGTCGTTTTGCTATGCATATTCTGCCCAAAAGGTTTGTAAAGATACGCTATTTTGGTATTTTAGGCAGCCGCTACAAAAAAGACGTTGAACCCTTGAAAACCAAACCGGATATTATCCAGCTAACCGAAACCAGACAGCAGCGAATGGTTCGCCTTACGGGTTTTGATCCTTGCCGCTGTCCTAAATGCAAAACCGGAACTATGCAAGTGGTAGAAATTCTACCTCGCATCCGTTCGCCAGATAATGTGTTTTATCCAACTGTCAAAACTATAAAACAATAACTATCAAACTATTGACCCACTACGAACAGTGGGTTGGCTTTCGTATTGTCTAAAGCGAGCAAAAACACACAATTTTGTTCAAAAAAAAGGACTTTGTATGCAAAACTTTAACCCAAAAGTATCCTGGATTTTATTTCTGACTGAAATTAGGGTCTTTTGAACGGTTCTACTCCAACTCTACCAGTC
>JBBQKF010000110.1:0-8113 GCA_038326615.1 Saccharofermentanales bacterium | reverse complement strand
ATTAATTACAGAGCTTGAGGTTATTACAAGTTCAGTAAAGGTTCCTGCGATTAAAGATGAAATTGCGATGGATATTGGATTTATAAAAGCGGGGGATCTTGGCGAGAAAAATGTTTATTATGAAATCAAAAATTCGTTTTTGCCGATGATTGTTTTGCATAATGTTGCAATACAGTACGAAGATTATAAGGCGCAGATGGATTTTATTGTTATAACCAAGAATTTCATTTGCATTTTGGAAACTAAAAAGTTGAATGGAAATATTTTAATCAATACTGACGGTGATTTTGTTCGTTCTTTTACCAACAGATATAGCAAGGTATATAAGAAGGAAGGGATGTATTCACCTGTTTCGCAGAACCAGAGGCATGTTCGCATCCTCGAAAATTTGCTTAAACAAGAAAAAGTTATTAAGAATACTCCTGTTCTGTCTCTTGTGGTTATTGCAAATCCAAAATCGATTATTGATATGAAATACGCTAAAAAGGAAATCAAGGATCAGATTGTTAAATTTGATCAGCTTACCCCAAGAATCAAAAACATGATGCTCAAGAATGATGCTACAAATTTATCTGAATCCACTATGAGCAGTATTGCCGACTTTATTTACAGCAAACATACCGAATTTGTGAATCCTTTTATTCCGAAGTATTTGAAGCATGTTGCTTTGGAAAATCACGATGTTCCGGTTATTGATATGCTGTTAACTGAAGGTAATTTACCGCAATGCGACGAGAAAATTGAAATTGCTGAGCCGTGTTTGGATATTGTTTCTATACCATGCCTGGATAATGCTTCTATTTCGAGCCCGAGTAGTATTTCTCTGCATGTTGATAAATTTTCAAACAGCAGCGATGAACAAGTAGTTAATGCAAAAGAATCAACAATTGATGACCAGACTGATAGACAGACAGATGGCACAGATGGCAAGACCAATAGCCAGACTGATAGCCAGACTGGTAGTCACACCAATAGTCACAACCATGACCAAACCGGTAACCAGAACGATAACCACACCAATGGCAACGCCGAAAGTTTTCAGACTGCATACACAATACAAACTTCTCAAAATATAAATAATAATTTTGCTCCAGATTCTCAAAGTGTTAAAACAAACGCCACTAATTCCGGCGTACGCAATGCATAGAACAGAGAAAAATGTAATCCAAAATAACAAAATAAAGATGACTTTAGGTAGTAGGAAAGTTTTAGGCTATAAAGATTATCAAGGAACAGGCTTTTTAGTTGAATGAACTGCTAAATATATTGAATCTGGTCCAGAATTTGATATGATGAAAAAAAAATCTCATTTTTAACCAGAGTATTGGAGATAACAGTGAACTCAGCTAAACAAATGCTTTAAAGTTTCAGCTGTGTTCCCCTCTGTGCTCCAAAAGTGCAAGAGCTAGCTCTTGAAAAAGCAAAAAAAGCGAAAAAAAGCATAATAATATGCCGAATATGATAATTAATGAAATATGGTGTTGACAAAGTTGCAAATAATTGATATATTTATTGCAATAAAGCAAGTGGATAAAGTTTTTTACGGCAAAGGCGCTGAACTGAGAAAGTGGCGTCTTTTTTTAGTTCAAAAATTCTTTAAAAAGTTGCTTAGTTTTTAAAGGAGGGCAAAGTATGGATACCAAAATTATTGTCGACACCATTTGGGTAATATTTGCAGCTATTCTTGTATTCTTTATGAATCTAGGATTTGCAGCGGTTGAAAGTGGACTAGCTCGTCAAAAGAATTCAGTAAACATATTGTCAAAAAATTTCATAGTTTTCGCAGTTTCATCACTTGGGTTTCTTGTCTTAGGCTGGGGATTGATGTTTGGAGACGGAAACGGATTTGTTGGACTTACAGGGCTGTTCATGGCTGGAGGAGCAGATAATTCTCCGGCTGTTGGTGAAGCGTATAAGGGAGTGTACTCTTCAATTTCTTGGGCTGGAGTACCTTTCTGGGCAAAGTTCTTCTTCCAGCTCGTTTTCTGTGGTACCGCTGCAACAATTGTTTCCGGAGCGGTAGCAGAACGTATTAAATACCTTTCATTTATCGTCTTTTCATTAGCTCTAACTATGTTAATGTATCCTGTAGTTGGTCACTGGATATGGGGTGGTGGATTCCTTCAAACCCTCGGTCTTCTTGACTTTGCAGGCGGTACAGTTGTTCATTCTGTGGGTGGCTGGGCAGCCCTTGCCGGGGTTATCATTCTTGGCCCTAGAATAGGGAAATATTCTACAGATGGCAAAATTCATCCAATTCCAGGTCACAACATGAGCCTGGCAACAATCGGTGCATTCGTCTTGTGGTTTGGCTGGTTTGGATTCAATCCAGGTTCTACAATGGCAGCAGATCCGATGGCTATTTCTCATATTCTTGTAGTAACAAATACTGCAGGTATAATGGCTATTCTCACAGCAACGATAACTGCATGGCTTATAATTGGAAAACCTGATCTGGGCATGTCAATCAATGGCCTTTTGGCTGGTCTTGTTGCAATAACACCCGCTTGTGCGTATGTAAGTGTTACTAGTGCTCTTATTATAGGAGCAATATCAGGTATACTTGTAGTTTTTTCAGTTATGTTTTTTGATAGAGTTAAATTGGACGATCCTGTAGGAGCATTATCTGTGCATCTTGTTCATGGTGTTCTAGGTACATTGTTTGTAGGTCTATTTGCTCAAAATGGAATCGCCGGAATAACAACACTTAACGGTTTGTTTTTTGGCGGTGGATTTGAACTTTTAGGTAAACAGGCATTAGGAGTATTAGCTGTTGGGGGATTTGTTTTTATTGCATCATTATTAGTATGGTCTGTAATCAAAAAGACAATTGGACTTCGTGTATCTGTTAAAGAAGAAATTGAAGGATTGGATATAGGCGAACATGGAAACGAAGGATATCCTGATTTTGTTACTATCGATTACACAAATGCTGCTGAATATTTATTAAGTGAAACTTCACTTTCATCGAAAGATAAAGGAAGCGTTCCGGTTGAACATGCTATCCCTGTTGAGGGTTTAATACCAGAAAAGACCGAAGGTAGTGGAATTAAGATTACAAAGATTGAAATTATAACTAAACAGAACAAATTTGAATCATTAAAAGTTGCGATGGATAAAATTGGAATAACTGGCATGACAGTTACAAACGTACTTGGATATGGACAACAAGGTGGCGCGACAGAATACTATCGAGGCGTTGAATTTGAAACTCATCTTGTGCCTAAGGTAAAAGTTGAAATCGTTGTTAGTAAAATTCCTGTCAAGACAGTTATCGAAACAGCAAAGAAAGTTCTCTACACAGGACATATAGGCGATGGTAAGATTTTCATCTATAATGTAGATAATGTTGTAAAAGTTCGTACAGGAGAAGAAGGGTATGATGCTCTCCAAGACGTGGAGTAATAAAATATAATAAAATAAAATTGGTTCACAGTAGTACATAAATCGCCTCGTTCTGTTATTGGAACAAGGCGGCTTTATGTTCCTGCGTAAGAATATAGTCAGCGTTCAAGTGATGATATTACAAGTAAAGAATAAACAGGAAACTATTGTATTCAGAAGCGTGATACAGTAAACTTGAAAGAAGAAGAGAAAGTAATAGTACGAACTGCCTTAAGAGGAGGGTGCCGATATGCAAATGGTTTCCGGTCATCATCAATCTGATAAAAAAAGACGTTCATTAATTTTACTTGGGGGATTTTTGCTGTCGCTGGTAGGTGGAATGAGTTATGCCTGGGGATCCTTCACCATTCCACTGGTAGAAAACTGGGGATGGAGCATATATGAAGCCACGCTGCCATTAACTGTTCTAATAGTTGTTTTTGCATTGATAATGATCCCTGCCGGCTGGCTTCAAGACAAGTTTGGCCCGAGGAAAATTGCGTTGGTAGGGTCTTTTATCTTTTTTATAGGATATAGTTTGGCAGCAATTATGCTGAAGTATAATAAAACACATGTAGGGTTAATTATTACTTATGGTCTCATAGTGGGTACGGCATGTGGACTGACCTATTCCTGCATCGCACCTACAGCGCGAAAATGGTTCCCGGATCGCCCTGGATTTGCCGTATCTATTGCTGTAATGGGATTTGGCTTAGCGGCTGTAGTCTTTGCACCACTTAAAAAGGTCATGATTCTTATGTGGGGTGTTGATGGGACATTGCTCGTCTTAGGTGTTTTCGTATTTGTGCTGTCGATTACTGGTGCAATGCTCATGCATAATCCGCCAATCGACTGGATACCTCCCCAAAGTCCCATTAAAGGAAACAAGGCCCGCTCTCAAACTACCTTGCAAACAGTAGATGTTCCGCCGCGCACACTTATACGTCAGCCAGTTTTCTATTGTTTGTGGATTGCGCTAGCTGCAGTCATAGGCGGCGGTTTGACAGCAATCGGACTGCTTAGCGTTTTTGGTGAAATCAAGTTGGGACTAACCCCGACTCAGGCCACATTAGCAATTTCAGCGTTTTCATTGGTTAATGGGCTAGGACGCCCTCTGGCTGGTTGGTTTGCAGACAGGGTCGGAGCTATTCGTGTGATGATTTATATGTATCTCGTTCAAACCGTAGCATTCTTGACTTTACCCTGGATGGCTTCAAATTTGCCTGTATTGCTTATTTACTCTGTATTTCTTGGCGCTGGTTACGCAGTGACTTTTGCACTATTTCCAGTTGTAGTAGCTCAGAGGTTTGGAACTAAGTATTTGGGACTGAATTATGGGCTGGTTTTCAGTGCTTTCTCTTTGGGTGCTTTTTCTGGCTTGCTAAGCTCTAACCTCCTTGATAGGACTGGGTCATTTGTTCCTGCATTTATGCTAGCCGGATCATCAACAGCTATCGGGCTTGGCATCCTATGGTTTTTACATAGAAAATTTGAAACCGTTGCAAAAAATTCACCAACCTAAAAAAAAGTCACAAATTTAGATAAAAAGTCACAAACTTAAATAAAAAATGCAAAAGTGTTTATAAATTTAAAAACCATCACTGTTGATAAGGATGATGAGAGCTTTCAAACACCTGCGCTGGAATATAGTCAGTGCTTATGATATCATATGTTGCATACTAATTAAGAAAGCTGGGGATTTGAAATGGCATCACATATAGAAAAAGGTATTATGTTTGAAGAGGAAGAACGTTATAAAGAAGCTATTGCCGAGTATGAAAAGGCCGCTTTAGAAGAAGCGGGGAATTCAGAACCTCTTATAATGAAAGGTGCTCTTTTAGAAGCGGTTGGAGATTATCAAAATGCCCTTCAATCTTTTACCGAAGCGATTGTTATCGATAGTCGGGACACCGTAGCTCTTAGTTTAAGGGGTGATGTTTTAGCCACTCTAAAGCGTTACGATGATGCAATTGTTGATTTTTCCGAAGCAATATCAATAAATCAAGAGGATATTGATTCTTATTACAATCGAGGATTGGCATATGCAAATATTGACCAAAATGACAAAGCAATTCAAGATTTGACCACAGCGATTCAATTAGATCCAGCTCATGGCGCTGCATATAACAATAGAGGACTTCAGTTTTACAAATCAGGTGATTATGATTTGGCGGTGCTTGATTTTACACAGGCAATCAAATTTCGCTTGGGATTTGCGTGTTCTTTTACACACAGAGGAAGAGTATATGAAGCTCTAAAAAATACAAAAATGGCTATCGAGGACTATACTCAAGCGTTGAACATTAACCCAAATGATGCCACTGCACTGTTTCTTAGAGGCTCTCTATATTTTGCCGCAAATGAAAACGCAAATGAAAACGCAAATGAAAACGCAAACGAAAACGCAAACGAAAACGCAAACGAAAAAGATAAAGAAATCAAAAAAGAAAACGATAAAGATAAAGATAAAGATAAAAATAAAGATAAAGATAAAGATAAAGATAAAGATAAAGATAAAGATAAAGATAAAGATAACAAAAACAAAAACAAAAACAAAAACAAAAACAAAAACAAAAACAAAAACGATAACAAAAACGATAACGATAACGAAAACGAAAACGGCGTCAAAGATTTTGAGCTTCTTATAAAAACGGCACCCGAAAACAATTATTTTCGAGTGTTAGCATTACAAAAATTAGAGTCTTTACGTCATACAAAATAGCTTTGAATCGAATAAAGTAAGAAATGAATTAATTAAAAAAAGACACTTTGAACAGTGTCTTTCTAATTAAATTATCTGCTAATTTATTGCAAGAGGTATCTGAACGATGACCTTATAACGCAATTATGTTGTTCCTGATAGACTATTAAGTCTTGCTAGTATAAGTCGAGCTTCAAAATGACCTTTGTACTTGGAAGTGGATGGCGGAAACTCAATTGTGGAAGGGGTTATTTTTGCATTGAAGGCTGCCCATTCCGACTTGAGTTTGTTCAAATCAGCAAGAGGAATAAGGACTCCTGCTTCTGAAGCAATTGGTTCAAGATTGTGGAGGCTTGCCATCAGTCCACAGTATTGTTTCCCGTTAGCAGAAAGGATGCTGTTCATTGCAGTTAAGAGTACTGTAAAGTCTGGTACTAGGACAAATGATCCATCAACTTCTATTGTGCGCAACCCGCTTTGAGCTATCAATACATTGAAAGCAGCTTTACCGCTGTTTCGCAAGGTGTTTAGCTTGCTAAACTGAGTGTCCATCAGTGAAAAGAGTAGTTGATAGGAATAATCGAGATATAAACCAAGGATGGTGTCCTTTTCTTCATCAGATTTTGCAGAGGAAGCTTTGGAAACAACAAAGGAGAGTGCTTTTTTACCATTAGCTAAATCAGATTTTGATAGGGCTGCAAGGTAATCCTTAACTTCCTTTTTCGGATCACCTGGCATAGAAGTAACGGAAGATGCGACCGAAGAAGTGGCAGTAGAAACTACGGAAGATACTGTGGAAGTATCTGAAAGGCTTGAAGGTTCAGATGAGATTGTAGAATTTGTTATCGCTGATGATGTGGCAATTGAACTTGCAGGATTTGACGGGGAGCACGACGATAATGTAAGCATCGCGATTACAAGGCAGCAGATAGTGGACCGAATTGAGAATGAGTGAGAAATTTTATAGTGTAATAACATAAAACCTCCGTTCGAATTTTCGAATTTTTATTTCCTTTAGAATAGTGACATCAAAAAATGTTCTGATGTAGTTTCAATTTTACATCACTTGCTTTCAAATTTCAATGGAATTAAGTTTTAATTCCCAAAGTTGGTTCGAGTGTCAAAAGCATGATTTTTATTTATTGTGTTAATTCCCAAAGTAAATTCCATTGTGGAAATGGTAGTAGTATTTAATCTGAAAAGAATATGGAGATATAGCCGACGTAATGGGAGTCTTTGGCATCAAGAGAGTTGGGCGATATTCCATTCGTCGAATAATAACAAGATTTCTTGCTGTCAAACGCGCTGCTTATATCCATAGAGTACCTGCAGAAAAAAATTGAAAATGTTGCAAATTGCTATAAACTCATCCGGTCATGGCGCTCAGGCCCTTTTTCGGAATTGAATATTTCACAAACTGTAATAAACCGTAATAAACAAAACTGAGTATAAAACAATTCTTGTAATCAATGAGAAAAAACAGTAAAATGTAAGGAAAAGCGAAAGTGTTAATTGAGAGGAGTACAATTATGATTGAAAAGATTTTTAAATTATCAGTTGGCAATGAAAAGGCTGTTGAAAAGGTCATATTCGATGAAAACATTCACTATCTGCATATGGTATTTAACAAAGGAGAGGGACTACCGGAGCACTTCTCTAATTCGAATGTGTATATGACTGTTATTCGTGGGAAGCTGTCTATCGGACTAGACGAACAGGAAATTCATGAATATAGTGCCGGAACTCTTTTGAAAATCCCGTTTCAAACAAAAATGAACGTTAATAACCTGTATATGGAAACATTGGAGCTGATTGTCGTAAAAGCACCTTCCCCTAAAAGTTGAAAAACAGCCATAAATTATTTTGGTTACAAAAGTGCAATTGTCTGTTAGAATTATCAGACACACAGTGGGGGCGGTTACAAAATGTTAGGTGAACACCACTGAACCCTCCCCCCCGGGTTGTGCCCAGGGGTTAGGGTTGTTTTTTTGTAATATTATAACATAAAAAAATTAAACTGAACGGTAA
>JBBQKF010000109.1:0-8306 GCA_038326615.1 Saccharofermentanales bacterium | reverse complement strand
TGAATGATTATATAAAACGATAGAAATGTTTATCATCGTTATTGGATTATATTATGAATAGATTTCGTGCATGATAGGAATAATTTGATCTTTTAAAAAATTTGATTTTACCCAACTAATAGCATTTATTGACATTTTATTTCTAAGATCATCTGATTCCAGAATAGTAGAAATAGCTTTTGCAAATTCGGGAACATTTCTATTCTCAACTACCAATCCTGTATAATTATTTTTATTAACCCACAAAGCTCCGGATCCTTCTATATTGAAAGAAACCGCTGGTAATCCGCAATAAAGAGCTTCAGCAAGAGCAACTCCAAATGCTTCACTACGGGTATGCGATGGGAAAGCAAAAACGTCTGAAGCATATAAATAATATTTAAGTTCGTTATTTGATAACCTTCCAATAAACTTAATACGAGAATTTTCAGAAACGCTATTTTTTAAACTTTCTGTAAGTTCACCTGTACCGGCAATAACGATTACACAGTCCTGATCAATTAATTTATCAGCCTCAATCAAGTATTCAATTCCTTTATAAGGTACATGTCTTCCGACAAAAAACACAATTTTTTTTTGATGATATTTTTCCTTTATTTTAAGAACTTCTTCCTTTTCACCATCAAAAAGATGTAATTTAGCCTCATTAACAGTATTTGGTAATATAACTGTTTTTTCTTTGAAATTTTTTATTGGTTCAGAAAAGTTCTTATACATTTCACTTGTTGCAACAATTTTATATGATTTCTCTAACAGCTTCTTTTCAAAAGGTTTGTAGAAAGAATAAAAGTGGTTTTTCCCAAGTATATCAGCATGCCAGTGTGAAATTATTTTAGCTCCATGAAGATTAAGAGATAAAACATAGGTTGCTATAAGAGGATTAGGCAAATGAAGATGAATAAAATCTGGTTTATAGGAATCAATCATCTTTTGAAGTTTTTTTCTATAACTGAAGGAGATTGGTTGTGAGGCTAACGTAAATGTAGTGCCAATGCGTAATACATCTGCTCCATTAATATTGTAAATTGATCCTCTTTCGTGATTGAAGCAAATTATACGTTGATCAAAATAAGGTTTGAGCTCATCTATAATAGTTCGTGCCACATCTTCAATGCCACCGTAATATGGATAAAAGTATTTTGAAATATGTAAAATTTTCTTCATAGTTTAATTAATTTTATTTTCCAAAAATCACCCTCAATAAAAGAGCCTTAATTATGTTTGTACGATAATTAAATTTATAAAGTAAACTAGCTTGACTTTTCTCACTTGATGTTGATAAATTTGCTCCATGCCTTCTATATTTTATCAACTTATTATCAATCATTTTCATCTTTCCCATACAATCCGCTATTAGACCAAGCCAAATATCGTGAGGTACAGGATGACTTGGAAATGGAAGTGCCTTCGCCAACAATTCTCTTTTAATTACCATGCAACATCCTAAATAGGATGAATTAAAAATATTCAATATAACCCCTGAGTTTGATTTATTCTGCTTATAATAAGACGTTTGAATTATGTTTTCATTTTCGTCAACCACAATACAGTCATGTAAAAGACCTAAATTGTCTCCAATTTCATGAATTACGGATTGTACTTTTGTCGGGATCCATATATCGTCCTGATCGGCTAAAAAAATCAAATCCCCATTTGCATGTATTAATGCATTTTCAACATTTTTAGTTATTTTGTAAAACGAATAATTTGGGAAATTATTGTCTTTTTTATGAAGAAATAATTTTAATCTGTCATCATTATAACTTTGGATAATATCTAAAGTTTTATCAATAGAACCATCATCAGAAATGATTATTTCGTCACTATCTGATAATTGACACAATATGGAGTGTAATTGTTCGGAGATATGCTTTTCTCCATTATATGTTGTTAAACAAACAGAGATCATAAACTTAAAAAAAATTTATATTCTAAGGCAACTTCGTCCCAAGACTTTGGAAGTTGCTCATTTAGAACCTGATTTGTCAATAATTGAGCCTTTTGAAAGAATGTATTTGTCTCTTGGAGTAAATCTTCAATCTTTAAAACTACAACATTGGGTTGATTCTCAAAAAAACAAATTTTCTCAAAAGTCTCGGTTGTGAATTCACCTCTTTTTGTTATTAATAAACATCCATTTTTTAGTACTGCTAAAGCTGAACCTCTACGCTCCGAAATTCCATCAGGAAAAGGCAAGTATGCAATTTTAGAATTAGAAAGTATTTCTGCTACTTCATTTGATTCTTTATTGAAAAAGATATGAGTTAAACTTAATTGTGAATCTTTTATCAATTCATTTGCGTATTCCTCATATTCTGGTTGAACTTTACCTACTAAAATTGCATTAATATTTATGATCTTTTGTTTTAATAATTTTGTTACTAGAATGAATTCCTCTAATCCTTTTTGAGGTCTGATTAATCCAAAATATACTAAATCATACTTCCTCGTTTCTATTGGATAAATAACATTTGAAGTCTCAATATTTGAATAAATTTTTATAACCTTACTTTTTGATTTAATCCAAAATACAATTTTTGATGCAATGTTTAATTCAAATTTATTTGTAAAAATAAGTCTATTTGCAAAAACAAAGAAAATATAAGTAGATAATTTGGCTTTGAAACTTAGTTGTGAAGATTCATGAATTGTAACTGTGAAGTTTTTTTTGGAGAATAGTGAATAGTATAAGCACAATAAATGAGGAACAAAACTTCCTTGATATCCCATAGTTGGATATTGTAAGTTTATAGTTTCAATTTTAGATTTATTAATTTCTTTAATCTTTGAAAATATAGTACTTAACTGCCATCTTTTAAAGTATTTGAGTTCCCAATCTTGAGCAATACTTGTTTGCATTAATTTAAACGTATAATCTCCAGCTCCACAAATTTCAGGGGGATAAGTGCCAGTGATTACTAACATTTTATTTTTGTCTTTGAATTTTTCTTGCATTTTTTTCAAATATTTTTACTCTCTCATTATAAGGTTGAGAATGTTCGTATAATACATTATCATATCGAAATAAGATATTATTAGTTGCTTTTTGAATTTTAAGACTCATATAAAGTCCGAAAATTGCAAACAGAATATATTTTGTTGCATGATTATAAGTATCAATTAAACTTGGCCATAATATCCAGTACGAAAAAATAAATAAATTTCCAATTCGTGAGACAATTATATTTACTTCAGAAAAATAAAAATAAAATATAAAGAATAAAATAAAACTATTGATAAACAATATATTTGATTTTGATTTTTCAATCAGCTGATTATAATTTAGCATTATTAATCCAGCAGTAAAAATTCTTTCTATATAGCCAATTGAAATCTCATATTGAGTGTTGAAAAGACTACTATTTAAATACGCATCTGTTTTTTCTGTTGCTGTTTCACCAATAAAATGAGCAACATAAGTCACAAATGGTTTGATATAATGCAATTTAGTTAAATAGACAATATTCCCTACAATAAAAACAGCAATGAATATTCTTAAATCAATTTTTTTATTTAGAAAAAAATACAATGGAAAGAAAATCACAGAACTCCAATGAAATGTAAGTCCCAAAAGATTTAATAGAACAAATTTGAAGAAATTTCTTTTTTCTATGTATTGAAGTGAAAGTAGAAAAAGTAATAATGCTTTGATATTTCTCATTAGATTTATCTCCATAATAACACCTTCCATCGTTATAAACACAACAAAAGCAAATACATAAAGATATTTTGGGATATATTTATTCAGAAAGTAATGAAGCAAAATAAAATCTATCAAGCTACTAATAAAAATAAAAAAATGATAATCTTTAGATAATGTTTTAACAATAGAGACATAAATTACAAATCCGATATCGAATGCACTCTTTATCTCTAAACCTGTTTGAGTAATAGGTTTAATTCTTTCAAACAATGGATAATAGTTGTACCAATCCCAACCAATAAAACCTCTGAGGCCAAAAAAACAAAGAAAAGATAACCAAACAAATCTATTTAAGAATTTTTGAGATTTTTCATCAAAATTAATTCCAATTTGCGCGGATGCAATAACAAGAGAACTTGCTACAAGAATTATATAAGATAAAGAATAATTCATATACTTAATTTTAAATGATTTGCAGATGATTTAATTTACATATAAAATTAAATATCTAAAAAACACACATTATGCTTTATTTCCAGAGATAGTTGCCACACAGAATAATCATTTAACAAAACCAAGGTTTCCAAGCAGGATTATATTTTATTTTTCTACTCCTATCCCCAATCTTGACTGCTGGTATACCTCCCACTATAGTATATGGTTCAACATTTTTTGTTACAATTGCTCCTACCGCAACAACTGCTCCTTCACCTATACTTACTCCTTGAAGTATTGTTGCTCTACTTCCTATCCAGGCATAATCATCAATAATAATTGATTTTCCAATATATTTAAACCTTTCTGAATTTAAATCATGAGACCCTGTTATAAGATGAACATCAGGTGAAACTGAAACATTATTTCCAATCTTAATTCCACTTCTTCCATCAAGTAAACAATTCCTGTTAATAACCGAATTAATCCCAATTTGAATATCAGTTCCAACAATAGTAGTTCTCATTAATATAGAAGCATTTTTACCAATTTTTAGCGTGCAAACATTTCTATAATACCAAAGTCTAAACAAATGGAACGGAATATGAGAAACAAATGCATTTGCTAAATATTGTCGTAAAAATTCAGATCCAATATGTAATACATAATTAAGTGGCTTTCTTACTGGTTCTAATAAAAAAAATTTTAAAACTACTAAATTATGACGAATCTTTGATTTAAAGGAATGTTGATAAGACATTACAATCATTTTAATGGCTCTAATGGCCTTTAATTTATTCGATGAAATACCTTCCTCTTCGTAATATAAAATGTCTCTATTTACATGAAAAAAGGATTTTTTAAATTGATACAATTTATAAATAAAATCATAATCGGCGCAAATTGAATAATTTTTATCTAAATTAAATGGATATTTTTTTTGTAAATCTGACTTCGTGAACATTGCTCCATGTCTGAAAATTGGTCCCTTTTTTAAATTCTCTATCGGGCGTGAAGCTTTGTGTAACTTTCTGTATCCATTTTTTAATTCTATCCAATCATCCCCATAAACAACATCATGAATATTAGATTTGACTGAATCATCAAAAACATCCTCAATTACCTTATTGTCTATAAAACCATCGCCAGCATTCATAAATATAATCCAGTCGCCAGTCGAAATTGAAACAGCATGGTTCATAGCATCGTAAACCCCATTATCGGATTCGCATTTCCAAATAAAATTATGAGGTTTTAAAATATATTGATAATTATTTAATTTTTCAGCAAATTTATCAATTTTTTCTGTCGTACCATCTGAACTTTTCCCATCCAATACAATATACTCGATATTTTCATAAGACTGATTCACTACGCTTTGCATTGTTTCATCAATCTTATTCACAGCATTATAAACGACAGTAATAACTGTAATTTTTGGTTTCGACATGATGTTAAATTATTTGTTCCAGACACCAGTTGCTTTTTCAGATATAATTTTTTTAAATTGAACGGGAGCCCAAATGCATCTTGCAAGTAACATTGTAATCATTCCCAAAGCAACACCTTCAATTCCAATATTTTTAGCTAAAAAAATACATATTGGAATTGTTAATACAATTTCGGCTATTGAACTCCAAAGTTGTAATCTAATTTTGCCAATTCCATTGAGCATATATACATAGATGGAACTAAACATAAATAATAAATTATAAATAATCATTACAATTGTAAGCGAAAAAGGAACTATTACTGCATTTCCAATCCAGACTTTATAAAACCAGGATGATAAAATCAGCAGCAAAACTGCCACTAAAATAAAAGCCATAAACAGCTTCAACATTTTCGTTTCCACGTTTTTAAACCATTTCCAATCCTTTAGGTGAAATGCCTCGGTTGATGATGACCACAAAGGTGTAACTATGATGATACAAACCATTGCTATTAAATTTGCATATCGATAAGCAATATTATATACTGTCACTTCATAAGGCGAAAATACTTGAGCCACAATTATATTACCAGTGAAATATAAAACTATCCCTCCAATTTGCAAAATAAAAAATTGTATACCTAAATTCATCAATCCTTTGGTATAATTCCATTGAACTGTATTAATAGTTGGTTTTAAAAATTTATATTGCGAATTAAAAACAATAAAATATGTTATTAAAAATACAAATGCCGGCAACGAAGAGAATACAATTGCAACATAAAGCAAAGAGCCAATAGTGAATTGTGTTAATAAATAAATTGCCACCAAAGATAAAACACTTCCGACTGCACCTAATAAATCATTTATTGCAGGTTTTTGGTCGGCTATAAAAATTGTTCCAACAGTTTTAAATACGAATTGAAAGCAAAAGAAACCCAACACTATTAATACAATATGACCTAATTTATTGGATGATTCTACAGTTGTATTAAGAATTTGAGCCCAGTCAAGAAATGGATTTAATACAACAAAAAAAATTAAAATTGCTCCAATTATCAATGTTAATAGTGCAAATGTTGTGCTAACTAAACTTTGTGCTTTGCTATTATCACCATACGCTAAGGCTTCTGTAAGTTTATTTCTCAAACCATTACCTAAGCCAATATCAAACAAATTAATCCATGTCATTATAGAACTTAAAGTTAACCAAACACCATACTCAGTTGGATTTAAGTAGTTTAATGTTAACGGTACAATAAGTAATGAAATTAAAATACTTATTCCCTTAAAAAAAAATGAAAGAACGATATTTTTTTGAACTTGAAAACTTCGTTTGTCTTCTTTCAAATTCTTATATCTTTCTCTGATTGAATTTAATTCCATTTTTTGAAATTTAAATTAAATTTTGGTTTAAATTCATTTTCTTACTAGACATTTTTTTTATCTTGTCTTTAATGCTCACATTTCCCATTGAACTTAAAATATATAAGGTGTTAATATATCATAGTCTCGAATTATCAATTGCCTCAATTGCTTCATCAACCAATTTATATGGATGAATTGTTTCCGAAGTTGGTAAAATTTGAAGTGCGATATTTACTGTCTTTTCCATTTATGGTTCTATTAAAAAATCAAAATAATTATTGGGTGATATCGTGAAATTGTCTTTTAACGTATAATTGTCTGAAAATGTTTTCGGTATTTTGCTGTTTTTCCGGGTATTCCATTTTAATTCGTAGGCAGTTATCAGTCCGTTTTCTTGTTCCACTAAATCAATTTCTTGTTGTTGGAAGCTTCTCCAAAAATAACTTTTAATAAATCTGCGGTTATAATGATTAAATTTCATGCGTTCCGCCATAAAATAATTTTCCCATAACGCTCCCACATCCTGGCGCAAAGTCAATGGACTAAAGTTTTGTATTACTGCATTTCGAATGCCATTGTCGTAAAAATATATTTTTTTGCTTTTCTTTATTTCGTTTCGGATATTTCCACTGAAAGCCCCTAACCGAAAAACAACAAAGCTTTGCTCCAATAAATCAATGTATCGTTCAACTGTTTGATTATCGGCTTGAATAATTTGCGACAATTCATTGTATGACACTTCGCTTCCGAGTTGTAATGCCAGTGCCTGAACTAATTTTTCCAGTTGTGCAGGTCGCCTTACTTCGTTAAATGCTAGTATATCTTTGTATAAATAACTACTTGTTATATTTATTAAAATTTCTCCACTTTCAGAAGGATTGTTGATAACATCGGGATACGAACCGTAAAGAAGTCTTTTGTCAAGCAATTGCTTCTCTGTCAGTATATTTATGCTACTTACCAATTCATTTGTCGAGAATGGAAAAAGATTATACTCATATTTTCGTCCAGTAAGTGGTTCTTTAATCTCATTTGCAATCTCAAATGCAGAAGAACCAGAAACCAGTAATTGCACATCTTTAATGGTGTCAATTATTATTTTTAAAGTCAGTCCTATGTTTTTTACACGTTGAGCTTCATCGATCAATACTACCTTGTTATTTCCAATTAATTGCTTTAATTTCAGCGAATTTGTGTTTGTAAGCAATTCTCTTGGCTCCGGTTCATCGCAGTTCATTGTTAAAGTAGGCAATGCAGTTCTTTCTGCTATTAGCTTTAATAAAGTGGTTTTGCCAACTTGTCGCGGACCAATTAGAATAATAGCCTTTCCTTTAAACAAATTTTCCTCAATTATCTTTTGCAAATCACGTGTAATCATATATTATTGATTATTTTGTTTTGTAATCGCAAATTTATATATAATAATTG
>JBBQKF010000108.1:0-8447 GCA_038326615.1 Saccharofermentanales bacterium | reverse complement strand
ACCAATGTTGATTGATTTATCACTATCTGTATGTGGACCATCTGTGATTGTTCTACAGTTAGGATTTGAGCACTTGTTTCCTACACGTTTTGATAAAACTGTCTTAGTTTTTAAATTGAAATCGTCTCTCACATTTCACCTCAATATTTTACGTTTTCTTTTAATAAAACTGCATACCTTTATTTTACCATTTCACTGATAAAAATGTAGTCTATTATTATGAAGTATAGTAAATTGATAAATTGTTTCTACTATCACAGTAAAAAACCTCTGGGCAAGAGTTCAACTCCCCCCAAAGGTTAAATGTTAGCTCACTTTTGAGCATTATTATTTTGAAAGTAAAAAGGCCAAGAAAGCTAACATTTCAAAACCGAGATTTTTCAATGTTTTAGTATTGTTATTATTAGGAGTTGCCTTTTCTTATACAGGTCTCAAGCAAGTTATCAATCTATTGCATCCTGTAAATGACTTAAAGTAATTATTTTGCTGCCTTTTGATTCATAATATTCAAGCATTTCACTAATTTTCTTTTTATCATAACTAGTGATGCAATCTGATAAAACATTAACGCCATAATTTGCTTTGCGTAAATTGTAACAGGTCGATTTAACACAGGCAACAGCATCTGCTCCTGCTATGTAGAAATCACATATTTCATTTTTGGTAAGAAAGTCTGCAAATGATTCACAGGTTAATGCGTTTCCTTTGTATTTTGTAAAGATATTTTTTGATACTATTTTCAGGTCTGGAGCTAATTCAGATCCATGTGTATTAGGCTTAAAGGTTCTCGTACCATCTGATAAATTTTCATGCCTAATATAAATAACATGAATATTATTATCGACTGCCCAATCAATTGCTTCATTGATATGGTCAATTATTTCCTTATAATTCTTTGTGATGTCATTTTGGATATCTATTATAATTAACGCAGTTTTTTGCATTTGTCAATCTCCTCATTTCCTATTTTAGTAAAAACATTATTTTGGAACCACCTTTATTGAGTCAAATTCATTAGTTCATAAAAATATTTTTGTTCATGTGTTTTATAAAGGTTAAACCAAGCATCCAGTGATTTTGGTAATAAAACATCAAGTGTCTTAAGTACATCTACAGCAAACTCTAAAGGGGCTATACCAGCAGCAGTAATCAAGTTTCCATCAATTATTGAAGGTTGTTGAATATAGTGATTTTCTCCTGCATAATTAGGACATATCATTTTAAGATATCCTAAATCATTACTTGTATGATTTCTTGAATCTAGAAGTCCATTTTGAGCAAGTGCCATTGTAGCACCACATATCGCTGCAACAATAATGTTCTTTTCGATACATTGTTTTGCTAAGCTTATTATTGGTGGTGTTGGAAATAAATTCTTTCGGACACTATTAACAGTAATTTTCCAATCAGAATAGTATAAACTTCCAGTCAATTCTGACAGCTACTAAAATATTATTTGAATCTATTTGGCTACAATCCTTGAAGCCAATTATCACAAAGTTTTGGCCAGATTGCTACTGTAGGTTCAGCCTCGCCTAAGCCTAAAGCATGGGGGCCTTTGGAGAATACATGTAAATCAAATGGTAGATTCAGCTCATTTAGTGCTTGAGCATAAAGTAAGTTTTGGCGCTGAAACTTCCATTCATCGGTCGCTGTGACCCATAGAAAAGTCGGTGGTGTTTTCGCTGTAACATGTTTATGATTTGAAGTAAAGTCTATAAGTTCATCCATTGTAATATCTTTTGTTAATAGAGAATCTGGTGGCAAATTTTCCATAGAAAAGGGGGCTGTCTCAGCATAACATAAAATGATCGCATTAAGTTTAGAACTCGTTTGATCAATCGGATCGTTAAAATCTGGTTCTCCCAAAAGCATCGACATAATTTGCGCATCTCGACTATCCGGTTCTATAATTCCATTATCAAAACGAGTTCCTACAAAAGCGGCGAGATAACCGCCCGCTGAAAATCCTATCATGCCGATCCGTTCCGGATCAATATTAAATTCTAGGGCATGATACCGAATATACTTAACCGCTCGTACTGCATCTTTGGTTGACGTAAATGGAGTAAAAGGATCCACCCGATAATTTAAAACAAAAGCATTTATTCCTATTTGATTTAGCCATTTTGCAATTGGTTCTCCTTCAATAGACGCCCTAAATTGAAATGATCCGCCCGGACATACAATAATTGCAGGGCGGGATTTCTCCCCTTTTAATAAATAAGGGGTCAGGGTAGGTAACCCTTCATTATTCAAGTCCCCAATAGTAGAAATTAAATCGGCATCAGGAACATTTTTTTTCCAAAGCTTTATATCTTTTAATCCCATCGATATTATCCTCCCATTTTGATCTGCGGCTCGGATGACCGCGGCTTCTCGTGATATATCATATAGCGGTTTTCATTGCCGATGATTGATGCTAATTAATTTATTTTCTATTCCAACCTTTTAAGTAACCTATTTTTTCCACTGAAAAAAGCTGATAATGTCCAATTACTGTCTCCAAAGATTAATCTTCCAAAGACTCCACTTACTATAATTCCATCATGAAGTTCTGTGAAAGTAGCGTTAAAATAATTGTATGTTAAGTCCATAAATATAATCAATTAAATGGCTAATACCATTAATACTATAATTCGTATTTTTTCATTGTCGTTTCACTCCTTTTAATCTCTAAATCTTTCTTGCATTAAGTTCCCAAATAAATAGTATTTATACTGTGTTACTCCCGGAAATTCATCTTCAGGTATAAAATTACCTTCAATATCAAATGAGTAGCCAAGACCTTTAAATGTACCTGAACCACCATCTTTCTTTGCTGTACTAATATCCAATCTAGCAAATATTGGTTTTTCAAAACTATGTACTCTGAAATAATCAACTGATCCTGCAACTAGCCATAACAGAATTAATGTAAGTAATATTTTACATATTCTTCTATAAAGCTTTTTTCTTTTCATTGATTCACCGCCTCTTAAATATAATTTTGCTATTCATTAGTGGAATATCAATCCCAGATGACCATAGTTACCATATCCACATAAAGAGCATTTCTTTCACATTTTGGGCAAGGAAAGGCTCCTAAAAGAACATCTTTATTGTCCACATCATATCCAACAACACAGAGTAACAACACAGAGGAAAACAACACAACAACACAGATAACAACACATAGGACAACATAGAGGGACGGTTCATTTGTGCAGTTAAAATAGGCTTTTTCTGCAGTAATAGCAACATTCTACCAGCATAACTACTTGTATTTTGTCCACACAAGACAATCAAACCGTCCCCGCGTCTTGCCTAATTTGAAATTGATTTCTATCATTCCATTTTCCGAACTATATCGTAAAATATTTGAATAGGTATCAATTGATTCTTTTCCATTTACTCCAATTTGCAATTAGATGTGAGAATACTATATCGATATAAATTTTCATTTTCTTCTTCATCAAAAACTGAGCCTATTAATTTACCATTATTCTTTTCAATAATTTTTCTTGAAGGTATATTTTCTGTGTTACAAGTAACTATTGCTTCTTTTATACATAATTTTTCTGCTTCAACTAATGCTAATTTAAGAATTTCAGTACCATAGCCCTTTTTTCTATAACTTGGTGATATATCATAACCAATATGCCCATCTGTACCTACATCCTGATGCCTAACCCTTACTACTCCTACTACGTCACTAATATCAATTAACCAAAAGGTTAAAGTTTTAACCCAACCTTGAGGTATATCTATTCCTTTAGAAATATTCTCTAAGTCATTTAAATATCCATCATAATCCTCTAATCCTTTTCTATACCTTGTAAAATATTCATTATCATCTGAATTTTTGTACGCTAAAACATAATTTTCAAAACTCTTTTGATATTTTTTATTTGGTTCAACTAAAAATAAATCATTCGATATTTTCATTATTTCTTTATCCCAATTATTTATATCTTTCATTTTCTTTTCCTCCGAATTAGATCAGCAATCAGTGTCCCCGTTATTGCTATTCCTGTATAAACAAAACACCATATTAAAAAAGTTGAGTTGAATAAAACAAAAGTTGCAACTAAATACCCTATAAAGACAACACCTACAACGGTAATCCTATTTTTTATTAATAATTGCATACATATAGATATAATAAGTGTTAATAATGGTAGCATAAACAAAACTAGTACCGATGGATTTTCTATAATCATCCTATAATTCCCCCTTTTTCATCTCGTTTGGACCTTTATTCCTTCTGTTTATTCCTGTAATACAAAGGTTCCATTTAAAATTTCTCATCATTTTTCCTTTCAATTTTATTTGCCTCTGCTAATAAATCTGTGTAGCTAAGTCCTTCTGTTCTGCAACAGACTCTTACTTCAGACTATTTCCTAGAATATAATTGCTGATGCCAAATATGCTTATCCATCTGTGCTGTCCATAGTTAAAGATTTGCACGGGCGATCAAACCGCTTTTCATAAGCATTATTTGCTATAAGCTGTTGGTCCCAATATGAATTTACTACACCTAACTTGCAGAGTATCTTAAAAAGTATTTTCGTGCCCATTCCCAATCGAATTGGTTTGGCCAAGTGGCGAATATCTGCTTGGTTGAAGCTCCCTTCATACACCAAGTTTGCAATGGTCTTTACCATCGGTTTCATCAATTTTTCTTGTCCCGTTGCCGGAAGCATTCGCAACCTTTCCACTCCACCCTTAATGGTGGTACCCATATAGTTTCTGCCCAATCTGAGAGCCAATTGTTGAAAATATGCCTCAAGATAATGAGATTGGCTGCTTTCCAGAAAACCAGATTGCACAAAAAAACTGATGCTTCCTTCTGAAGGTTGAAGTTTTTCTATAAATGCCATGACATGGGAAGGCATCGCATGGACATATAGGGGCATGAAAAACATGACATGTTTATCAGTTTTAAAAGCCTCTGTCCATTCTTCCCCTTTACCAACTTCTTTCAAATCGCGGATCTCAACCCTATCAGCAAGAGCTTCAACCGTTTTTCTTAAAATAAGGGCCGAATTGCTACCCGCCCTTCTAGGAGACCCATTAAAGATTACCAGTTTTTCCATAGGTTCTGTTGACGCATAATTCAAAACTTTTTTTTTCGCCTTCCTTGATTCCATAAGGCGTAAGTGAAGGCTGCCATCTGTTTCAATATGGTATGCTTTCGATTGAAAGTGATAAGCAGTACGATACAAATAATCCTCAATAACTTGTTCTTCTTGATTTTTCAAACCTTCAGTATTATAGTAAAATACCATTTGAGGATAGCTCTTATACCTAGCCCTATGATGAAGTTCTCCGTCAACTACTTCAATGTATGGGTGATAGTGAGGAATTGTTCTGTCCAAAAATGCTTTAGCTTGGTGATTGATAAATCCTTGAGCAGTATCCATTAGTAAAATTACAGTATCACTGTTTATATAGTCGCTACAGAACTCGGTCATTCGATCCTTCATTACACATTTGCCCGGGGTCTTAAGCCAACAGTTCCAACAACCAATGCATTCAGTTATTGGTTCATCTCCCAATTTAACAACCTTCAAAGGTTCCTCGTATAAATTCTGAATGGCTTCATACATTCCATCATCTTGTTTCTCTCTCAGATCAAATATTGTTTTCATTTTTCCACTAACCATTTCATAATGCTTTCTTCTCTTTCCTTGCTATCATCATGCTGCGAATCGTACTTTAGCATTTTCTTCTGTGCAACAATATTTCCATCATCCATATACAATATTCTCTCACTTTTTGCTGCCACCTTTACGTCATGTGTAACCAGCATTATAGTAGTGCCTTTTTTGTTAACATCTGCAAGAATTGACATTATCTCTACTGCGGATTTAGAATCCAATGCTCCGGTTGGTTCATCTGCAAATATGATATCCGGATCATTGATCAAGGCTCTGCAGATGCCGGCTCTCTGTAGCTGTCCCCCAGATGCCTGAGTGATGTTATTATTTGCATACTTTTCAATTCCAGTCATTTCCATCAGTTTTATTGCCTTTTGATTTATTTTCATCTTATCAGCTCCCTTAGCTATTAGCGCGGGAAACATAATATTGTCAATCACAGACAAATTCTTCAACAGATTAATATCCTGAAAAACAAATCCCATGTTATTCAGTCGAATCTTCGCTAGTTCTTCTTCTTTTAACTCACCAATTTCAGAGCCTTTTAATTTCACGCTACCAGCAGTAAGTCTATCCATTCCGCTTACATTATACAGCAGCGTTGACTTCCCACTTCCAGATGGCCCCATAACTGATATGAATTCACCTGCTTCGATCTCTAGGTTTACATCTTTTAAAATATGAAGCTCATTATCTTTCCCCAATTTCACTTTTTTGTTCAAGCATCTTGCTTCTAATATAGTACTCATATATGTTCCTCCAATATTAAACATTCAATCTGTACTTTTAAGCCGCTTTTAACTTCTTAATACCACCGACAAATCCTCTTCTACCGTTGCCTTACAGCAAACAGATATCGTAAGTCCAACCACTGTCATCATTACTAACGGACAGATCAGCCAAATTTGCCATTCAACATTAACAAATTGAATTTTAGCAGCTCCCATAGAGGACATCGCCATGCTTAAAAGGAACTCCCCCAAACAATCCGAAACCAATACTCCAGGAATTATTCCCAATATCAATATCATCAGAGTACCTGCCATATATTGATGTTCAATGTTTTTATAAGTTAACCCCATGCTTCGCATGATTGCAATTTGTGACATATCCTTTGACAATAACATCTTAAGAAATAATGCAGTTACCAATATGGCAATTATTAGTGCAATTACAATTCCGCCAATAACAATTGTGCTCATCTGATCAATGAGATTCCCAAGAGTTTGCCTAGTATATTCTTTAATATCATTTACCTGTGCTGACTCATATGCATTCTGGTAGTGATCCATCTTATTTCTGATATCGACACCTGTAGCCACATCTATATTCAAAATATACCAAAGTACAGAGTCTTCATTCAAACCAAGACTGGCATCCGCCTTTGCTGTTTTCCCTCCATTAGTAATATCCTGATAAATACCACATACTTTCGAAGTCTTCTCAATGCCGGCAACATTTACTACTACTTCATCGCCCACTTTCTTGTTTAATCCCTCTTCTGAGGCATTTGCATAAGAAAGTGAGATTTCCCCTTCGCGCTCCGGTGCTCTTCCTTCCAGATAATTTAATGGGAACACCGAAAAATCTCCTGTTTCAATATTAATATAATCCCAGGACCCTTTTGCATTTTTAACCGGATAAGAACAAGTGATATAATCTGCATACTTTTCAATATCGGAATCGTTCTTCAACTCTTCCTCCAGCTTTTTAAAATCTTCTGTAATTGTCTCTGTCTGCCGAAAATCTATTCTCATATCGGATTTCCCAATTCCCATGTATGTGGAAAATTCCGGTGAATTCATGGTATTATACATATTCAAAGGAAGAATTATAATAAAAATACTCACTATATAGATGAAAATCAGTAACCTGTATAATTTGAAACGCTTCCATACATCCCTGAGTCCCATGTAAATGTTGGTGCTGAAAATTTTGTTGTTCATCAATGGGAAACTGTATTTTCGATTTTTCCCATGCTCCATGATATCTGAACGTAACGCTTCCACTGCAGAAATCTCATCAATTCGTTTCAGTACTTTCTTGCAGTACATCACAATCATGAAATATACAAATAACGGAGCTATAATTGATAGTACATATTTTAAGTTTCCTGATAAATCCGAAGAGATATATAGTCTCATATTACCATTAAACAAATTCACGACTACAAGGGAAAGCAGGTACCCTATTACACCGGCCAACGCTGAAATGATTTTGTATTTATTAAGATATACCTTTTTTATATCATTTCTGGAGATACCCATCGCTTTCATGACACCGATTTCTCTTAAATCTTCATCTATCGTGGCCAGAAATGTAAGTCTGATACAGAGTGAAGCTATAATTATTAATAGAATACTGATGAGAATAATTACCATTCCAACAATCGCATTTGACATGGCATTAAACAGCATAAATACCATTGCTCCAACCATAGGGCCATTTGCTGGAAGGCCTGCTTCTTTGTATGCTGTCTGAACAGCCTGAGAATCCCCGTTTTCAGTCAGTTTAAACTCGATAAGATATTCCAGTTCCCCTGCATGATTTTTAAGCATTTCTCCATAATCCGCCTGATTAATAACAAACCGCTTTGAAGAAGTAAGAGACGAGTTCATCTCATAATCTCTTGCGTAATCAGAAATAATAAACGCCTTTTGATACCCTTCGCTTTTTAACATGATTGTGTTGCCTATTTTTAAGTCATATTCTTCCATGAAATAAATGGGAACCGCTACTTCCCCTTTTTTTATATCCAGCTTTTCATTATCCAGATTCAAAATAAAATCAAATTTTTTATTCTGC
>JBBQKF010000107.1:0-8500 GCA_038326615.1 Saccharofermentanales bacterium | reverse complement strand
TATAAAAAAAGTGAAACAATTACTGAATATACCAGAAATCACGCTTAGAAGACTTGTAAGATACTATCATCTTATAAAAGAAATCAAAGCGGACAATAACGAGACTTTATCTAGCTCGTGGATTGCAGAGCAGTTGGGATTTGAGTCTATTCAAGTAAGAAAAGACTTGCAATACACTGGAATTAACGGCAAACCCAAAAGTGGTTATAGCATAAGCGAACTCAAACTAGCTATTGAGAATACTATGAACTGGAATAATTATCACGAAGCAGTGCTTGCGGGAGCTGGTATGTTGGGTAAATCCCTTTTAATGTATGATAGTTTCAAACAGTATGGGTTATCATTTGCAGTAGCTTTTGATAATAAGCCCAACGAAGTCAATACAGAAATAAATGGAATTAAGATATTACATATAGATAAAATGAGCAATTTGATTAAAAGAATGCATATTCATATCGGCGTTATCACTGTTCCGGCGAACGTAGCTCAAATAGTTACTGATATGATGATCTTGGGCGGAATAAAATCAATTTGGAACTTTGCTCCTTCCCAAATCAGGGTGCCAGATGACGTTCATGTCGTGCATACACAGTTTTCACAAAGTCTTGCATTGCTGACGAACAAATTGCCAAAAAAAAATTAGAATAGTTTTATATTACTCAAAAAGGAAAATAAAATGTGTGACGGTAGTAATGAAAACATAAGAAAATTTCAAAAAGTTTTAGAAATTTTAGAATCTTATGATTGTGACAAAAGCAGGCTAATTCCTATACTACAGGCGGTACAAGACGAATACAGATACTTACCTGAAGAAATTATGATATTGGTAGCTTCATCGCTCGACATATCGCCAGCTAAGGTGTATGGTGTTGCAACGTTCTTTAATCATTTTGCTCTTGAGCCCAAGGGTAAATATGTAATTAGAGTATGCGACGGAACTGCTTGCCATGTTAAGAATTCAGAACCTCTTATAAAAGAAGTGCGTTCTCAGTTAAACCTAACTCCGGACAAGCCAACAACACCGGATATGATGTTCACTTTAGAAATAGTATCTTGTCTTGGTGCCTGTGGTTTGGCACCTGTTATGGTAATTAACGAAGTAGTACATTCTTTTATGACACCCAAAAAAGTGGCAAAAGAAATTAATAAGATAATTGCAGCGGAGGCAGAATATGCTTAACAACTTAATAGATCTCGAACAGATAAAATCTGATTATAAATCCGATTATAAATCAGTTAGCAAAAGAATTACTGTATGTGCTGGTACGGGTTGTATCGCAAATGGCGCATTGGTAATTTACGATGAATTAAAAAATAAAATAGCCGCGCAGGGTATTGATATTCAAGTCGAATTAAAGCATGAAGACCATTCAAGTGAATACGTATATCTTTCTGAAAGCGGCTGCCAAGGATTTTGTCAGATGGGACCAATTGTAAATATCGAACCGGATGGTATTATGTATTTACAAGTAAAATCTCGTGATATAGATTCTATAATCGAACGCACTATTAAGAGTAATGAAGTTGTAGAAAAACTATTATTCAAAGACGTAAGCACTGGTCAATTGTGTAAGGGACGCGACGAAATACCTTTTTACAATAAGCAATCAAGAATTGTACTAGAAGAATGTGGTAAGTTAGCACCTGCTAATATTAATGAATACATAGCTTATAATGGATATAGTGCTGCAAAACTTGCATTTACAGAGCTTTCTTCTGAAGAAGTATGCGAAATTGTTAGACTTTCGGGACTTCGTGGCAGAGGCGGTGGTGGATTTATGACAGGAGTCAAATGGGATTTTGCTCGTAAAAATGTAAGTGACAAAAAATACATAATTTGTAACGGAGACGAAGGCGATCCGGGCGCATTTATGGATAGAAGTTTAATGGAAGGCAATCCCCATGCTGTTATAGAGGGAATGATGATTGCGGCAAGAGCTATTGGAGCTGAGGAAGGTTATGTCTATGTACGTACCGAATATCCTCTCGCAGTCAGCAGAGTGAAGCAAGCAGTGAAAATGGCAGAAACAATGGGCATTTTGGGTGACAACCTTTTCGGATCGGGATGTTCATTCAGAATAATTGTAATGGAAGGTGCTGGTGCATTTGTTTGCGGCGAAGAAACAGCTCTCATAAGTTCGATAGAGGGAAAACGTGGTATGCCTATGCCGAAACCACCATTTCCAGCGCAGTCAGGTCTGAATGGTAAGCCGACAGTTATTAATAACGTAGAGACTTTAGCTATGGTGCCATATATTTTAAGAAATGGACACCACAATTTCAGGCGAGTCGGAACTGACAGAAGCCCCGGAACAAAGACGTTCGCATTGACCGGACACGTTGTAAACACTGGGCTGATTGAAGTCCCATTTGGTTCGACTCTAAGACAAATTATCTTTGACATCGGTGGTGGTGTTATAGATGAAGACGGAAAATTAAACAATTCTGGATTTAAAGCTGTACAAGTCGGTGGACCGTCAGGTGGTTGCCTTACGGAAAAAGAACTTGATATGTCTTTGGACTTTGATTCATTAGCTTCGGTTGGAGCAATGGTTGGCTCCGGTGGATTAGTCGTAATGAACGATAGTACTTGTATGGTTCAGATAGCCAAGTTCTTTATGCAATTTGCTCAAAATGAATCCTGTGGAAAGTGCGTTTTATGTCGTGAGGGAACTAAGCAAATGCTTGCTTTACTCGAAGACATAACAGAGGGCCGCGGTACGATTGAAACAATTGAACTGCTTGAAGTATTGGCACATGCTGTAAAAGCTGGTTCATTATGCGGACTTGGCAAAACAGCCCCAAATCCTATACTTTCGACTCTGAAGAATTTTAGAGAAGAATATTATGCTCATATTGAGCAAAAAAGATGTCCCGTAAACAAATGTCTGGCGCTTACCGACCCTGAGATTTTAGTTGAAAGATGCAAAGGTTGTGGCGCTTGTATTAAGGTTTGTGCAGTAGGGGCTATCACTGGTGAGAAAAAATCTTTGCACTTTATTGATGTAAGTTTATGCGTACAATGCGGTGCCTGCAAATCAGCTTGTAAGTTTAACGCCATAATAGGAGTATAATAAAATGAAATATATGATAATTGACGGTAGAAAAATTTCTTTCGAAAATGAAAGGAATATACTTGAAGTAGCAAGAAAAGCAAAAATTGAGATACCAACTTTTTGTTATCATTCGGAATTAAGCATATATGGTGCTTGCAGGCTTTGTCTTGTTGATGTAGAGGGCAGAGGTATTGTGTCCTCATGTTCGGCAATGCCAGAAGAAGGGCTTGTAATAAAAACGAATACTTCTCAAATTCGAGAAATGAGAAAAATAACAATAGAATTGCTGCTTGCAAGCTATGATCATAATTGTCCGAGTTGTTCGAAAAATTCAACTTGTAAATTGCAGGATATTGCATATAAACTTGGTGTTGATAAAATAAGATTCAAAAAATTCGACAAACAACTACCAATTGATACTTCATCCGAATCGTTGGTAAGAGACCCTAATAAATGTATTCTCTGCGGCGATTGTGTAAGAGCTTGTGAAGAAATTCAGGGTATTGGAGTATTGGATTTTGTATCACGTGGTTCAGATGTAAGTGTTCAGCCTGCATTTATGAAAGATCTTGCTCATGTTGATTGTGTTTACTGCGGACAGTGTGCCAGAGTTTGCCCAACTGGTGCAATTGTTCCTAAAAGTCATATTGACGCACTATGGTCTCAATTAGATAGAAAAGATAAGATAGTCGTTGCTCAAATAGCACCTGCCGTCAGAGTCGCTATCGGTGAATTGTTCGGCTCTGAAGCTGGAACAATTGAATCAGGCAAAATAGTTGCAGCACTCAAAATGATGGGATTCAACCACGTATATGATACTTCTTTCAGTGCTGATTTAACGGTTATAGAAGAGACTCGTGAATTTTTGAAAAGAAAAGAATCAGGTCAAAATTTGCCTCTGTTTACATCTTGTTGTCCGAGCTGGGTTAAGTATGCAGAGCAATTCCACCCTGATATTCTTGGCAACCTATCAACCTGTAAATCACCACAGCAAATGATGGCGTCACTTGTTAAAGACCGTCTCCCTGCTATGATAAATTGTAAAAGGGAAGATATAGTAATGGTGTCAATTATGCCTTGTACTGCTAAGAAATTTGAGGCATCAAGAGATGAGTTTAAGGTCAATGGCACACCTGAAGTTGATATTGTAATTACGACACAAGAGTTAGCTAGGATGATAGCTCAGGCTGGCATACAATTTAACGAACTTACACCTGATGAGTTTGATTTGCCTTTCGGATATAAAACCGGAGCAGGAATCATATTTGGCAATTCAGGAGGCGTTTCGGAAGCTGTATTGAGATATGCTCATGAGTTGATAAAGAAAGAAAAACTGGATTATGTTGAATTTAGTGAAGTCAGAAATAACACCGGAATTAAATCTGCATCAATTAATATTGACGGTGCCGAAATTAAAATTGCAATAGTACATAGCTTAATAAATGCTAAAGAAGTTTTGGCTGACATAAAATCAGGCAAATCAAAGTATGACTTAGTTGAAATTATGGCATGCCCCGGTGGCTGTGTCGGTGGTGCTGGGCAACCCGTTTATTTCGATAATGATACATTAAGCAATCGAAAAAATGCCTTGTATTCTACAGAAAAAATGTTGCAGTTGCATAAATCTCAGGATAATCCTTATATTAACAAAATATATAAAGAATGGGAAAGCCAAGAAGACGGTCAGCACATAGCACATAACTTGTTGCATACTTCTTATAAGAAACGCAAACGTATTGATATCGAACAATTAACCTTGTTAAAGCAGTCTGATAATACTGTGGACGTTCATATATGTTTCGGCACCTCTTGTTTTATAAAAGGCGCTCAAGGCATAATAAAAAAAATGGTTAAGCATATTAATGATAATGATTTAACCAACATTGTCAATGTCAAAGTAGGATTCTGTATGGAAAACTGCGATAAAGGTCCAACCGTGACAATAGGCAATGAAGTTATTGGTAAATGTACTTTTGAAAAAGCTCTTGATGTAATGAATAAAAAAATTGCAGAAATGACAATCAAAATTGAAGAAGAAGTACTGAATTAAAGGATCTGTCTCATAAGTATTGTTTTAAGGTCATACTCTGAGCCGACGACGAAGAATCCAGTGATAATAAGTCATTATAAATCAACCGGATTGATTGCGCAACTTCTTTGCGGTATTCGCTAGGTACAGAATAACAAAATCTTCAAATTTTGCTTGTGAGACAACCCCTAAACGCATAAACAAACTATCGGTGGGGCTTGAGCATTTATATATACAATATTTGCAAAGCTCTACCGATTACAATGCAAAATGTAACGAATGATGATGCTGGAGGCGGAAAATGATTTCTGAAAAAGATAGTTCACTACAAATAATTTTTACAAATAAGGCAAAATGTCTTGATTGTAATCGCTGTGTAAGAGTTTGCCCTGTAAAAGCTATAAAAATCAAGGATTCTCAAGCTTTTGTTGACTGGGAAAAGTGTATTGTTTGTGGTAATTGCGTTAACGAATGTCCTCAATCAGCAAAAACATACAGAAATGATATATTTGAGGTCAAAGAATTACTCAAGTCAGAAAAACCTACTGCAATTATTGTTGCACCCTCCTATGCAGCACTGTTCGAGCCCTGGAAATCTGTGAGACTGCCTTCGATATTGAGATATATTGGGTTTAAATTCGTTGCTGAAGCGGCATCGTTTGCAGGTGAAGTTGCTATTGACACCATGGAATTTTATAAGGGAAAAAACTCTTCTGTTATAACTTCTTCATGTCCGGCTGTTGTAAGTTATATTGAAAAATATTGCCCTGAAGCCATAGATAATCTTGCGCAAATAAAGTCACCGATGATTTTAACAGCCGAATATTTGAGGAAAAAGTTGGGTAGCAATTGGAATATTGTTTTCGTCGGTCCTTGTATTGCAAAGAAGTATGAGGCAAGCAGAGTTGAATTTAGAAATTTGTTGGATGCTGTACTTACATTTGACGAGTTGTTTGAGTTGTTTGATGAATTTGCTATCGATCCCGCCAGATTTGAAGAAAGTAATTTTGATTTAACAGCGGGACCTAATGAAAAGCTCTTCCCAGCTTTAAATGGTTTCGAAAAAGCAGCTAATCTGGAATCAAAGTCCTTTTGTAATGAATATATCTGTACTTCAGGATTTGAAGAACTGAAAAATGCAGTTAATTATGCTAATGAATCACCACAACATATTTTGATTGAGTCATTGCTTTGCAAGAATGGATGCATTGATGGACCGGGCATGAAAAATAAAGTCAATATTTACGAAAGGAGAACTAACTTATTAAGCTTCCATAGCAAGAGAGAATTTGAAACGAATAATGTTGAGGTTGTTGAATCAAATGTTCAAACACAGTTTAGTAAAAATTCTGTGATAAGGCAGCCAATTTTTTCGGAAGATGAAATTATAAATGTGCTTGAAAAAATTGGAAAATCTAATCCTGAGGATAGACTTGATTGTACTTCCTGTGGTTATGATTCTTGTCGTGACAAGGCAATTGCTGTGTTGAGTGGAATGGCAGAACCGGAGATGTGTGTTTCTTTTATTAGAAAACGTTCTGAAACAAAAGCCGACAGGATTTTGCAGGAAAGTCCAAACGGCATTGTCATTGTAGATGACAATTATAACATCATGTCAATGAATCAGGCATTCCGGAAGATGTTTATGTGCTCAAATTCCAATATTGGCAAACCCATATCAAAAATAATGGATCCTGAACCATTCATACAATTCAAAATTCAAGAGACAGATAAATTTGAAATGACGCAGAAACATGAGAATTACAATATGATATGCCATCAAATAATTTATGCACTGAAGGAAGAAAAAAAACTTGTTGGTGTGTTTGTGAACATAACAAATGTTATTTCAAATAAAGAAAAAATGGATTCTTTAAAAAGAGAAACTATTCTTAAAGCAACCGATCTATTAGACCACCAAATATTGATGTCCCAAAAAATAGCAAAATTACTCGGGGACACTACAGCACAAAGCGAGGAACTGATAAATAATTTACTTAAAATTACAAATGATAGATAATAATATCTTGTTATACTATGTTTGTAATAATGGCTAAGGTACAGTGATGGACTACTATTATGTTGAAATAACTACCAAACAGGTGTCAAAGTATGAAGGGATACCTTGTGGTGATGTTTTTGAAGTTGTACGTAATGAGAACGAAACTCTGCTAATTCTGGCTGATGGTATGGGTAGTGGAATAAGAGCTAATATTGCAGCGAATACATGCGTATCGAGAATTAAAGGATTGCTACAGCGAGGCTTTACTCTTCGTAATTGCTGCGAAATGGTTGCTACGACTATGGAATCTGCTATTATTGACGATCTGCCTTATTCTGTTTTTTTAATCGCGAGATTCAAATCTGATGGATATGTCAACATATTAACTTATGAAATACCTATACCTGTAATTATTTCAAATAGACAGGCAAATGTGCTTAATCATAGAAAAATCATTACTGACAATGCCATAATTTCAGAATCAAGTTGTTACTTAAAACCAAGGGAAGGAATTGTTTGCTATAGCGATGGAGTTACTCAAGCAGGGCTCGGAGTTACCTATGACTACGGTTGGGGCGTTGATAATATTTGTAAATATATAAGCTCAAAATTACATAGACAATTTCAGATTAGTGAAATTCCAAAATTACTGGCAGATAAGTCATATGAGCTCTCGGGTAATAAAAGAGGCGATGACGTAACAGCCATTAGTGCGTCTATCAGACTTGGAGTTATTGTGAATTTACTGACAGGACCTCCGGCAGACAGAGAATTAACTACAGAAAAACTATTGGGATTTATAAATTCGAAAGGTATTAAACTAATTTGTGGAGCTACCTCATCTCGACTTGTTTCAGAGATATTGAAAAAACCAATAAAAGTTGACAATACCTCATACGATGGAATTACTCCGCCCGCTTCAACAATAGAGGGTATCAATCTTGTTACAGAAGGGTTGGTTACTTTGAATCAATTGTTTAATATTATTGATGAAGACCGTGAAAACATGCATGATGATAATCCTGTTACGCAGTTATACGACTATCTTATGATTGCTGATAGAGTAAACATTTTTATGGGTTCTGCTATTAATCCAGCAAACAACGACATAAGCTATAAGCAAAGGGGGCTTGTCCCAAGAGAAAAGATTCTAACCTTAATCTCACAAAAACTGACAGAGATTGGAAAATTGGTTGTTTTCAACAAAATGTAATGCATTTGATCCGTAGCATTTCCAATTTTATGCAAAATTAATATTGAGGCTATCGAAGAGGCATTAGCTTTTTTTGAGTAATTTCCGAAATATGCTATTTATCATTGATTCTCACTTTTTTTACTTCATTATTATTAATGGCTTATTTATATAAAGATAATAGAATATCCTGATACCTATTCTCAGCACAAATTGGTATA
>JBBQKF010000106.1:0-8718 GCA_038326615.1 Saccharofermentanales bacterium | reverse complement strand
ATTAAATGGCACATTTTCGGTGCTATGTGGAATTGTCACAGTTTGAAATTCGTCTTCGGCATATCCGATTTGAATCATTTCATCTCTAAATTCTTGACAAAATTTCCAATTTGCTTTTAAGTTTAACTTTTTATTCATTTACAATGCTCCTATTTAAAATATTTTTGTTATTCTGCTATTTTAACGACGCGCATTTTTACTCGTGAGACAATCACTTCTCTATTCCAAGTTTGTTGAGCCAAGACATTGCGTAGTCTTTGTCTTTTTCCTCAAAATACTTAGGAGGTGTCTGGATTATTCCATCGTTACCAACTTGCTTTGAAATTACTTCTAATTCTTCAAATGATGACCAACCAACTTGAATTAGCTTTCCTGCGGCTTGAATTTTTTTATAAACATCCGGCCACTCACTGTAAGGAGCACTTCCTTCACCAGGAATCCACTGTACTCCATCCAAGTTCTTTATTTTCAAAATACTGTCAAGGTGATTAAGCTCACCAATTCCATCAAGATGATACGTAGTACGTGAAAGTCTTGAAGATGAATATTCAAGCTCAGAGTATGCAAATTCATTAAACATTTCGGGACTTATCATATAAGAAAAATCACACTGCGTAATATACGATGGAGTATCACTGTAAATGGTTGACCAATCAGTATATCCAGGATTAACAGGCATTAATACATTACTAAGCTCTTCATAATACCGATGCCAAAGGGCTGTAATCTGAGATGTTAGACGCTTCACTTCATTGGGATTATCGTATAAGTCAAAAAGCAATTCTTCACTTGGACGAAATGTTGATAGGATATCAATAACCCCGCCTAAATCCGGCATACCAAGTAAAACCTTGCCTTCCCAGCGCTCCAACCCTGCTTTGTATATGCTTTTAATTCTTTTAAACCATATGTTGTCTGGGTCAAACTGTAAATTAATTGTTTCTATTTCTGATATCCCTTTTGGGTGAAACCAAACTCTACCCGTAGAGTTGTCAAGAGTTGCTCCCAAAAAAGCTGAAACCACGCCAGGACCAAATGCATCAAAGTTAATCATTGGAAAAGCATCCCCATAGTATTCAAATCTGCTTAAATGGTAATCCATTGTGTCTATGATTTCTTCTGGCGAAATTTCTAGGTTGTTACAATTTTGTTGAGTGAGGTAAGGTGTTTTGGGTTCCGGACGCCCAGGATCCCTTGAAGCAACAACTACTCCAGTAATAATGTTTTCAGCTTTATGATTAAAATATTTACTATAGTTCTCACGTACTCTTAAATAACGGTCTGCTGTAAATGTTATGGACATAAGACACTCTCCTGCTTTTTAGTTTATTCGTTACTGGTTCTTTTAACATATATAATTGTACTATAAAGACGACAAATAGCCCGCCATTATAGAGTATCTAGACATTACAAGGCACTTAGTACAACATAATTCTTAAAAGAGTAACATCATCAGCTGCAACTTTTACTTTGAATGTTTTTCCAGTGCTGGTAACTGTTTGAACCAATTCAGTCATTCCGACATCTATGCTTGCAGTTGTGCTGTCACCGACATAATTAACATCAACATATCCACTGCTAACACCATTATTTGTAATCGCGACTACAATACTATCACTGCCTTGGTATGATGCTTGCCATGAAAAATCTTTTGTTCCACCTGTTGCTGATGGAAAAACCTTGATATTGCAATTCGATCCCAAAACAAGCGCTTTCATTAAATCATTGTAAAATTCAAGAGGTTTTGGAGTTGCACTGCTATCCATCATGTTATTAGTCAAAGTCAGATACACCTTGCCGCTTCCATATGAATTCCTTACAACAACTGGCATTTTGTTAGCATCAATCGCAACAACTTCTCCACCTTTGAGAACTCCATTAACAGCGGCAGAATATAGTCCTGAGTAGGATGTTTTATTCATATATGGAATATCCGTGCTAAGTGTTATCAGTCCAGTGTTATTTACTCTGCTCGACCGTAGCCAATTGTCAGAAAAACCTCTAAGTTGATAACCGAAGAAATCAGGATCATCCATAAACTTGTTATTAGATTTTAATTGAGAAGAATTAATTATCAGAGTACCACCTCCGTTGACGTAAGCCTTAAGGGTATTTAAAATTTTCGCATTAAACTTTATATCACCCATCAAAGAAACTACCGGATATTTTCTTAGTCTTTCCACCGAAATATCAGAGGCTACCATATCAAAAGGACCAATCGGTGTTGCAACAAAATAACCAGGGTATAAGTCTTTTCTTGAAGAAACACTTTCCGGAGTTCTCTTGTAACCGGGTAAAAACACATTAAGAAATTGTGCCAGCATATTATCGCCATCAGTAGGTGTCAACTTGCCCCATACAGTGTCTCTAGGAGCCCAGTTTCCAAATAAGTTCCCTGGTTGCCACCCGTTATCTCTATCAATTATAACTGCTACTGGAACAATTGGGGTCATAGTTTCCTGGTGATTCTTAGCGTAATTCCAGAAGTTTTTTAATTCTGTTCCCCATAAAACATCCTTATAAGAACTACCTGCACGAGAAAACAATCCTTCAGTTTCTTGTGCTGTAATAATCCTTGCTCCGGATACATATGATTCGTATATTGTTTTTCTGAAGCTTGAAGGCTTGTGTCCTAATCCTGGTTGTGCAAATTTTGCAGGCCATAGGCCTTTGTCAGCCGTGGGGACTCCATCATACCAAGGAGATACCCATACGCCCCAATTCCCGCCGAATTGTTGTGCGCCACCTCTAAGATATGCAAGCTGAAGTTCTGTATTGGGTAAATGTTCTAATAATTCACCAATAACAATATCATTTCCTGCTCTAAAAGCATTCAACTGGGATGTTATACATTGATTTGAAATAAACATTCCCCCATT
Organism: Saccharofermentanales bacterium; assembly: GCA_038326615.1. GTDB lineage: Bacteria > Bacillota > Clostridia > Saccharofermentanales > UBA5734 > JBBQKF01. Next base: position 5,839 of record JBBQKF010000106.1, on the reverse strand, counting down.
GTTATGAGCCTGTTTCTGTAACCGAACTAACTCATTCTCGTAATTAATTCTTGCTTGTCCGGTTGTTTCATAGTCGTAGAGTTCAGGATTTCTGTCAGAAAATGCTGGTTGAAGATTAGTCTGCATCATATCTGCATCTAGTTCTTCTGCTTGCCACCCAATAAAGTATTTTCCTCCGGTGTTTTTAATGTAATCTTGCGTTGCTTTGTCCGCAGGCATGAAATATTCAGTATCTCCACCCATATCGTAACCGCCACCTTTTTCTAGCTCTCCTAAACCTCTATGAGATGAAATCATATAGTACATTTCATTTGCAACTATTGCATCAACATCTTGCTGCCACCAGTTAGCTTCGTTCCATGGAGTATTTCCCATTCCATATCCTTGCTTGCCTACCCATACAAAGTTCCCGATACCCAGTTGTTTTAAAATATTGATATTTGTCGCACCATGAGCCATTCCACCAACAAGCAATGGGTAGTTGTCCAACGCATTGAATTCGCGAAAATCTGATATTTTAAAATCTTTAGCAGGCTTATTTCCTTCTGCCCTTACATAATCATTCGGATAGTCGTTGATGTCCGCACTTCCTACTGTTTTGAGCTCAATACTCTGGGATTTATATGAATATTTTGTTATAGCCTTAGAAGTTTCAGGAAAATTGATAATTATACTGAACGTGAGAGCTAAAGTTGAGACAATAAATAATGATACCAAAGATATTCTTTTTATTTTTTTCATGATTTTTTCTCCATTCCTTTTTTTGAAATAATCTTAGGTAATACAAAGCTGAAAATTAAAATTAAAATGTTAACTAAAATGAGGCAAGTAACTATAATAAATATGAATTTCGAAGCACCTTCGTCTTTGCTATTTGGTTTTTGTGTCGGCTTAGGTGTAGGACTAATATTGTTTAAACCGGACGCGGATGACGATGAACCACTTGAGTTTTCTATAGTCGAAGAACTTTCTGACATTGATGAATTATCGCTTATTTCTGATGAGGTAGTGTCAGAGTAATATGGATTTTCTGGTGTTTCAGAAATAGGAATAGTCAATTCACCATTTTCAAACAATAAGTTTTTGAGTCTCATTAAAAGTTCATTTGTATTAACTGCGCCTATGCTGCTATGAGCTGAAATAATTCTTTTCTTAAATGTTTGAATAATACTATAAACAATGTTGTTATTGGGCTCAATTGCTGGTCCATCCCACACCTCTGGACCGGAGTCATCAAAATTAGGTTTTGGTATTTTGTTGTTATCAAATCCATACGCAGTACTAATCTCAAACTCATGAAGAGCATATCCAAAATCTCCTATTGTGCTTACAGCTTCAAATTTTACAAATTCTGTTTCCACTTTGTTGTCTAAAAAGACTGTAAGAGTTTTAGGAGACGCATTGAAATTTTCGTAAACTAGTTGCCAAGGACCATTATAATTATCGGAAATTAGAATTTTATAATGGTTTGCAAAGTTAAAATCATTCATTGTGACACGGAAACTTGAAATTTCTGCTTTAACAGGGAATTGAACAAATAGGCTCCATGGCACATTCAGCATAGACTGAGCAACAGTTTGGTATGAACCATCAACTGCATTTGATGCGTCATTTCCAAACCCAACATCAGCATCCATCCATACATTTTTTTTGTATAATGCAATATTTTCGGTTTCGTAAACTCTAACATCCATAGTTAAGATAATTTCTTTATCATAAGTCGTTGCAGTTATTCTCGCAGTACCTGTGTTAAGTCCTTTAATATTTCCATCTGAATCGACAGTTGCGATATTTGCATCTGAACTTTTCCATGATGAGCTTTTAATCGTTGCATTAGTTGGATAATAATTAACTTTTGCAAGATAAATAAATCCTATGGGAATATCAGCACTGGCTTTAGCAATTTGTGCGTCTGTAATGGCAACAAAATCTCCGTATACTTCAAAATCATTTATTGCTGCGCCATAATCCAAGAGTGAAGAGTCTGTAACGCCTGCTGGTAGTTTCACAACTGTGCTAACAGCATCAAGCCACACATATCTAGCATTAATAGATACAAAATCAAAAACCTTTGGTGCACCATCACCCGCGACGTTTTCATTCGTAATCGTTGTCCAGTTTTCTTTATCTGTTGATACTTTAATTGAAAAGAGAGATGCATAATTGTAGCCATCAGGGCGATAGTATATATTATTTATTGGTTGAGCAACTCCAAGATCAACAATTAAGTCCCATGGCACATCTTTATTGCTCTGAGCGGCAGTATCTTTATTACCATCAATTGCAAAAGCTGCTATGTTGCCCCATCCAGGTGATGCTCCAACCATTTCTGCATAAGTGTTCTTAGCTAAGTCTCTTTTAACATAAACTTTACAAGTATCAGATTTGTCTCCACCTCTAGCAGTTATTGTGGCAACACCTGATTTAATAGCTGTTATCTTTCCAGCACCACTGACTTTTGCTATGCTTTCGTCACTGCTAGTCCAACTGACCATTGTTTCCACCGGATCAATTTTGCCAGTCATTTGAAATTCGTTACGCGGAATTAAGTATAATTCTTGGTAGTCTAATGTTATTTCGTTCACGGTTTGATTTTCTGCATTAATCTTTTCGCCAAAAACTCCAATTTCTTTAATTGCAATGCTAGCACCGTTTGTTTGCTTAGCTGTAGGAACAAATCTTATGAATTTTGCATTTCGAGGAGCGAATTTATAAATTCCGTGCATATTTACTGTAAAATTCGTTTCGTTTACAACACTATACCAGAAAAACCCATTAAGAGAAGCTTCAATACTGAAACTTGTTGCATAACATGCATCACTTTGATCAATAGTAATTACTGACACTGAATAAAAATCAAGAAGATCGATAGTCAATGTCCATAGAGAATCTACATCAGCCTGGCAAATACTTCCTTTGTTATCATCAATTGCATACGCTGGGATGTTCCCCCACCCGGAAGAAGCAGACATGGATGCTGATTTGTTTAGTGCTACATTTCCTAAAACTTTAACTTGAATTGTTTTATCAGCGGTTCCAGAAACAACATGAACATTAGTTGCCCCCCCACCCGTCGCAGTTATCGTTCCATTTTTTGATACTGTTGCTACAGAAGTATTTTCACTTGAATAAGTAATATCCGATGAAGCATCTAAAGGAGCAATAGAGTCAATAACAATTTGTGACACATCACCTGAAAGCAAGCTTAAAGTTTGATCTGAGCTAATGTTTATATCTGTTGCAGGCAAGTATATAGGTGTTTTAGGTCTGCCATAAATTTGGAATTCCGCTATATTATATCCGGAGTTTCCAGTTATTAATGATGTTTTTGTTACATTAAGTCTTAAGTATTTTGCAACAACATTTGCATTGAAAGTGTAACCTTGTGTTGTTTTTGTATTACCAGTAACTGTTTTTATAGGAAGAAACCCAAATCCATTGTTTGATGTTTCTATACTATAATCAAGTGGAATATGAATTTTGCCGGTCGAGTTGCATCTCAAATAAATTCCCATTATTTCATAATTGTCAGGGAGTGTTACTACCATATCCCAAGGAGTAAATGATTGACTTTGCGCATACGTTGTATTGTCGCCGTCAAAAGCTTTGTCTGGTGTATACTGTGACAAAGTAGAAACCGGTGTACCTCCATTTTCTAAACTTATCATCTTGGTGGATAGTGGGATAATGCCTGTAGGGTTATATCCGATGGTTTCTATTTCTGTAATACAATGCGAATTATTACCTGAGATTTTTATTTTAGTAGGAGATATTTTAATAAATCGGCCAACAGCAGGGTATGCAAAGGTGTATTGTGCAGTTTTGCCTGAACCATTTTGTCCTGCAACATCGTTTGTATATATAAGTCCAGATTTGAAGATTGTCCAGTCAATGCCATCAAATGATGTATAAACGTCGAATGACTCAATATAGTTGTCATTTTCGGGTGTGTAATTTAAAACAGATATGCTTACTATATTGCTATAGTCAATTACAAAATCCCAATCCTGTGCTGCGCTTGAAGCTTGTGCAAAATTAGCATTTGGGTTATACGAATCAGCCGAACCGTCAATAGCTTTAGCAATCTCTCCGGTAAATGCAGAAATTTGGTTTGTTGTAAGATGTTCATATGCCAGTGCGATTTTATTAAGAGCAACATTTATATCAGATGACAACATTTGACCATTTATCGTAATTTCGCCGATAGCAAAAAGGGATGTTCCTATGAAAGTAGAAGGTGCAATCCATATAAACCTACCAATATACTTTTGACCAATGTTTATAAGCTTCCTTTGTCCTGCCAAAAGCGAAATGTTTGTTTGAATAGTTTCCCAGTAAAATCCGTCCTTTGATATTTTTATGTCGAACTTTGAAACAGAATTATTTTTATAGGATGTCACGCTTATATCTGTTATTTTAGCAAGTCCCTGAAGATTAACAATCGCTCCAAACTTTGTGTTTTTGGTTTGAGCAAAATTGTCAGCATCACCATCAGTTATCTTTGAGGCTTTACTTAATATTTCGCTGTCATCTATGGTTTTACCTTCCAAATCAACAAGGTCAGCGGGTTTATTGACTGAAACATTTGTAGGATTTTCGGATAAAACACCATAAAGAGCATTTAATTCACCAGTAGAATTGTTTACAATAGCCCATGAAGAACCAATGACGGAGATCACATCAATAACCATATACCTGCAATCTGGAATTGTAGGAAAATTTGTTACTGCCGTGCCCGGTGTACTGCGTTCAACGGTTGCAATGTTTGTCCATGTTGTGTTGTCTATTGAAATTAAAACATTATACTTAGTAGCGAAATTAGAAGGGTCCCAATTAAGCGAAAGTTTTGATATAGAATATATTGCGCCTATATCAATCCACAATTTAGTTGCATTGCTTATTGGTTGAACAAATCTATCGCCGGAAGAGGCATTAAGATTAGTCGCTGCATGCCAGCCATCCATTTCAGTTACATAAGTATTATCAACAAACTTTGCATAAGGCCCAGTAAGATTTTTAAAAACATTGTTTCCTATGGTGACTGACGAAGGGTACATAGGAATTATTAAAGAAATATTTATTACAATTAATATACACAATGAAATTATTAATCCTTTACGTGCAATGTCTTTTGCTAGAAATTTATACATACTTGATCCTCAATTCTCTATTTTTTTAATTGGATAAATTTATATTTCTTATTAACTATAAAAAATAGTTGAGAAAACAGTGCCAATATTAACGCAATTATTAAAAGGTTTCTCCATACTTCGTTATCATTTTTGGCACTATCCCCTGTCGGTGCGACTGATACCACAGATGATTTAGAAGCAGAATCACTAATCGATTCTACTTGACTTAATTGTGATTCCTCTTCACTTTGCGAGGATATAATAGATGATGTCTCACTAGAACTTTGAGTATTTGAGGTTGGTTTAGATAAATTCGAGAGATAAATTGCATACAAATCTTTTACTGAACCATTTTTTGTTAAATCATATCTTGCATTGTTTTTTTCCATAATACTTTTAGTCATTTCTGAATAAGTAAATTTCAAAGCACCCCTATCATCAAATTTATCTGGCAATACTATTGTTTGATTTCTAGATGCAAATACCTTGATTTCACTAATTGCATGTCCATAAAGATCTCCTCCACCAAAAATAGATTTCGGAACTAGTCTAAAATATCTCATATTTGTTTCTGCAAACGAATAATTAATATATGAATCCACAGGAGATGGGGCATCAAATAATTTATTATCTAATTCAACCCAAAAGAAATTGTCGGTTGAATACTCAAACGTAAATGTTTTCATATAGTTAGATGCGTTCATTAG